>JBKPIV010000150.1:0-8928 GCA_046730395.1 Actinomycetota bacterium | reverse complement strand
TCTCTCCTCCCTGTACCCCTGAGAATCCCCCCGCTTCGGCGGGGGGATTCTCTGTTGCTCAGGTGATGCTTGGCTCCTGCGAGCCGGAGAGGGACGGCCCTGGGCCTCTTCCGGCCTAGGCGCTCGCGACCTCCGAGCGCGCCGTGCTGCGCACGAGCCCCGGCTTTTTCTCCTTGTGGTGCTCGCCGAGGACCTTCGATTCGCGCACCCTCATCTCGCGCCGCGACCCGGACGGGAACTCGGGCTGCCGCGAGCCGGGCGTCCGCTCGGCCTGCTCCTGCTGCCATCCCTTCTTGACGTCGCGAAGGTCGATGTAGCTCAGGTAGCCGCCCTTCGCAAGCGAGAACGGCTCACTCAGGTGGCCCTGGAAGTCGAATTTGATCCCAGGCCTGCCGGCGGCCTCACGGTCGAAGAAGTGTGGGGTCACCCAGTCGGACATCATCACGCCGTTGATCTCGTAACCCAGCTCGTCGGCCTCGACGGCGTCGGCGGTCTCGTACGCGTACATGCGCAGGGTCTTTGGATCGAGCGCCGTGAGGTTGATGTATGGATCGCCCAGCATCTCCATGAGCTCGTGGGACGCCGTGACGCTCGCCTGAAGCCCGAACTTCTGGTCGGTCTTGGCGAACACCTTGCCCAGCGGATGCTGGTCGGGGGTCAGGTCGTGGTAGCCGAGCGCTCCAGCCTGGTCTGAGTCGTCCAGGAAGACGAGCCACCACGATCCCGCCTCCGGGGTCTCGCCCTTGGGGAAGAACTTCAGGTGGCAGTCCATGCCCCAGGTCGGATGAAAGTCGCGATTCACCTGCTCCTGCAGTGCGTCGGCGATCGTCTGGACTTGGTCGTCGTCGACGACGGTGGACTCGTTCATGACGCTGAGATGGATCCTCATCATTCCTCCGTTCCCGATACCAGCTGATTTCGAGCGCACGCTAGATGGGCTCCGGCCGAGAGTCAACCCCGCGCGGAACGGAGTCGTTCGCAAGCTGACTCTGGGCCACGTGGCCTTTCTGGGCGTAGCGCGAACCTTCCTCGGGGTCGCGGGACGGTGTGCCCGGCCTGGCGTTGAGCTAGGCTCGGGCCCGTGCCGGGCTCGCGCACCGATTCCCTCCGTCGCGGGATCGAGCGGGCATTCCCCGATCGCCCGTTCACGATCGAGTTGTGGGACGGCTCTCGCGTGCCCTCCACGCGCCACGGCCCGACGTTGACGGTTCGCTCGCCGCGGGCGATCGGCCACCTGCTTCGAGCGCCCGGGGAGCTCGGACTGGGCCGCGCGTACGTGTGCGGGGAGGTCGACGCCGACGACCTCGACGGGATCGTCGCGCTACTCGGCCGCTGGCGGGCACCCTCCGTGGGCTTCCTCGAGCGCCTGCGGTTGGCGCGGGCGGCGCTGCGCGCGGCCGGGTTCGCACGTCTCCCGAAGCCGCCGGCAGCAGAGCTTCGCCCGCGGCGGCGCCTGCACACGAAGCGGCGGGACGCAGAGGCCGTGCGCCATCACTACGACGTCTCGAACGAGTTCTTCTCCCTCTTTCTCGATGAGACCATGACCTACAGCTGCGCCCTGTTCGAGGAGGGAACGCAGACGCTCGAGGATGCACAGCGGGCGAAGCTCGAGCTGATCTGCCAAAAGCTCGAGCTCGAGCCCGGGATGCGGATGCTCGACATCGGCTGCGGCTGGGGAAGCCTCGCGATCCACGCCGCGCGCGAGCACGGCGCCTCGGCATGGGGGATCACCCTTTCGGAGCCGCAGGCCGAGCTCGCGCGCGAGCGAGCGCGCGAGGCGGGCGTGGCCGATCGGGTCGAGATCCGAGTGATGGACTATCGCGATCTGAGGGAGGAGCGGTTCGACGCGGTCGCCAGCATCGGCATGGTCGAGCACGTCGGCGAGAGGCACATCGACGAATACGCGGCGCGGATCGCCAGCGTGCTGGAGCCGGGCGGGCGGGTCCTTAACCATGGCATCGCCTATGTGCCGTCGGTTAAGCGGGGCGTCCACATCGGCGGCGACTTCTCGAACCGCTACGTATTTCCCGACGGCGAGCTCCTCAACCTCTCGCGGATGCTCCTGGCGTTCGAGCGCGCCGGGTTCGAGACCTTGAACGTCGAAAACCTCCACACCGATTACGCGGAGACCCTGCGCCACTGGACGGCCCGCTTCGACGAGCATCTGGACGAGGCCGTCCGCATCGCGGGAACCGAGCGCGTGCGCGTGTGGCGCCTGTACCTCCGCGCCGCCAGAAACTCGTTCGAGGTCGCGAACAACGCCGTCTATCAGCTGCTCTGCGGCCGGCCGCTGACCGAGGGCGCCAGCCCCACCCCCACGGGCGAGCGCCACGAGCCCGCGCGGCGGCGGGTGCCGCCGGAGCGGGTGCCCGCCTGACGCCGGCTCGCCCTTCCCGATCCCCGCATCGGCGATCCGCGCCGGGGTAGGTTCAGGTCGTGGCCAAAGCCGTGCACATCGGCTGCTCGGGCTGGAACTACCGCGACTGGCGCGGCGCGATCTATCCGGACAAGCTCCCTACCAAGCGCTGGCTGGAGCGCTACGCGGAGCTCTTCGACACGGTCGAGGTCAACAACACCTTCTACCGCTTGCCGTCGCGATCCGCGGTCTCAGGCTGGGTGGACCAAACGCCGCGCGGGTTCCGCTTCGCGGTGAAGGCAAGCCGCTACCTCACGCACGTAAAGCGCCTTCGCGAGATGCGACAAGGGGTCCGCCGGTACTTCAGCGCGATCAAGCCACTTGCCGACTCGCCCAAGATGGGGCCCGTCCTGTGGCAGCTCCCCGCGAACTTCCAGCGCGACGACGATCGGCTCGGCGCTGCGCTGGATCAGTTGCCGAAGGGGCGTCACTGCTTCGAGTTTCGTCACGAGAGCTGGTTCGCCCCCGACGTCTACGACCTCCTCCGACGCCACCGGGTCGCGCTCGTGATCGGCGATGACCCCGAGCGCCCTTTCCAGACCCACGAGATGACCGCCAGCTGGACGTACATCCGCTTCCACCGCGGTAATCGGGGTCGCCGCGGCAACTACTCCGAGCGCGAGCTGGAGGAATGGCGTCGGCGGATCTCCTCATGGCGCAAGGAGGTGGAGGTATACGCCTACTTCAACAACGACTGGGAGGCCTTCGCACCCCGCAACGCTCTCTGGCTACGGGAGCGGCTGGGCTGACAGCACGCCCCGGTGGCCCCTGCGGCCGGGGCCACACCCAAACCGTTGATGGGCTGGGTAGGGGGCGAACTTGGTCTTCTGAAGCCTTTTGGGGTCGATGGCCCCCAAAGGCCTTCAGGTTTCCCGGCGGGACGTGCTGGAGCTCGCGGGTACACAGCATGGCGTAGTCGCCCGCAGCCAGCTAATCCAGCTCGGCCTCTCATCAGGTGCGATCAAGCAGAGAATTCGCAACGGCCGGTTGCACCCAGTCCTCCAGGGGGTCTACGCCGTGGGCCGGCCTCAAATTTCCCGCTGCGGACTTTGGATGGCTGCCGTCCTTCGCTGTGGCCCCGACGTCGCCCTCAGCCACCAGAGCGCCGGCGCCCTGTGGGAGATCGGGGACGAGCGGTTGGAACTGATTGATATCTCCCTACCTGCTCGTGCGGCCCGGAGGGTCCCCGGGATCGCCGTAACCGCCGCGCGGATCCCCGCCCCGGCGGTCTCACGACCCACCGCGGAATCCCGGTCACGACCGTGATATGCACCCTCATCGACCTGGCGGTGGGGCGGCCGCTGCCTCAGACCGGGTGCGGTTCACACACGAGCAGGTTCGTTTCGAACCCGAGAATGTTCGCTCAACCCTCGCCGCGGTTGCCGTGCCGCTTCGGTCCTGATGCGTCGTCCAGCTCGACCACGACCGCCGCCTTCGACTCGTGCCAGAAGAACGCAACCTCGGTCTCGCGGTACTCAACCGTGTCCGGCTGCGGCAGGCCGCCGTGGTCGAGCAGTTGACGAAATTGATGTTCCGCTTCGATCGCGCGGGCCACATGAGTCATGCATCAAGCCTCGCGCTCCGCGCGTGAGGCGTGAGTCACGGGCTGTAACGAGGGCTGCTCGCGTCTGTCACGTCGCCTTCACGAGGGGCGGGGGCCGTACCAGATTCCCGCCGGGCAACGGGCGATCCAAGGCTCTGAAGGCCGGTGGTCCATGGCCACTCGGCATCGAAATTTCATCGCGACGGGCGCGTTTCGCCACCTCATTTGGCGAAACGGGCCCACGGCGGCGGAAACGCACTTCTACAAAAAGGCGACGCTGCCCAGGCGTCATCCGCGCGCGGATAGCCCGCATCGGCCCCTAGTATCCGCCGCCACCCCCGCCGCCACCGGAGACGACGAGAACGATCACGACGATCGCCGCGACCGCGAGGACTCCGATCGCGATCCAGGCGTTTCGGCTGAGCGTCATTGCTTCCTCCTTTGGTTAAGGGGGCGAACCGGATCGCCCGCCTGATGGTGTCTTCAAGGAGTAGAGACGCCAACCGCGGCCGCGTTCATCCCCGCCTGTCAGTGATCGACTGTCAGCCAGCTGACTCGCGCCCCGCCGGCCGATCGGCGCAACCCGTAGTGCCTCCCACTCGCCGGGGCTACGAGCCCGATGCGGCCGGCGATCAGCCCGGGACCGGCTCGCGAATGCCGAGGGCGCTCAGCACCCGCTCGGCGACGACCTCGCCCGTGAAGCCGACCTCCTCGCGAAGGAGCGCAGGCTTGCCGTGCGTGACGTAGCGATCGGGAAGCCCGATACGTACCACCCTCGCACGCGACTGCGGGTCGGCGAAGGAGTCCTCGAGGTGCTCGAGTACCGCGGCGCCGAAGCCTCCCGGCAGGACGTTCTCCTCGATCGTCACCACCAGCTCGTGCTCGCGGGCGAGGCGCTGAACCAGCTCGGCGTCGAGGGGCTTCGCGAAGCGGCCGTCCGCCACCGTGACGCGGAGCTCGTTTTCGCCGAGGAGCCCCGCGGCGCGAAGGGCCACCTGGACGCCGTAGCCGTAGCCCAAGAGCGCCACCCGCTCGCCCTCCGCCAGGAGCTCGCCGCGGCCGATCGGGATCTCCTGCGGGTGGTCGGGAAGCGGCGCGCCCTCCGCGGCGCCGCGCGGATAGCGGAAGGCGATCGGGCCGTCCTCGTGCGCCAGGGCGGTCCGCAGCATGTGGACCAGCATCGCCTCGTCGCGCGGCGCCATCAACACCACGTTGGGAAGCGGGCGGAAGTAAGAGACGTCGAAGGCGCCGTGGTGGGTGGGCCCGTCGTCGCCGACCAGGCCCGCGCGGTCCATCGCGAAGACGACGTTCAGCTTCTGGAGGCAGACGTCGTGCACGATCTGGTCGAAGGCGCGCTGGAGGAAGGTGGAGTAGATCGCGCACACGGGCTTCGCGCCCTGCAAAGAGAGCCCCGCCGCGAACAGCACCGCGTCTTGCTCCGCGATGCCGACGTCGTAGTACTGCTCCGGGACCTCCTTGCACAGCTTGTTGAGTCCGGTGCCCCCCGCCATCGCGGCGGTGATCCCGATGACGCGCCGGTCTCGCTTGGCCTCCGCGACCATCGCGTCCGCGAACACCGCCGTGTATTGCGGCGGCGAGGGCGGCGGTGGCTTCTCGAGCTTCTCCGGAGCGATCGTGGGCGGCGAGTCCGTCTCCCTCACCGGCGCGGGCTTCTTTTGGTCGGCCGGCTGGCGATCGACGATCGACTTCGGCTTCGCCGCGTGCCACTTCTCCATCCCCTCGAGGCCGCCCTCCTCGGCGGCGGTGAACCCCTTGCCCTTGACGGTGTGGATGTGGACCACGACCGGCCGCTGCGCCTTCAACGCCTTGCCGATCACCCGTCGCAACGCGGCGACGTCGTGGCCGTCGATCACGCCCACGTAGGCCAGATCGAGCTCCTCGAACAGCAGCCCGGGCGCCGCGTATGCCTTGATCGCCGACTTGATCTCGGGGCCGACGCGCTCGAGCTGCGACCCCAGCCCGAGCGGGAGCCGGGTCAGCGCCTCCTCGACGTCCTCGCGGGCGTGGTACAGCTTCGGGTTGAGCCGGAAGCGCTGGAAGTAGCGCGCGAGGGCGCCGACGTTCGGCGAGATCGACATCCCGTTGTCGTTGAGGACGATCACGATCGGGGTCTCCAGCCCGCCCGCGTTGTGAAGCGCCTCGTAGGCGACGCCCCCGGTGAGCGCGCCGTCGCCGATCACCGCCACCACGTTGCCGTCCTCCCCGATGCCCTTCCGCATCGCCTCCTTCAGCCCCACGGCGTAGCCGATGGACGTCGACGCGTGGCCGGCGCCCATGATGTCGTGCTCGGACTCGAACACCGAACAGAAGGGCGCCAGGCCACCGTATTGACGGATCGTGTTCAGGCGATCGCGGCGGCCCGTCAGGACCTTGTGCGGGTAGGCCTGGTGGCCGACGTCCCAGAGGATCTTGTCGCGGGGCGAGTCGAGCAGGCTGTGGAGCGCCACCGCGAGCTCGCACGCGCCGAGGTTGGCGCCGAAGTGGCCTCCGATCTCGCCGATCGTGTCGATGATCAGCTCGCGGATCTCCTGGGCGAGCGCCTGGAGCTCCTTGTCGCTCATGGCCCTGAGATCCGCCGGGCCGCTGATCTGATCGAGCCGCTTGCCGCTCGCCGCCTGCTCCTCGCTTCCTTCGCTCATGACTGCCTCGTGTAGATGAACTCCGTGATCTGGCCCAGATCGCGCGGGTCGCCGCTCACCGCCGAGAGCGCCTCCTGCGCGTTCCGGTAGGACTCCGCCGCCAGCTCGCGGGCGCGCTCGAGGCCGAAGAGGCTCACGTAGGTGAGCTTTCCGTGACGCTCGTCGCTCCCGTGCGGCTTTCCCAATTCTTCATCGGATCCGGTCACGTCGAGGATGTCGTCGACGATCTGGAACAGAACACCCAGCTCGTCCGCAAAACGGCGGTACGGGATTGTCTCAGTTTCTTTGAGTCCGTCGAGGATCAGGGCCACCCCGACGCTGGCCGCGATCAGCCGCCCCGTCTTCAGGGCGTGCAGGCGCCGGAGATCGTCGGCGACCCCCGACCCCGCCCCTCCCGGAGCCGCGGTCGGTGACGCTGCGGGCATTTCCGTGGTCACGTCCATGAACTGGCCTCCCACCATCCCGTCGACGCCGATCGCGGCGAGCAGCTCCGCGAGCGCGGCGAGGATCGCCTGTGGCTCGCCCTCCTGTTTCTCGGCGAACAGCCGCACGCCCTCGGCGAAGAGCCCATCGCCGGCGAGGATCGCGACGTTCTCTCCGTAGACCACGTGCGAGGTAGGTCGGCCACGGCGGAGCTCGTCGTCGTCCATCGCCGGCAGGTCGTCGTGGATCAGGGAGTAGGTGTGGATCAGCTCGATCGCGCCGGCCGCCGGTAGGACCGACGCCGGGTCATGGCCCAGCGAGCGGGCGGTGGCCAGGGTCAGCACGGGGCGAATCCGCTTGCCGCCGGCGAGCAGCGAGTAGCGCATCGCCTCCTCGAGCTTCGCGGTGTCGGCGATCGTCGAGAAGCGAAGCCCGGCCAGATAGCCGTCGATCAGCTCCCGCAGGTCGTCCGGGTAGGTGCTGGTCGCGGCCGCCGAGGGACCCGGGTCGCTCACGTTCTCATTCGTTCCCGGGCTCACGGGCCGGCCTCGGCGCTCAGGTCACGCAGAGCCGTCTCGATCTCGGCGCTGGCCTTGCCCACGAGCTCCGCGGCCTCACGGGCCAGGGCCTCGGCCTGCTCGTCGGGCAGGTCGGGGTCCCGCAGCCGGCTCGCGATCTCGCGAAGCCGCTCGGCGAGCTCCTGCACCTCACCCATGGCGGAAAACGGTACATGGGGTCACGCCCGCTCCGCCCTCGCCGCGGCTCCGAGGATGCCGTTCACGAATCCGGGCGCCTCGGCGCCGCAGTACTCCTTCGCCAGGGCTACCGCCTCGTCGATCGCGACCTCCGGGGGAATGTCGTCGCGGTGGCGAAGCTCGTAGAGGGCAACGCGGAGGATGCTCCGCTCGAGCGCCGCGATTCGCTCCAGGCTCCAGCCCCGCGCGAGCCGGCCGATCTCCTCGTCGAGCTCGCCGCGATGCGCCTCCACCCCCTCCACGAGCTCGCGCGCGAACTGGGGGGCGGTGGCGAGCGACTCGTCGAGCGAGCGGCCGGTGACGTCGCGCTGATAGAGGGCGAACACCACCGCGCGGCGCTGATCGGAGCGGCGCATCGAGCGGGCCTACGCCCTGGAGACGTACTCGGCGGTCCGAGTGTCCACCCGCACCCGGTCGCCTTCGTTGACGAACAGCGGCACCTCGACCGCGACGCCCGACTCGAGCGTCGCCGGCTTCGTCCCTCCGCCCGACGCGGTGTCGCCCTTCACGCCTGGCTGGGTCTCGGTAACCGCCATCTCGACCGCGCTCGGCACCTGGACCCCTGCCGGGCGCTCGTCGACGAACAGCACCTCGACCTCGGAGTTCGGCACCACCCACCGCATCGCATCGCCGGCCACGTCCCCGGAGAGCTCGAGCTGGTCGTAGCTGGAGTTGTCCATGAACACGGCGGCGTCCCCGGAGTCGTAGAGGTACTGCATCCGCCTGGTCTCGGTTCGCACGGGACGGAACTTCTCCCCCGCGCGAAACGTCTTGTCCTGCACCGACCCGTCATCGAGCTTGCGAAGCCTCGTGCGCACGAACGCCCCTCCCTTCCCGGGCTTCACGTGCTGGAACTCGAGGATCCGGTAGATCGCCCCATCCACCTCGATGTGGGTGCCGTTCTTGAACTGGTTGGTGCTGATCACGGCGTCCGAGGGTAGCGGGGCGCCTCCTGCCCGCCCCGCCAGGGCGTTTGAGCGCGCCTAGGATTGGCGCCATGACCACGGCTACGCCGGAGGGGGCGCGTCATCTCCCGCGGATCGGGGTCGCGCTGCGAGAGGGCGAGCGGGTGATGCCGCTCGAGCTCTTCTTCGATCTCGTCTTCGTGCTGGCGATCACGCAGTGCACGGC
>JBKPIV010000149.1:0-11364 GCA_046730395.1 Actinomycetota bacterium | reverse complement strand
GAGCAGGACCGCGCGGCGTAGCGCGCTTCTTGCTCACTCTCGTCACACCCTCCTGACATTCCCCGCGCCCCGCACCACGCGATCGGCGCCCGGAACAGCCAGCGCGCCGCTATAAATTGGGCCAGGAAGTATCTACTCCCTGGGGCCATAGCTCAGTTGGGAGAGCGTCGCGGTGGCACCGCGAAGGTCGCCGGTTCGAGCCCGGCTGGCTCCACTCCTCAAGCCGACGGCAATGAAGTAGTCGTCGGCGCTCACCGGTTCCGCGAGCACTTCGGCTACTGGATGGAACGCGCCGCCGCCGGGGACGAGATCCTGATCACCCGCCGCGGTCGCCGCCACGCCCGCCTCGGCCCTCCGGATCCGAAGCTCGCCACCACAGATACCGCTCCGGCCGCAGAGCCAGCAGCGGCCCCGGCGGCGCCGCCTCCCGGTACTGCTGGTACTTCGCGCTGAGCGCCTCCAGCCCGGCGCGGCCCTCATCCACCTCGACGATCGAGACGCGCCCCAGCACCTGGACCCAGGCCAGCTCCTCCCAGTCGTCCGAGTAGCGATCCACAGTGAGCGCCGCCCGCGGGTCCCGCCGCAGGAACCGCACCCTCGCCGGCTCCCCGGCTCGCTTCGGCTTCTGATCGATCGCGCTCCAGATTCGCCCCTCAGCCACCGCATAAGTCACCGGCAGCACCCGCGGTCCCCCGTCCAAGTCCAGCAACCCCAATCGACCAACCCGCTCGGACTCCAGCAGCTCTCTTGCCCACGCAATCAACTCGATAGGTTGCGGATCAGCCAAGATGCGAACTCTAGGTCGACGAGAGGAGTGCAATGGAGATCGGAATCGGACTTCCCAGCGTCGTGCCGGGCACCACTCGCCCACAGCTCATCGACTGGGCCCGCGACGCAGAAGACGCCGGGTTCTCCACGCTCGGCACCATCGACCGGATCGTCTATCCCAACTACGAGCCCCTGATCGCACTCTCCGCCGCGGCGGCGGTAACCGAGCGCATCCGCCTCGCTACGGACGTCATGCTCGGCCCGCTGCGCCAGAACGACGCGATGGTCGCGAAGCAGATCCTTTCCCTCGACGCGCTCGCCGGTGGCGGCCGTGCGGTCCTCGGCATCGGGCTCGGAGCGCGCGAGGACGACTACGAGATCAGCGGTGTCGACCTGTCGACCCGCGGCGCCTGGCTCGACCGCGCCCTCGAGACGATCCGCGCCATCTGGGACGGCGACGGCGAGCTCGAAGCGAAGGTCGGGCCTCGGCCCGTCGGCGACGGACCCACCCTGCTCGTCGGGGGCTACATCGACGCGTCCATCCGGCGCGCGGCCCGCTTCGGCGACGGCTGGACACAGGGCGGCTCCGGGCCGGATGCGTTCGCCGATGACAAGAAGAAGCTCGACGAGGTCTGGAAGGAACAAGGCCGCAAGGGCAAGCCCAGGACGATGGCCCTCGTCTATTTCTCCCTCGGCCCAAGCGCCGAGGAGAACGCGCGAGCGTCCCTTCTCTCGTACTACGCCTGGCTGGGCGACGAGGCGGCCGAGGGCATCGCCGGCAGCGCCGCGAAGGACGCGGACACGGTCAACGGCTACATCTCGAACTTCGAGCAGGGCGGATGCGACGAGCTCATCTTCTTCCCCTGTGCCTCGGACCCCGCCCAGGTCGGCCTCCTCGCCGAAGCCGCCGGACTCTAGGTCCGGACCGGATGTTCCGGGCCCTCGCGCTCGGCGGCGGGCACCGTTGCCCGCTCGAGCTGGGCCAGGCCGAGCCCTTCCGGAGCGTGCAGCGCCAGCTGCTGCACATCGGCATCCGGCCGGCGAGCCCGGGTTGCGAGAGAGACCGCGATCATGGTCGCGAACGCCAGCGGCACCGATACCACCGCCGGCTGCGTCAGCAGGCTGGCGAGCGCCCCAGGCCCCGGATCGACCGCGAGGCCGGTGAAGATCGCACCGGTGGCGACCAGCGCCCCAACCGTCATTCCCGCCGCCGCGCCCGGCGCGGTGAGCCCCCGCCACCAGATGCCGAGCAGGAACATGGGGCAGAAGGTGCTCGCGGCGATCGCAAAGGCCCACCCGACGAGCACGCCGATATCCAGGCCGGCGGCTCCCAGCGCCACCACCACCGGAAGCACCATGCCCACCGCAGCCGAGGCCCGGAAGCGGCGGCGCCGGTCCTCCGCACCCCGCGCGCGCCGGACGCGTCCCCAGAGGTCATAAGAGAGCGTGCCCGAAATCGAGACGAGCAATCCGGAGGCGGTGGAGAGGAAGGCCGCGAAGGCACCCGCTGCCACCAGGGCCCCGAGCAGTTGACCCGGCTCGCCCGGCCAGGCGAGTTCGGGCACCCGAAGCACCACGCTGTCGGTCTGCCCCGTCACGTAGAGCCCCGGTGCGAGCGCGCGGCCGAGCAACGAGTAGACCACCGGGAACAAGTAGAAGAGCCAGAGCAGCCCCAGCACGCGCACCGTCGTCCGGCGCGCCGTCGAGCCGTCCGGGCTGGTGTAGAAGCGCACGAGAATGTGGGGCAACCCCATCGTGCCCAGCACCGTGGCGATCAGCAGGGAATAGACGAATAGGGGCCCGTTCGATCCTCCACTCTCGACGGGCCGCGACCAGAGGCTCCCCGGATCGGTGTTGGCATCCTGCGCAAGAGGCACGGCGGCATTGGCCGACAAGTGCACCTCCCCGGGGGGAAGGGTCACCCGCTGGCCTGCTCGTGCTAAGTGAGGGTTCCCGCCCGCGGTATAGCTGGACGCCGCGGGGAACACCACCCGCTCCGAATGATCCAGGTGGACGCTGAGACCGTCGGCCGGGGCCCGCGGAACGCCGTCCCCGAACAGCGTGTTCTGGCTGGGCAGCCCGCCCAGATAGATCAGCAGCAGACAGGCCGGCAGCGCGATGGCGAACGTCTTCAGCCAGAACTGAAACGCCTGTACGTAGGTGATCCCCCGCATTCCGCCCAGTGCGACGTTCAACGACACGATTCCGCCCACCACCACGACCCCGAGCCAATACGGGGCACCGGTCACCTGCTGAAGAGTGATGCCCGCCCCCTTCAGCTGGGGAACCAGGTAGAAGCCGGTGATGCCGAGCACGATCCCGGCGGCGAGCAGCCTCATGCGCGGCGAGCCCAACCTGGCTTCGGCGAAGTCGGAGATCGTGTACGAGCCGTAACGTCGCAGCGGCGCCGCGACGAAGAGCAGCAGCGTCAGATACCCAGCGGTGAATCCCACCGGGAGCCAGAGGGCCACCGCACCGAGCTTCATCACCAACCCCGCGATCCCGAGAAAACTGGCCGCGGACAGGTACTCGCCCGAGATCGCCGCAGCGTTCCACCATGGGCTGACCGCCCGGGAGGCCACGAACAGATCCGAGGTAGTCCGGGCGAGCCTCACCGTCCATGTGCCGAGGCCCAGGGTCCCAACAGTCACCGCGGCGACCGCGAAAATCGCGATCACGGCCGGCCGACCAGCTCGCGAAAAGCCTCATCCAGGGCATCGGCCCGCCGTTGGTAGGTCCAGCCGATGGCGACGAACAGGGGGAAGAGCGGCACCGCGACCAGCAGCAGCGGCAACGGAATATGGACGATCGACACCGAGGCGAGGTGCGGAACCAGGATGAGCAGGAGCGGCAGCGCCCCGAGCAGCCCGATGAACGCGACCAGCGCGGAGATCGAGAGCGCGAGTTGGGCCCGGACGAGACGTCTCAGATAGACGTCGCCGTGGGCCGTGGCCTCGGCGAGCTCATCTCGCGGCGTCCGCCTCCGCCCACCTCGGCCCTCCTCCCTCACAGCCCCAGGCGCCTCCGGAGCTCCCCGATCTCCCGCCGAGCGACCGGTACCTCGTGCTCCCCCTCCAGGCGCAGAGTCGCCGTCCCATTCAGCCGCGGTCGCACCTCGACGACATGGCTGAGATTGACCACGAACTGGCGATGGACCCGGACGAAGCCAAACGCCTCCCAGCGGCTGCTGATGCCGCTGAGCGTCCCACGCAGCAGGAACCGTCCCTCCTCGGTGACCACCCGGACGTAGTCCCCGGCCGCCTGCAGGTAGAGGATGGATCCGCGCGGGACGAGCCGGGTCGCCCCGCCAAGGCCGTCGACCGGAACGATGTCAGCGTTCGCCGGTTCGTCGCCACCCCCGCCGTTCGTTCCGGAGCCAGCCATCGAGTCCTCGTGGACACGCACCCTCCCGGCCTCGCCGATCCGTGCGATCGCCTGCTCCAGTCGCCTGTGGCCCACCGGTTTCACCACGTAGTCGACCGCCCGCAGCTCGAAGGCCTCCACCGCGGCATCCGGATAGGCGGTGACGAAGACGACGGCCGGCGGAATCGAGAAACGGGTCAGCACCTTGGCCAGGTCGGTGCCGCTCAGATCCGGCATGCGCACGTCGAGGAAGACCCCGTCGTAAGGGCGCTCGGCGGCATTGAGCAGGCGCAGCGCCACGCTGCCGCTCTCGGCCATGTCGACCTGCCGTATCGCGGCGGAGTTGCGGAGCATCCTGACGAGGTCGGTCAGCGCGGGACGCTCGTCGTCAACGGCAAGAACCGCCAGCCCCTCGCTCATCACGCGGAAACCATCGTGCGAGCGCCGGGCAATGACTTGGGCAGGGTCATGGTCACGGTCGTGCCTTCCCCGAGCGCGGTGCGGATATCGAGCCCGTAGCCGTCGCCGAAAGTGGCGAGCATTCGCTCGTTCACGTTGAAGAGCCCGATCCCACGGCCGGCGCCCGCCAGGGCGCCACGCGCGGCCTCCGGATCCATCCCGGCCCCATCGTCCGACACCTGAACCTCAACATCCCGGCCGAGGTCGGCGGCGAGCACCTCGATTCGCCTCGGACTGATGCTCCCTTCGACCCCGTGGCGAACGGCGTTCTCGACCAGCGGCTGCAGGGAGAGCACCGGCAGAGGCGCTTGCAGCACCTCGGGCGGGACCTCGAGACGAACCTCGAGGCGATCGCCGAAGCGGGCCCGTTCCAGGCTCAGGTATTTCTCCACGTAGCGCAGCTCCTCGGCCAGGGTCACATAGGAGCGCTCGGTCTGGAACGCATAGCGGGTGAACTCCGCGAACTCGCTGAGCAGCTCACGCGCCTCTTCCGGGCTGGTGTGGATGTAGCTGGCGACCGCGGCGAGCGCGTTGTAGATGAAGTGCGGAGAGATCTGGGCGCGCAGCGCACGCAGCTCGGCCTGCGCTAGGCGCTTCTCCTGCTCCGCGAGCCCCGCGAGGGCAAGCTGGGCGCTGACCAGGCGGGCCGCCTCCTCGACCCCACGGGTGTCCTCCGGCCTGACCGTCCCGAGACCGCGGAAGAGGCCGATCAGGCTTCCCACTCTCTGTCCCTGGACGTCCAGGGGGGCCACAACGGCCGCGCCCAGCGTGCAGCTGCTGCGGTCGCAGGTTGCCGGCTCGACCTGGACCCGATCGTCTTGGGCATTCGCCACGAGCTCTGACAGAGGGGTCCCGGGTTTGTGGTGGTCCGACCCCTCTCCGTCCCAGGCGAGGATGCGCGTGCGGTCAGCGAGGGCGACGGCGGGAGCCTGGATCAGAGCGCGCAGATCGGGAGCTGCCTTCTGGGCACTCCCGGCGGACAGGCCCTCGCTCAGGTACGGGAGGGTCGCGACGGCGGCGTGGAGGCCCGCGTGCATAGCCTGGCGCTCGGGATTGATGACGCCGCGCGGCCGCGTTAAGAGGCGAAGGGCGGCGAAGGCTGACGCAGAGAGCGCGAGGCCGACCAGGACTCCGAGCGCAACGTCCATTTCTCCTCCGTCCTCCTAACCGGTTCCAGCATAGTCGAGGGTTGCGGTGCGCGGCTGCCGTTCGTCGCGTTTACACCACCGCTCGTCGTTCGTCTGTGGGCACCGGGCGACCGCAGTTTGCAGCGGCTTTCACTGGGCATAGGTTCAGAGGTGGCGCCGATCCACGGCGTTGAGTCATGGAGGCGCACGGGTCTCTTTGACCGGTGCGGGAAGGAGAGAGATAGATGGAGTCTTCGAGATCAGGCGGTTCGTGGCTTCCTGCCGATCCGGGGCCCCTGGGGCTCGCCGGGTTCGCGATGACCACGTTTGTGCTCAGTATGTTCAACGCGGATTTCGTGGGCAAGGGCGGTGAGCCGGTCGTTCTCGGACTCGCACTCGCCTACGGGGGCATCGCTCAGCTCCTGGCTGGAATGTGGGAGTTCCGCACCGGCAATACATTCGGCGCGGTCGCGTTCTCGTCGTTCGGTGCCTTCTGGATCTCGTACTGGGCGCTGGTGACTTTCTTCGTGGACTCGATTCCGGAGGCCGACGCCGGACACGCGATCGGCCTCTACCTGTGGGCCTGGGCGATCTTCACCACCTACATGTTCCTCGCCTCGCTCAGAACCACTGGGGCGGTCGCCCTTGTGTTCTTCCTGCTCGCGATCACCTTCATCCTGCTGGGCGCCGGGAATTCCGGCGGCCACGAGAACGTGATCAAGTGGGGCGGCTACATCGGTCTGCTGACGGCAATCGCCGCGTGGTACGCGTCATTCGCCGCGGTCATCAACTCGACCTTCGGCCGAACCGTTGCACCGGTATTCCCCCTCAAGCCGGCAGAGGCGCCGGGTGACCGGACACCGGCCCCCAAGTATTGAGATGCGCCGGGGTGGCCTGAGCATGAGGAAGGGCGGCGCCGACCCCGGCGCCGCCCCTCCGACAAACTTTGAAAAATTGGATCAGCAGAGAAGAACAGAAAGGACTTGAGTCATGACACCGAAGAGCGACGGCAGCTCGGCCTCCGCCTCAGGGTCAGCGAGCTCCGAGGCGCAGATCGCCGTTCACTGGCGTGAGGAGGAGTACGTCAAGCCCCCCGCGAGCTTCGTCAAACAGGCGAACGCGGCCGACCCCGCGATCCTGGACCGATTCAGCGAGGAGCACTTTCCCGAGTGCTTCGAGGAGTACGCGGACCTGCTCACCTGGGACGCCAAGTGGGACACGATCCTCGACACCAGCAATCCGCCGTTCTGGAAGTGGTGGGTCGGCGGTCGCCTGAACGCCTCCGTCAACTGCGTCGACCGCCACCTGGAGACCAGCGCCGACAAGCCGGCCTTCATCTGGGTACCGGAGCCGGAGGACGCGGAGATCCAGGAAGTCACCTACCAGCAGCTCTACGACCGGATGAACGAGTTCGCGGCCCTGCTCAAGGACTTCGGCGGCGTCGAGACGGGCGATCGGGTCACCTTCCACCTGCCGATGCTGCCCGAGCTGCCCATCTCGATGTTCGCCTGCGCCCGCCTCGGCGTCATCCACTCCGAGGTATTCGGCGGCTTCAGCGGCGCCGCCTGCGGCGGCCGGATCGCCGACTCGGAGAGCAAGATCCTGGTGACGATGGTCGGCTACTACCGCAACGGCGAGCTCATCGACCACACGGTCAAGGCGGACGAGGCGCTGGCGGCGGCCAAGAAGGAGGGCGCCGAGGTGGACAAGGTGCTCGTCTGGCGGCGCGAGCCCGGCAAGTACGCGTCGGAGAGCGAGATGGTCGAGGGGCGGGATTTCTTCATCGACGAGCTGCTCGAGGACTACCGCGGCAAGAAGGTCGAGCCCGTCTCGATGCCCGCCGAGGCGCCGCTGTTCCTCATGTACACGAGCGGCACCACGGGGCGGCCGAAGGGCTGCCAGCACAGCACCGGCGGCTACCTCTCCTACGTCGCCGGAACGTCGAAGTACTACCAGGACATCCACCCGGACGACACCTACTGGTGCTTCGCCGACATCGGCTGGATCACCGGACACTCCTACATCGTCTACGGGCCGCTGGCCCTGGGGACGACGAGCGTCATGTACGAGGGCGTGCCGACCTACCCGGACGCCGGCCGTCCCTGGAGGATCGCCGAGAAGCTCGGGGTGAACATCTTCCACACCGCGCCGACGACGATCAGGATGCTGCGCAAGCTGGGTCCGGACGAGCCTGCGAAGTACGACTACCACTTCAAGCACATGACCACTGTCGGGGAACCGATTGAGCCGGACGTGTGGCGCTGGTACTTCGAGACCGTCGGCAAGGGCGAGGCCGCCATCGTCGACACCTGGTGGCAGACGGAGAACGGCGGCTTCCTGGGCAGCACCCTGCCCGCGCTGCAGCCGATGAAGCCGGGCAGCTGCGGCCCCGGGGTGTTGGGGATCTACCCCGTGATCTACGACGAGGACGGCAACGAGGTCGAGGCCGGCAGCGGCAACGCGGGCAACATCTGCATCCGCAACCCCTGGCCGGGGATCTTCGAGACGATCTGGGGCCAGCCCGAGCGCTTCGTCGACACCTACTACGCCAAGTACTGCAAGGACAAGGACAGCACGGACTGGCACGACTGGCCGTACTTCGCCGGCGACGGAGCGACCCAGTCCGCCGACGGCTACTTCCGGATCCTCGGCCGGATCGACGACGTGATCAACGTCGCGGGACACCGCCTGGGGACCAAGGAGCTGGAGTCGGCGAGCATCACTGTCGACGAGGTCGCGGAGGCCGCCGCGGTCCCGGTGGTGGACGATGTTCGCGGAAAGGCGGTCGAGATGTACGTCGCGCTGAAGCCGGGCGTGAGCGCGAGCAACGAGGAGATCGAGGAGAAGGTGTCAAAGGCGATCGACACGGAGATCGGGAAGATCGCGCGCCCGAAGAACGTCTGGGTCGTCAGCGACATGCCGAAGACGCGCTCCGGGAAGATCATGAGGAGGGTGATCGCCGGGATCTCCAACTTCACCGACGTCGGGGACGTGAGCACGCTGGCGAACCCCGACATCGTCGACGACATCCGCCACCAGGTCGAGAGCGAGAAGGTCGCCCGCGGCGAGGAGCCCCGGGAGCTCTCGGAGCAGGAGCGGAAGGAGATCGCGGCGTTCGGTAAGGCCGAGTAGCTACCCCTTCGACGACGAGGCGGGCGCTCAGCCCGCCTCGTCGAATGCCGGCTCCGGGTCGATCGCCAGGTGCGGCAGCCGCCGGTCGAGCCAGCCCGGGAGGGCCCAGGTCCGCCGCCCCAGCAGCTGCAAGACAGCGGGCAGCAGCAGGCTGCGGACAACGAAGGCATCGATGAAGACGCCCGTCGCGAGGCTCAGGCCGAACAGCTTGAGCACCCGGTCGTCGCCGGTCGCGAACGACAGGAAGACGCAGACCATGATCGCCGCCGCGGCGGTGATCACCCTCCCCGAGGTCGCCACGCCGCTGACGACGGCCTGCGAGGCGTCCCGGCGACGGGTCCACTCCTCGTGGATCCGGGAGACCAGGAATACCTCGTAGTCCATCGAGAGCCCGAAGAGGATCGCGAACAGGAACACGGGGATGAACGCATCGATCGGCCCGGGGGTGACCCCGAGCAGGCCTCCGAGCCAGCCCCACTGGAAGATCGCCACGACGACGCCGAGGGAGGCGCCTATGGAGAGCAGGTTCATCGCGGCGGCCTGGATCGGGATCACCGCCGACCGGAACACGACCGTGAGCAGCAGGCCCGCGAGCAGGATGACGATCCCGATGAACAGCGGCAGCTTCGAGGAGAGGACGCTCGCGAAGTCCACCTGGTTCGCGGTCGGCCCGCCCACGAGCACGTTCGTCTGAGAGCTCCCCTCGACCGAAGGCAGCGTATCGTCGCGCAGGCGCTTCACCAGATCCGTGGTCTGTTGGTCTTGCGGGGCCGAACGCGGGAAGGCGCTGAACACCGCGGTCCGGCCGTCGGGGCTGAGCCGCGGCGCGCCCACCGAGGCGACGTCGGGATCTCTGCTCACGGCGTCCTTCACCTGCGTGAGCCCTGCGGTGTCACCGGCTCTGGGTAGCTCGGTGACGATCTGCAGGGGTCCGTTGAACCCCTTGCCGAACCCCTGCGCGAGCAGGTCGTACGCCTGGCGCGTCGTGTCATGTGTCGGGTTGTTGCCGGCATCGCTCGAGGCGAGGCGCATCGAGAAGACCGGCGCTGCCAGGACCGCCAAGATCGCCAGGCCCGCGATCGCGGCCGGCCACGGCCGCGCCTGCACCACCATCGCCCAGCGCTGCCAGAAGCCGAGGCGCTCCGCGTTCTCGGCGGCGGTCCGCCGCCGTTCGCGGCGCCCGGCTCGTCCCACCCGATGACCGAATCGCGAGAGCAGCGCCGGGAGGGCCGTGAGCGCGGCGACCATGGTCATCAGGACGCCGACGGACGCCGCCACCGCCATCCCGTTCAGGAAGCTGATGCCGAGGGCGAACATGCCCAGCAGCGCGATGATCACCGTGCTGCCCGCGAAGACGACCGCCCGACCGGCCGTGTCCATCGCGGCGACGATCGACGCCTGCACGTCGCCGCCGGCGCGGAAGGTCTCCCGGAAGCGAGTCACGACGAACAGCGCATAGTCGATCCCGACGCCGAGGCCGATCATCACCGCCACCTCGGTGGAGAAGTCCGGCATGTCGATCACGTGCGTCCCGATCGCGATCAGGCCGACACCCGTGCCCAGCCCAAGCAGAGCGGTGACGATGGGGAGGCCCATGGCAACCACCGAGCCGAAGGTGATCAGCAGGATGACGATGGCCGCGATCAGGCCGATCCCGGTCGCGGTGCCGAGCGCCGGCTGCTCCGCCTGCTGGATCGCCTGGCCGCCGAGCTCGACCTGGATCTGGGGGGTGGACGCGTCCTGGGCGACCGAGATGACCCTCTTCGCGTCGGCCGTCGAGACGTCGAACCCCTGCTGGTCGAAGTTGACCTGGGCGAAGGCGATTGTGCCATCGGGGGAGACCTGGTCGGCTCCGCCCTTCGCATACGGGCTGACCACGCCCGTCACGTGCGGCAGCGTCGCAACCTTGGCGAGCATCGGCACGATCCGTGACCGAACCTGCGGATCCGTGACCTTGCCGGCGGTCGCGTGGATGACGATCTGGTCGGTGTCTCCCGACTGCGCGGGAAAGCTCCGCTTGAGCAGGTCCGTCGCCCGCTGCGAGTCCGTATTGCCGCTGGATGAGCTGTTGGCGTAGTTGGTCCCGACCGCGTTGGAGATCCCCAGGACGGCGACCAGGGCGACCAGCCAGCCGACCAGGACGGTCTTGCGGTGTCCGGCGGACCAGCGGGCAATCCTCGCGAGTGGTCCGCTGTGCTCGTTCTGGGTCTGGGTTCGGTTCATCCGGTGGCCTCCTGGGCTCGCGATATAGTGAGATTTCCAACTAGCTTGAACGGACAGATAGCTTGAAGATCAATATACTTTATAGCACAGGATTTTGATGTCTGCCAAAACAGCGACAAAAAAGCGCGAGTCCCCAATGAAGGAAGCGACGGATCTGCTCGCCCTGCTCTCCGGCGTCATCGTCGCTCTGAAGAAGCAGCCCTCGGGGAAGAGCCCGAAGCACGACGAGCTGCGCGAGGCGTTCGACAAGTCGGAGCTCGGCGAGCGTCACGTCGCTCCGCTGGTCGCACTC
>JBKPIV010000148.1:0-14396 GCA_046730395.1 Actinomycetota bacterium | reverse complement strand
GGGCCGCCCGGCGCCTGCATGACGCCGTCGAGGGTCAGGAAGGTGTTCACGATCAGCTCTCGCATGTGGGGGTTCCTTGTTCGATCTAATGACCGGCTCTGGCTGGGAAACTCATCGGGTGCCGTTGTCTCGAGTGCCCTGATGATCGAGTCGTCCATCCCTCTCTCCTTGGGCGCGGCTCAGGGCAGGGCGGCGCGAAGCAGCTGTCGAGCGGCGCGCTTGCCGCTTCGAAGCGCCCCCTCCATGAGGCCGTGCCAATCGCCCGCGGTGTGCTCGCCCGCGAAGTAGAGCGGTCCGATCGGCTCTGCGAGCTCAGCGCTGCGGAGGGGAGCGGAGACGCTCCGGGCCGAGTAGGAGCCGCGAACCCAGGGATCGTCGTGCCAGGTCGATAGCAGGGCCGCTTCGGGATTCAACTCCAGCTCCGGGCGCAGGGCGGCGAGCTCCCCGATCCACCCGTCGGCGGCCCGGGAGCCGGCGAGCGCCTCGACCGCGCCGATCGTCCCCGCGTAGGCGGTAACGAACGGTGCCGGCTCGCCGCTTGAATCGAGTTGGGTGTAGGACCAAAAGCGGCGGCGCACCGAGATGATCGCGCTCGGCGGGCTCGGAACTCGGAGGGCGACGAAGAGCTTTGCGTTCTGCCCGTAGCGCACCGATGCGAGCGCCTCGGCGGTCAGCCCCCGGAGCGGCGGCTCGAACCGGATCTCATTCAGCGGGGCGGTCGGGACCGCGATCACGGCGGCGTGGGCGTCGAGCTCGCCGGCGTCAGTCCCGACCGTGACCCCGTGATCTCCCCAGCGCAACCACCGCACGGGCGAGGACAGATGGATCCTCCCGCCGAGCTCGCCGGCAACGGCCCGCGCGAGCTCGGCGTTCCCGCCTCTGACGCCATAGCTGTCGAAGTCACCGAAGCTGGCCGCCCCCTCCCCGAGCACCTCCGCGCGCAGGTCGTCGGCAGGATGACCCATCGAGACCTCGATCCTGGCGCGGATCAGCGATGCCATGCGCGCCCCGAGCCCGAGTCCCTCGATCGCATCAGCCACGGTCTCCGCTCCCGGAGGCGCCTCGCCGGCGGCGATCCTGTCGAAGACGGCCTCGAGCTCGGTCGCCGGAACCGCCTCCGCGCCCCGGGGCACTCGGCGGCCGTATGGCGTCCCCTTGTAGACAAGGGGCAGGTCGAAGCGCGCGGCCAGCGACTCGACCTCGGTGTTACCCGGCAGGATGAACTCGGCGCCCCGCTCCACCACGCTGCCCGCGAATGGCACCGACCAGACCCTGCCACCGACCCGGTCGCGCGCCTCGAGCAGGGTCACCTCGATGCCCGCGGTGCTCAGCTCGTCCGCCGCCGCTAGTCCAGCCAACCCCGCACCCACGACGACGGTCCTAGCCATGAACGTACATTCACGCAGCGATCGAGGTCACCGAGCAGACACGGGGGCCCGTCCAAGGAGCCGCGCAGCATCGATCAAGTCCGGCGTCGTGAAGCCTTCCGTGAACGTCTCGTACGTGGCCTCCAGTAGCCCACTCCCGTGTTGCGCATCATCCCGCCCGCGCTGCGACCGGCACAGCCCGAGCGCGGCGCGAAGCTGGGGCATCCTGGCATCAGACTCCCGCGCGACCTCGAATGCGCGCAGGAACCATTGCTCGGCGCCGCCGTCGCTCGCGGCGGGGAGGGCGAGCAACAGGTGGCCCTTCAGCACGTGGAACTCCGGCGTGAGCGTCAGTCCTGGGCCCTGATCGGCGATCTCGATCGCCTCCTCGATCAAGCCCAGCCCCTCCGACGGCCTTCCCGACCGGGCGTACGCGCCAGCCCGGACGAAGAGGAGTAGCGGCCAGAACACCGGCGGGGTCGTCATGCCCTGGTACATCGCGATTCCGTCGCGGATCTCCGTCAGCCCCTCATCCGAGCGGCCCAGCGCGGTCTTCGCCGCCCCGAGCAGACACGTTCCAAGCGCTCTCCAGATCTCGAGCTCATGTTCGTCCGCGACGTCCAACACCCCCACGGCGCGGTCTCGCATGAGCTCCGGCTCGCGCCTCCACAGGTGCAGGAAGCCGCTATGGAAGAGCGCGTACGCCGATGTGAAGGGATGCTCCAGCTCGGTCGCCAGAGCCACCGCACGGTTGGCGCGCTCAAGCGCGCGATCGGGGAAGCCCAGCAGCCACAGGGTGAGCGCCGAGGTCGTGAGGGCCGCCACGCCGGGGTTGTTCCCGAGGCGAAACCGGCGGGACCGCTGACCCTGCGACTCGAACAGGGAGATGGCCCTGTCGAGGTGCTCCAAGCCGCCGCGGAGATCGCGTTCCAACGCCAGGCTGGAGCCGAGCACGAGGTGGCCGTCGACGCGCATGCTCGGATCGTCCTGAGCGTCGGCCAGGTGCAGGATCTCTCGCCCCACCTTGGCTCCCTTGTCGAACTCCGCACGGTAGTTGTAGAAGCTGGCGAGGCCTCTCAGGACCGGGAACAGCTGCGGCAGCTCTCGTTCACCTTCGAAGAGATCCAGAGCGCGTTCGTAGGCCTGCTCCACCTCCTGCGTGTAGCCGTGGATGGCCATCAGGGCCCTGGCCAGGCTGGTCCGAAGCGTCACCTCCTGCATCGCGCGCTCGGGGGTAGACGGCGTGGACGAGAGGACGTCCAGCAGCTGGGTCGTCAGCTCGATCGTCGCCTCATACCAGCCCCGTGACTCGTACAGCAACCAGAGGCTGTCGACGAGCTTGTTGAGCTGGTCGAGATCGCCCTCCGCGACCCAGTGGTCCCAGGCGAGGCGCAGGTTCTCGACGTCGGCGGCCATCGCGGCCAACGCCGCGTCGCGCCGGTCCCCCGTGAGGTCCTCCCATTGGCGGCGAGCGAAGTCCGCGAAGTAGACGGCGTGTGCCCGGCGCGCCGCAGCGCTGAACTCGGGGCGGTCCTCGAGCCGTTCGGCGGCGTATTCCCTGATCGTCTCGAGCATCGCGAGCCGGGGCTCTGCATCTCCCGGATCGGCCTGCCGGACCAGGCTCTTGTCGACCAGGGAGGCCAGCCCGTCGAGCGTGTCGATCCCCGTTCCGCCACGGCCGTTGACGCTGCTCGCCACCGTCTCGACCGCCTCGAAGGCGGCAGTGGAGAAGGCCGAGAGCAGCTCGAATAACCGCTGCTCGCCGGCCTCCAACAGCTGATAGCTCCACTCGAGCGTCGCGCGGAGCGTCTGCTGTCGGGCGGGCATGTCCCTTGCCCCGCCTCGGAGCAGCCGCAGCCTGCTCCCGAGCCGATCGCGCAAGGCCTCCGGCGAGAAGAGATTCACCCGCGCCGTGGCGAGCTCGATCGCGAGGGGCAGTCCATCCAGGCGCAGACAGATCTCGGCAACCGCCGCCGCGTGCTCGTCCGTCAGCCGGAAGTCGGGCCTGACTGCGCGGGCGCGCTCGACGAAGAGCTGGACCGCCTCGCATCGGCGGAGCTGCTGGGCAGACGCCGCTTCCTCCCCGCTCGGCAGCGAGAGCGGCGGGACCGCGAATAGATGCTCCCCGTGCACATGCAACGCCTCGCGGCTCGTCGCGAGGAGGGTCAGTCGTGAGCAGTCCTGCAACAGGTGGGCCACCGCTGGCGCCGCCGCGGTCACGTGCTCGAAGTTGTCCAGGATCAGTAGGACGTGCTGCTCCCGCAAGCGCTCCTTGAGATCGTCGAGCAGCGACTCATCGCGCGTGTCGCCCAAGCCGATCCCCTGCGCGATGGCGCCGAGAACCGAGCCGCTACCGCGAACCGTCGCCAGGTCGACGAAGAACACCCCATCTTCGAAGCGGTCGATCTCATCGGCGGCGGCCCGAAGCGCCAATCGCGTCTTTCCGATGCCACCGGGGCCAGTGAGCGTGAGCAGCCGCACCGCCTCGTCCTCGAGCCGTTCTCGGATCACCTTCAACTCCGCGTCGCGCCCGATGAAGGCCGACGGCTGCTCGGGAAGCTCGCTGGGTCGGCGAGAGACGGTCGCCAGCGGCGGGAAGCTTGCCTCGAGGTCCGGATGGACGAGCTGGAAGACGCGCTCCTGGCGTCCCAGGCCCTTCAGTTGATACTCGCCCAGGTCACGCAGCTTCGACCCGCTCGGCAGCTCATCGATGACCAGCGCCGCGGCGGCCGCCGAGAGGAGCACCTGGCCACCGTGGCCGGCCGACATGATGCGTGCCGCACGGTTGAGGGTTGGGCCGAAGTAGTCGCCCTCGCGCCTGGCGGCCTCCCCCGCGTGAAGCCCCATCCGCACCCGCAGCGGACCGGTCCGATCCCACGCCTCGCGGGCGAGGCCCTGCTGGGCCTCGATGCAGGCGCTTACGCCGTCTGCCGGGGAGGGGAAGACGGCCATCAATCCGTCGCCGGTTGTCTTTACGACCTGCCCGTTCGAGCTCTCGACCGCGTCGCGGAGGATCGTGTCGTGGCGCTCGAGCGCTTCCCGCATGGACCCCCGATGCTGCTCCCAGAGCTTGGTGCTGCCCTCGAGGTCCGTGAACAGGAAGGTGAGGGTCTGTGACGCGACCTCAGGACCCATCGGCGTTGGACCTCAACCAGACTTTAGGCGTTGCAAGCCGTCGTACGCCGCGTACTTGTACGCCTCGCTCTGGGTGGGGACGTTGAAGGTGCTGTGGATGAAGTAGTCGATGTTTCCGCCGTAGTTGAGCACCGCCTGCCCCTGGTGGACGAGCTCCGCCGCGAGATCCCCGAGGACGTGGATCCCGAGCAGCTTTCGGTCCTCGCGCCCGAACACGAGTTTCACGAGCCCGTCGGTGGCCCCCGCGATCGTGGCGCGCGAGTTGTTGGCGAACCACCCCCGCCCCACCTCGTAGTCGATGCCTCGTGCGACGGCACCCTCCTCGGTGAGCCCCACCATGGCTGCCTCCGGCACCGAGTACACGCCGAACGGCGGCATCGGGTCCACGGTCTCCTTGAACGGGATCCCGAGCGCGTAGCAGGCGGCAACCCGCCCCTGCTCCATCGACACCGAGGCGAGGCCCGGGGGCCCGACGACATCGCCGGCGGCGTAGACCCGGTCGGCGGTCGTCTGGAACCGCTCGTCGACGACGATGCGGTTTCGCTCATCGACCCGCACGCCCGCTTCCTCGAGGCCGAGCCCTTCCGTGTTTCCAACCCGTCCGGAAGCGAACAGGACCTTGTCCGGCCTGATCTCCTCGCCGCTCGCGAGGCTGACGCACAGCCCGTTCTCATCGCGGGACACCGCCGCCCTCCCCCCACCGAGCACCAGCCGCATCCCCATGCCTGTGAACGCCCGCGCCAGAAGCTCTGAGATTTCGGAGTCGAGGAAGGGAAGCAAACGGCCCCCGGAATCGACGAGGGTCACGTCCATGCCGAGGGCGGTGAAGATCGAGGCGTACTCGCACCCCACGGCTCCCCCTCCCACGACCACCACGCTGCCGAAGGGACGATCGATCTCGAAGGCGCTCTCGGAGTCATCGACGTCGGGGTCATGGAACGGGACGCCCGGCAGTCGCGCTGGCCGCGAACCCGTCGCGATCAGCACCACGTCGCCTTGCAGGACCCGGTCCTGGCCGGAATCGACACTCACATGCACAGTCCGCTCCAAGCCGAGCCTCGCGCCGCCGCGAATGAACTGGACGCCGTGACGCTCCAGGTTTTGGCGGACCGCATCGGTCATCGTCTCGATCACCCGGGCCGTCCGGGTCCTGAGCTGCGCCAGCGTGGCGTCTGGATCAAGCGTGAGCCGCAGCCCGTAGACCTCCCGCCGACGAAAACCCGTGATGTACAGGGCCGTCTCGCGCAGGGTCTTGGTCGGGATCCCGGCATTGCTCACGGCTGCCCCACCCGGGGAGGCGGACCGCTCCACGACGGCAACCCGCTTGCCGAAATAGGCCGCCTGGGCTGCCGCCTTCTCACCAGCGGGCCCAGACCCGATGACCACCATGTCGAACGAGTCTTCGGCTGGCACCGAACCTCCACTTGCCGACGGCGCTCCCACCAGCCCCACGCCGCCATCATCGCACCGGCGTAGAGCCAGCCGAGCAGCACGTCGAAGAAGTAGTGCTCGCCGGTCGCGATCAGCGCCAGACCCATCGTCAGCGGATAGAGCGCCAACAGGGCCCGCAGGCGCGGGCGGACGCGGTGCCAGAGGAACATCGCCACCAGTGCGGAAACGGCGGAGTGCAGCGAGGGGACGGCCGCGACCAGGTTGACGTTCGCCTGGCCCTCGGAGAAGAGCTCGGCGGTGCCGCCGCCGAGCACGTCCCAGCCCTCCGAGGTGGTGCGATGGACGCCTTCGAGCAGCCCCATGTCCGCCGCCATCCAGGGCGGCGCCGCCGGGAACGCGATATAGGTGGCGAGGCCGGCGAGAGCGAGCGACACCACGCGCCGGGTGAAGCGCAGGAAGGCCAGCCTGTCACGAACCCAGAGGACACCGGCGACCGCGAAGGGGACGATGAAGTAGGAGGTGTAGACGAGCGTGAAGGCGACGTCCCACCAGCCGATGACCCCGGGCTCATCCAGGCGGGCCTGGAGCCATTCGGTGGGCGTCACGCCGAAGAAGACGAAACGATCGAAGTCGATCATCGCGTGCGCGTGGACGCCGATCCCGAGCGAGTCGGCCGCACCACGCGTGAAGTCATAAGCGCTGAGCACGAGCACGATCGGCATCCAGTCGAGGACGAGCCGAAGGATCTGCCGCGGAGGCCGGCCGAGCGACGCGCAGGCAAGGGCACCGCAGGTCCAGGCGATGACGAGCTCGCGCTGGGCAGGAATCCCGTAATGGGCGCTCCACGCGACCAACGAGACGAGGTAGAGGCCGAGGACGCAGCGCCGCACCGCCGTCCAGTGCACGAAGCGGAAATCGGCTGCCCGCTCGGTCCCGACGCGTGCCAACTCGGTCGCGGTCACCGCGCCCAAATCTACGGTTATGCTGGGGCCTCGCTGCGCCGTTGAGCCGCTTCGAGGATCGCCGCAGCCGAACGTTCGACGTCATCAGCCGTGGTCTGCCAGCCGACCACCGAGACGCGCATGACCGCCTGGCCTCGGAAGCTGCTGCCGCTCAGCCAGCAGGTCCCGTCCTGTTGAACTCGTTCGATCACCGCGTTCGTAGCCTGGTCATCGTCGTCGAAGCGCACGAGCACCTGATTGAGGACCACGTCGTTCAGGATCTCGACGCCGTCGGCCTCCGCCAGCCGATTGGCCATCCGCTCAGCGTGGTCGCAAGAGCCGTCGACGATCCTCGCGATTCCGGCCCGTCCAAGCGCGCGCAGCGCCGCATAGAGCGGGACCCCGCGAGCCCGGCGCGAGAACTCCGGCGTCCAGTCGAAACCCCAAGGGATCCCCTCCTCGTGCGGGGGGATGTACGCCGACGTGGAGGTCATCGCGGCTCTGTGAGCGGAGGAATCGGCAACTGCCGCGATGCCGCAGTCATAGGGCACGTTGAGCCACTTGTGCCCGTCCGTCGCCCAGGAGTCCGCCCGCTCGCAACCCTCGAGTAGATGTCGGCGCGTCGGGCTGGCGGCGGCCCATAGCCCGAAGGCGCCATCGACGTGGCACCAGGCGCCGTGCGCGCGGCAGGCCTCGACGATCTCCGCGATCGGGTCGAAGGCGCCGGTGTTGATCTCGCCGGCCTGCGCGCAGACGATCGTCGGGCCCTTCTGCTCCGCGAGCGCGGTCGCGAGCTCAGCGGCCAGCATGCGACCCTGGTCGTCGGTTGGCACCAGGCGAACGCGCTCGGCGCCGAGCCCGAGCATGCGACAGGCGACCGTGACGGTCACGTGCGCCTGCTCGCCCGCGATCACTCGCAACTCCGGCCCACCCTGAAGGCCTTGGGCCTCCACGTCCCATCCGACGCCGCGCAGGACCGCGTGGCGTGCCGCTGCCAGGCAGGTGAAGTGCGCCATCTGGCAGCCCGTCACGAAACCCACGCCGCACCCGGCCGGGAGACCCAGCAATTCGCGCACCCAGCCCGCGGCGACCTCCTCGGCGACCGAGAGGGCCGGAGACGCGACGTAGCCGCCCCCGTTCTGGTCCCAAGCCGATGTCAGCCAGTCAGCGGCAACCGACACCGGGAGCGCACCCCCGATGACGAAGCCGAAGTAGCGCGGTCCTGCCGAGGCCACCAGCCCGGGCTCGACCCCGCGGGCGAGGTCCTCGATAACCGCTCGGGGATCCTCACCGCCATCGCTCAGCGGCCGCCCGAGCCGGGATCGCAGCTCCTCGATGCCGGCTGCCGCGCCAACCGGCCGCGACGGCAGACTGTCGATGTACTCGCGCGCGAGGCGGGCGGCGTCGTCGAGAACTTCGTAGCGCGGGTCGATTCGCCGACTGTATCCACTGGCGGACCGTCGCTCGACGCCGGGCGGATTAGCAGGGGGCTTTCGGCTCGGTCCGCTGATTCCGGTGCAGATTCCGCCGTATGGCTGTCTCAAGTCGGACCACAACTACCCGCACTTGGCCGCGCCCGACCTGGGGCTCCCAGCCTTTCGCGATGCGAGCTGCAGCGGTGCGGAGACTGAGGACATGACGCAGGCCCAAAACGTGAACCCGGGACCGAACCCGCCGCAGTTCGACTCGCTGGACGCGAACACGCGCATCGTGTCGATCGGGATCGGGGGAAACGACAGTTCGGCATGCAGGCGACGGCCCGCGTCCTCGAGGCAAGCATCGGCCGATAGTCCTTCTCGGCGTGGTCATGCTGCGGTCGCAACGCGGTCGCGAAATTCCCAGACCAGCTTCTGCTCGCGAATCGTGAGCGGGCGCCAGCCACCCGGCTCGCGGACGTAGATCCGCACGTCGACCAGGCTCCGGAGTCCGGCGAGCGCCGCGACTGTCTCGCGGGCCTCGGCGTCCTCGGCGAGGACCTGGCCGCTCAGCGCGCTCACGACCTTGAACTTCGACGGCTCCCTGGGGGTGGCCTCCTCGTGCAGGTCCCGGGCAGCCTCGGGCACGGCCGCCGGCCTGCGCCGCACAACCTTGACCCGCTCCTCCTTCGGCGCCGATCGCTTTCGCTCCAGCGCCCGCTCGAGCGGCACCATCTCAGCGCCGGTGCCCTTCGTCTCGGTGTCGAGTACCCAGATCTTCCCCATCGGCGTCCTCGCAGCGAGGTTAGCCGCGCGAGGACGCCGGGATTTTCTTGGGCGAGCTGCCGGCAGCAGCCCTACTCGCTCGGCGGCTGTGCGGACGGGTCGGTCTGCCAGAGGCCGAACTCGTTCCCGTGCGGGTCCTTGCAGGTTGAGAACCAGCCCATGTTGGGGACCGCCATCGGCTCGTCGGCCTCGCCCCCGAGCTCCTTCACCCGCGCCGCTCCGGCGTTGATGTCGTCGACGTCGAAGTAGGCGCGCGCACCCCGCTTGCCCGGCTCCATGTTCGTGATCGCCGCGCCGGCCTGGTCGCTGATCCGAGTCATGTGGTATTCGGACGGGCCGGGATAGGCCTCGAACTCCCACCCGAAGAGCGAGCCCCAGAACTCACGCCCCTTCTCGGTGTCGTCCGCGGGGATCTCGAAGTGCACTATCTGGCCGGCCATCGGCCCTCCTCTCCAATCGTCGTTCGACCGGGGGTCTTCGCCCCACCGCGGTCACTGTATAGACGCCTCACACCTGCGGTCGGTAGGCCAGGTAGACCACACCGTTCTCGTACGACTCACAGCCCGCAAGCGACAGGTTGCCGGGCGCGGCTTTCTCGGGGAAGAGCCGCGGACCGGACCCGCGGGTGAGCGGGTAGACGAACAGATGCAGCTCGTCGACCAGGTCGTCCGCGAGCATCGCTCGGACCAGCGTGCCGCTGCCGCTGACGTAGAGGTCGCCGTCGACCTCGTCCTTCAGGCTGCGGAGCGCGTCGGGGTCGTACGGCCCGATGATCTTCGAGTTCCTCCACGTCGGAGTGGTAAGCGTCCCGGAGACGACGTACTTCGTGGTGTCGTTGAAGAACGGCGCCCCTGGATCGTCCTCCACGGTCCGCGTCGACCACGCCGGCTCGAACATCTCGTAGGTCGTGCGCCCGAGCAGGATGCCTCGGCAACGTTCGGTGACCGCACCGATGGCCTCCGCCATCTTGGGGTCGAAGCCGTAGTCGAACGTCCAGGTCGGCGCGTCGATCACGCCGTCGAGGCTCATGAACTCGTGCACGTGTATTGCTCCCACTTCTCAGCTCCGTGTCGATGTTGCCATGTAGACCTCGCCATCGCCGCGAATTCATCGATCGGCGAGATTCTCAAAACGCCTTGAAGGCAAACAGCATCTCCGACGGCTACAAGCTCGTGTTCTCTGGAAGAAAGTTCGAGTGGAAGGAGTGACATCGATGATCACCGGGATCAGCATCGTCGCGGTACCGGTCGACGACATCGACGAGGCCCTCCGGTTCTTCTGCGACGTGCTGGGGATGGAGAAGCGCAAGGATCTCGTGGGGAGTGAGGGCGACCGCTATGTGGAGGTCGCACCGCCCGGATCGCCGGTCGCACTCTCCCCCTACACGTTCTACGACCGACCGCCAGGCAAGGCCACGATTGGCGAATACTCCCGCCTCGTGCTGCAGGTAGCCGACGTCCGCGCCGCCCACCGGGAACTGAGCGCGAAGGGCGTTCGGTTCGCTCGGGAGCCATTCGAGCTGCCGGGCGGCACCTTCGCCGCGCTGCTCGACCCATGGGAGAACGTCTTCGGGCTCACGGAGAGCACGGACCTCTAGCCACGCAGGAAGAGCGCGCGAAGCAATGAGTTCCCCAGCTCCGGGCTGTCTATGGGGACAGACCGAACGCTTGCCGGCATTGCACGGCAGTGCATCGAGCGCGCTCTCCTCGACGAGATCGTCGTCCACCTCGTGCCGGTGCTGCTCGGCGAGGGGGTGCGGTTCTACGACGCGCCCGGCGTTGGGGGCGATCCGCCTCGAGCGGATCGCCGTCGCCGAGCCCGGGCAGATCACCGACCTGCGCTTCCGCGTGGTGAGGCAGTGACGGCGGCGATGAGTTTTCGAGCCGCGGGCGGTCTCAGTTCGTGATCGCAGTAGCTTCCGGACGACGGTGAAACACGCCGCGGGAGCGGCCGAGCTCAAACAGGAGGAGACGAGATGCCTGAGCACCCGATCGGAACCCGCGAGGAATGGCAGGCAGCCCGCGAGGAGCTGGCGAAGCTCGAGGACGAGCAGGCGCAGCGCAACGAGGAGATCAAGAAGAAGCGGCTCGAGCTTCCCTGGGTCCCGGTAGAGAAGGACTACGAGTTCGACACCGAGGACGGCAAGAAGAGCCTCGCCGACCTGTTCGAGGGCCGCTCACAGCTGCTGGCCTACAACATCATGTTCGGGCCCGATTACGAGGTGGGTGCCTGCCCCGGATGCACGAACCTCGGAGACGGGCTCGACGGCGCGCTGATCCACCTGAACAAGCGCGACGTAACCCTGATCTGCTTCTCGCGCGCGCCGATCGACCGGCTCACCGCCTACAAGGAGCGGATGGGTTGGCAGTTCCCGTACGTATCGACCTACGGGACCGAGTTCCCGTTCGACTTCGGGCTCGCGCTGACCGAGGAGCAGGCGCAGCAGATCCCCGAGGTCAAGGAGATGATCGACAACCCGCCCGACTGGCTTCAGGAGTGGTCACAGCAGGTCGGCGCCGAGCTCAAGGACGGTCTGCGCGAGGGCCCGAGCTGGATCGCCTTCGCGCGCGAGAACGGCACCGTGTACCACACCTACACCGTGATGGCGCCAGACCCGTTTGTCGCCCCGTACTACTCGTTCCTGCTCGACCGGGCGCCGAAGCCGCGCGACGAGGAGCCCCGCGCCTGGCGCAAGGACGAGTACCCGGACTGAGCCGTAGCCGGCCTCGGGAACTAGGCGCCCTCCCTGACCGCGAATACAGCTCCCTGCGGATCGGCGAGCACCGCGAAGCGCCCGATCGGGGCTTCGCTCGTCGGGGTGACCCTGTGCCCGCCTGACTGCTCGGCCCGTCGCGCCGCATCATCGGCATGCTCAACGCCCAGATAGGGGAGCCAGTCCGGTGAGACGCCCCGGTCCTGCCCCGTCGGCTCGCGCATGCTCCCGACAAGACGCCCCGCGTTCTCGATGATCGTGTCGCCGTCGCCGCTCCGATACCGCCAACCGAACAGGTCCCCGTAGAAGGACCGGCACCGGTTGACATCCGGGGTTACGAGCTCGTTCCAGCAAAAGGCGCTCACATCGTTCACGAGCGCGGCGCCCGCTCGCGCGCGCGGCTGCCAGAGCGACAGCATCGCTCCGCTCGGATCGCGGATCGCGGCCACCCGGCCTTCGCCGCGCACGTCGAAAGGCTCGCGGAAGACCGCAGCGCCGCCGAGCTTCCCCGCGCGGGCAGCGGTCGCGTCGGCGTCCGCGACCGAGACGAAGGAGGTCCAATGCGGCGGAGCGCCCGCCGCGCGCGCCTCCGCGGTCTGCCGGTAGAGGATCGCTACCTCCCTGCCGTTGCGGCGCAGAATCGTGTAGGCACCCGGGTCGCCCGCCGCCGGCTCATCACTCGTCCAGCCGAACAGCCTCGCGTAGAAGGCCTTCGCGCCGACCGGGTCGGAGGTGGCAAGCCCCACCCAGCAGAAGGCGCCCGGCTCGTATTCCGTCGGCTCGCCCATGCCCCAAGACGTTCCCGCGGAGGCCGGCGCGCTAGGCGTTCGCCGCGCGAGTCTCGGTGCGCTGGGTCATGCTGAACCAGTTGCCCGAGTTGTCGCGGAAGGTCGCCTCGATGCCGTAGAAGCGCTCCGCGGGCTCGGAGAGGAAGTTGACCCCGCGCTCGCTCAACTCGGCGTAGGCCCGGCGGCAATCGTCGGTTTCGAACGCACCCGGGCCGAGGGCGCCCTTGGCGACGAGCTCCTTCACCTGCTCGGCGGACTCCGGGTCCATCATCGGCGGGCCGGGCTCGAGCAGGATCAGCTCGTGCTCCGCCTGCTCGGGCGGGCTCACCGTGAGCCAGCGGAAGTCGTCCATGCGCTCGTCGGTCTTGACGTCGAAGCCGAGCTGTTGCGTGTAGAAGTCGAGCGCCTCGTCCTGGTCGAGCACCCAGATCGTGGTGTGCGAGAGCTTGGTGATCATGGTCTGGCTCCTGTGATCGCTTGTCCAAGCCACGCTAACCCGGGACGCGGGAGCCCGCTTCTCGAAAACTGCTCGATTCGGCGGGGCGCGTGTACATGAGCGTGAAGCAGCCGGGAATGGACGGTGGCCGCCCGGCGCGCCAGCGCCGCGCGTAGTCGATCGGCGACTCGCCGACCAACTCGCTGAACGCCGAACTGAACGAGCCAAGGCTGCGGAAGCCAACCTCGATGCTGATCGCGGTGACCATCAGGTCGGTCTCGCGCAGCAGCTCCTTGGCCCGCTCGATCCGGCGCCGCCGCAGGTATTGGTGGGGCGTCTCGCCGAAGGCCCGCTTGAAACCGCGACTGAAGTGGGCGGGGGATGCGTGGGCGGCCCTCGCGAGGGTGGGGACGTCAAGGTCCTGCGCATAGGCTCGGTCGACGAGGTCCCTCGCTCGCAACAGGTGGACGTATGCCGGGATCGACTCGGGCATCGCGCGTCACTCGGACGCGAAGAAGCTGGCCGCTCGGCGATTCATCTCCTCGCCTGAGACCCGCTCGATGCGCTGACTCAGCATCCATTGCTGACCGAACGGGTCGCGAAGGCGCCCACCGCGTTCACCGTAGAACTGATCCGCCAACGGATAGACCACCTCCGCGCCAGCGCCGATGGCGCGCGCCCACGCGGCGTCGACGTCCTCCCAGTAGGTGGCCATGATCGCGCTGACCACTCCGCCGAGAGCCGCCGGTGACCTTGCTGGCCCGCCATCTTCGCCTTCGTCGGTGACCATCACCACCGAGTCGCCGATCCGGATCTCGGCATGGATCAGCTCACCATCTGGCCCGGTGAACCGCTCGCCAAGCTCGATGGCTCCGAAGGCGTCGCGGTAGAAATCGATGGCAGCGGCGCCGTCGCCGACGACGAGTCGCGGCGTGACGGTGTGGAGGTGCTCGGGAACGGGGCTGACCGCTCCAGTCTGATCGCTCGGCACGGGAACGCCCCCTCGGTCCGCACTCGCCCCGGCAGCGGCGCGGATCTCCGCGACGGAGAGCCCCGCCTGCTCGCACAGCGTGGCCAGGTCGAAGTAGATGCTCTCGCCGGCCATGAGGCCATCCTTGAACGGGGCGACGTTGGCGAACCGCACGGCGAACGACCCGCCACCCGGAGGGATCCCGAGCCACTCGCCACCGCTCGCCCCCCGCAGGGCTCCCCAGACGACGATCACATCATCGCCGAACGCCATGCCCTGGTCGTCGGGACTCACGTCGGGGAAGGCGGTGAAGAAGCCCTCGTAGGCGGCTCGGGTGGCGTCCTTGCCCTCGGCCCGCCGCCCCAGCGGCACCGTCTCGAAGAAGCAGTCGTCGGTGAAGGTGGCGAGGATGGCGTCGAAGTCGCGGGCTGCTTCGGCCTCGCGGTGAGCTTC
>JBKPIV010000147.1:0-19974 GCA_046730395.1 Actinomycetota bacterium | reverse complement strand
TGCGCTGCCCGACGTGCAGGGCGAGGGTGAAGGATCCGTGCGACTCGTGCGGGAAGCCGATCGACCCCCGGTGGGCGATCTGCCCCTACTGCGAGGCTCCCCAGCGCCGGGCGGCCCCGCAACCTCGCCGGGTGCCGGTCGGGGAGGCGGCAGCGAGGCCCGCCGCGACGAGGCGCAGGAAGCCAGAGCGCCCACCCCGGCGGGTTCCTCAGCGCCCGGCACAGCCCGCGCGCCAAGCGCGGCCAACGCGTCCGGCGGCCCGCCAGCCGTCGCCCCCCCGCCAGGCCTGCAGCCGCTTGCCGTGCGCGCGGTCCGCCGCCCGCCCCCCGCCGAGCCGCGAGTCCGGCGAGGAGGGACCGCGGCCCGCCACGGCGTCCTGACGACAATCGGTGCTCGTCGAGCGCGACGCGTAGCGAACGGCGACTACCGGTAGATTCCCGCGCCGATGGCCGGGACCTCGAGAACGCTGATTCTCGTCAAGCCGGACGCGTTCGAGCGGGGGCTCACCGGTGAGGTCCTAGCGCGCCTCGAGCGCAAGGGCCTACGGATCGTCGCCCTGCGCCAGCTTCGTATCGACGAGGATTTCGCCGGCCGCCACTACGCGGAGCACATCGACAAGCCCTTCTTCGATGAGCTCGTGGATTTCATAACGCGGGGCCCGCTCGTGGCCGCGGTGCTCGAGGGTCAGGAGGCGGTAGCGGCCGCCAGGCAGTTGATCGGCGCCACCGACCCGCTCGAGGCCGCCGCCGGTTCGATACGGGGCGACCTCGCGCTCGAGGTGACCTTCAACCTCGTCCACGGATCGGACTCCGACGATTCGGCCGACCGCGAGATCGCCCTTTGGTTCCCGGATCTGTAGTGAGGCCTTGGCTGCGCCGGTATCCCGCCTGATTCTCGCGTCGGCATCCCCGCGCCGCCGCGACATCCTCGCTTCTCTCGGCCTTCAGTTCGAGATCGTCGTACCCGAGGTGGAGGAGGTACGGGAAGGCGAGCCCGAGGCGGTGGTGCTCGAGAACGCTCGACGCAAGGCGAGGGCCGCGAGGGAGGCGGCGGGGGAGGACGCCTGGATCCTGGCGGTCGATACGGAGGTGATGCTCGACGGGCGCACGCTCGGCAAGGCCAGCGACTCGGCCGCGGCACGGGCGCGGCTCGAGGCGCTGTCCGGCCGCACCCACACCGTGCTGAGCGGTCTCTCCCTGCTGCTCCCGCTGGCCGGCGGGACCGAGGAGCGGCGGGGCGTCGCCCGCTCGGAGGTCACCTTCCGTCCCCTCGACGAGGCGACGCTGACGATGTACCTGGCCTCCGGAGAGTGGCGCGATCGCGCCGGCGCCTACGCCGTCCAGGGCCTCGGCTCCGTGCTCGTCGAGCGGCTGGAGGGCGATCTCTCGAACGTGATCGGGCTCCCCGTGAGGCGGCTCCTCGAGCTGGCCCCGGAGCTCGTCGCCAACGCAGGAGATTTCGCGTCGCCACGTCCTCCGGAACCCTAATTCTTAGGTTGATCTCAAGCCCGGAGCGGTGGGCTCATCCTGCCGTTGAGGCTGCCTCGGTCTTCGCTACACTCGGCCGCGCGACGCGGCCGCGATGCCGCCCGGCGATCGGCTGTATTAAGGTCGGGCGGTCGGGACGCCGCCTGATCGTGTAGGCCGCTCCGCTCAGCCCCAATCACCTGTCCAAGGACTCCGCTAGCTCCCCCCCAACCAATGGGTCTGCTCACCAACCTAACTGGCTTCGGCGGCCGGGACATGGCCGTCGACCTCGGGACCGCGAACACGCTCGTCTACGTGCGCGGCCGCGGCATCGTGCTCTCCGAGCCCTCCGTGGTCGCGGTCGATGCCAGGTCCGGAGAGGTCCACGCGGTCGGGGTCGAGGCGAAGCGGATGCTCGGTCGGACGCCGGGAACGATCCGAGCCATCCGACCGCTCAAGGATGGTGTGATCGCCGACTTCGACGTCACCGAGGAGATGCTGCGCCACTTCATCCAGCGGGTCCACCAGAATCGCTTCGCGCATCCCCGGGTCGTGGTCTGCGTCCCCTCGGGGGTGACGGGGGTCGAGAAGCGCGCCGTCGAGGAGGCGTGCCTGTCGGCTGGCGCGCGTCAGGCCTACCTAATCGAGGAGCCGATGGCCGCCGCGATCGGCGCCGGGCTGCCGGTTGGCGAGCCGACCGGGAGCATGGTGCTCGACGTCGGCGGCGGCACCAGCGAGGTCGCGGTGATCTCGCTCGGCGGGATCGTGGTCTCCGAGTCGATCCGGGTCGGCGGCGACGAGATGGACGACTCGCTCGTCAACTACTGCAAGCACGAGCACAAGATCCTCATCGGCCAGCAGACGGCCGAGGAGGTGAAGCTCGAGATCGGCTCGGCGGCGCCGCTGCCCGAGGAGGTGACCACCGAGATTCGCGGTCGCGACATGGTCACCGGCCTGCCGAAGACGATCATCCTCAGCTCCGGCGAGGTTCGCGGCGCGATCGAGGAGCCGATCAGCCAGATCGTTGCCGCGGTCAAGGACACCCTTGACCGCACCCCGCCCGAGCTCGCCGGCGACATCATGGATCGCGGCATCACGCTCGCGGGAGGCGGCGCGCTCCTTCAGGGGATGGACCAGCGCCTCCGGGAGGAATGCCAGATGCCGGCGCAGCTCACCGAGTCGCCGCTCACGTGCGTGGCGGTCGGCTCCGGCCGCTCGCTCGAGGAGTTCGAGGTCATCCACCGGATGAACCGCAACCACTCCAATCGCCGGCGCATGGTGAGCACCGGGTAGCCGGGTCATGTACCGAAAGCAGGTCAGAAGGCGCCGCGCGATCATGGTGCTTCTGATCGTCGCGGCGCTGGTCTTGCTGTCGACGCAGTTCTCCGAGAACCAGGGCGGGCCCTTGCACTCGATGCAGCGCGCCGTCGCCACCGTGTTCGGGCCCCTGGAGGAGGGGGCAAGCCGGGCGCTCAAGCCGGCCCGCGACCTGGTGAACTGGGTCGGGGAGACGTTCAACGCGCGGGGGCAGAACGGCTCGCTTCGGTCCGAGAACACGAAGCTCCATGCGGCGCTCGCGAAGGCCCAATCGGCCGAGGGCGAGAACGAGCAGCTGCGGAAGCTGCTCGGCCTCGACCGGCGCGGAACGCTGGCCGGGTACAAGCCGGTGACGGCGCGGGTGATCGGCCGCTCGCCGACCGTCTGGTACTCGACGATCACCGTCGATGCGGGATCGAGCTCGGGCGTGAGGCTGAACGACCCGGTCGTGAACGGCGACGGCCTGGTCGGCCGGGTCACCGACGTTACCCACGGGACCTCCGAGGTGAGCCTGATCACCGACAACCGCAGCGCGGTATCGGCCCGGGTGCTCCCCAACGGGCCGGAGGGGGTCGCGGAGCCCGAGGTGGGCAACCCGAGCAGCCTGCTGCTCGACTTCATCGACAAGACCCAGCCAATCCATCAGGGGCAGATCGTGGTCACCGCCGGGTGGAGCAACGGCTCGATCTCCTCCGCGTTCCCGCCGGGGATCCCGATCGGCAAGGTGAGCGACGCCACGGTCGGCGAGCAGGAGGCGTATCAGCGCGTCCACCTGAGCCCGTTCGCGGACATGCGGGGACTGGACTTCGTCCAGATCGCCACCGGCGGCCCTAAGCGGCCGGGAGTCGCCCAATGATCGTCACCCGACGGATCGGGCTCCGGATCGGCGTCATCATCGTCCTCTGCGTCCTGCTCCAGGTCTCGTTCTTCTCCTACCTGACCTTCTTCGGCACGACGCCGGACATCCTCCCCGTGGTCGTGGTGGCGCTCGGCCTCCTGGGCGGCGGTGTGATGGGCGCCGTCTGCGGGTTCGCGACCGGGCTGCTGCTCGACTCGGTGCTCCTGCAGACGCTCGGGGTCTCCTCGCTGGTGCTGCTCAGCGCCGGCTACCTGGCCGGCCGCTATCGAGAGGGCGCCGAGATCTCCAACTCGCTGATTCCCCCGCTTCTCGCCGGAGCGCTGACGATCGCCGCCGCCACGGAGTTCGCCGCCATCCAGCTGATGCTGGGGGTCCACTCGCCCGTGAGCCTGCTGGTGCTCCGCGAGATCTTCGTCAAGGGCATGCTCGCGGTGCTCTTCGCGATCCCGATCTATCCGCTCATCCGCCGCATCCTGCGGCCGGCGCTGGTCGACGACGCGGCGCTCGGGAGCGCCCGCAGCCCGATCCGGGCGGGGGCCCGGTCGCGCCGGGGGCGCCGGCGCCGTATCCGAAGGGCCGTGGTCTCCTAGGCGTCACCTGACATGTTCAACGAGCGCGAAAGGCCCCTCGTCCCCGCCCGGTTCGCCCTGCGCGTCGCCATTCTCTCCGCCTGCGCGCTGGTGATGTTCTCGGTCATCTTCTTCCGCCTCTGGTACCTCCAGGTGCTGTCGGGCGACAAGTACCTGAAGCAGGCCGAGAACAACCAGGTCCGCGAGATCACCGTACAGGCGCCGCGGGGCGAGATCACCGATCGCAACGGACAGGTCCTGGTCGCCAATCGCACCGCGCTCGCGCTGCAGATTCAACCCACCCAGCTGCCGCTGTCCAAGAAGAAGCAGCGGATCGAGTTCGAGCGCCTGAGTCAGGTCACGGGTATATCGACCCACAAGATCCGCGCCCAGATCCGCAAGCAGACCAAGGATCTGCCGGCGAATCCGGTGACGCTCGAGCGCGACGTCGGCTACGACCTCGTCTACTTCCTGCGCGAGAACCAGGCCCAGTACCCCGGCGTCACCGTGCAGCGCGTGTACGTGCGCCGGTATCCGAAGGGAACCCTTGCCGCCCAGATCTTCGGCTACGTCCGCGAGGTCACCGAGGACCAGCTGAAGGAGCCTCGCTATCAGGGGCTCGCGCCCGGAGATCAGGTGGGACAGTCCGGGGTCGAGAACACCTACGACAGCGTCCTCCGGGGAGTCAACGGCGTCACGCGGATCCAGGTCGACGCCGAGGGGCGGCCGACCGGCCGCGTGCTCCACCAGACCCAGGCCAAGTCCGGGGACAACCTGCGCCTCACGATCGACGACCCGGTTCAGGCGGCGGGGGAGGCGGCGCTTAACTCGTTCAGCACCCCGGGCGCGTTCGTCGCGATGGACGTCCACGACGGCGAGATCCTCGGGCTCGGTTCGTCGCCGACCTTCGACCCGACCATCTTCACCCACCCCGTGATCCCGCCGTCCACCTTCCAGCAGCTCACCTCCCAGACCACCGGTGCGCCGCTGGCCGACCGCGCGATCCAGGGGCTGTACCCGACGGGGTCGACCTTCAAGCCGATCACGGCGATCGCGGCGGTCCAGAGCGGGGTGATGACCCCGACGACGACGATCGTCGACGGGGGCTCCTTCACCGAGGGCGGGATCACGCTGCACAACGCCGGCGGCGGCGCCTACGGCGCTCTCCAGCTCCCGCAGGCGCTCCAGGTGTCCTCCGACGTCTTCTTCTACAACGTCGGCGCGATGCTCTACCGGGAGGGGAACGACGCCCAGCAGAAGTGGGCTTCCGACCTCGGGATCGGGCACCCGACCGGGATCGACCTGCCCGGCGAGGTGGCCGGGCTGCTGCCCACGCCCGAGTGGCGCAACAAGCTCTACAAGGAACACCAGACCGACCGGCCGTGGACCGAGGGCGACAACGTGAACCTGGCCATCGGCCAGGGCGACCTGCAGACCAACCCGCTGCAGATGGCACTCGCCTACGCGACGATCGCCAACGGCGGCGACGTGGTGCGCCCGCACGTCGGCATGGAGGTCGAGGACCCCCAGGGGCGCGCCGTCCAGGAAATCGACCCCGGGCCGCAGCGCCACCTCGACATCAACCCCTCCGACCGAAGCGCGATCCTCGAGGGCATCCACCTGGCCGCCCAGGCGCCCGGCGGTACCTCGTACCCCGTGTTCGGGAACTTCCCGATCCCGATGGCGGGCAAGACCGGAACCGCACAGCGCGTGGGCCAAAACGATCAGTCGTGGTACGTCGCGCTGGCTCCTTATCCCAACCCGCAGATCGTCGTCGCGGCGACGATCGAGCAGGGCGGCTTCGGCGTCCAGGCCGCCGCCCCGGTCGCGCGGCAGATCCTCGAGGCGTACTTCAACACCCACCAGCAGCAGGCCAAGGCGGCAGGCGGCAAGGTGCCGAAGGTGGGGCCGATCCAGGCCGGGCCGGCTCCCGGGACGAGCACCGGCGGCGCCGCGGGGAACCCGTACTGATGGTCTCCGACGTCTATCCCCGCCCCTTCGACGAGCGAGGCTCGGCTCGCCAGGCCGAGCGTGCCCGCCTCCTGAGCCTCGATCCGTTGCTGCTCCTCGCGACGGTGGGGCTGACCGTCTTCAGCATCTTCACCCTCAAGGAGGTGACCGGCGGGGACATCCCGCACGATCCCTACTTCTACGTCTTTCGGCAGGCGATCTACCTGGTGCTCGGGGTCGCGCTGATGTTCGCCCTCGCGCGAGTCGACTACTCTCGTTTCAGGGAGCTGCGCGTCGGGCTCTACACGGCGATGATCAGCACCATCGTTCTGGTGCTGATGCTCGGCCAGGCCACGCGCGGCTCGAGACGATGGATAGAGCTTCCCTACTACACATTCCAGCCGTCGGAGCTCGGCAAGGTGCTGCTGATCCTGGCGCTCGCGGGGTTCGCGATCGATCGCGCCCGCCGCGTATCGGAGCGCCAGCGAACGGCTCGCCTCTTGCTGATGGGCTTCGTCCCGGCGCTGATCGTGTTCGTGCAGCCGGACCTCGGAACGGCGATCGTGTACGTGGTGGTCACGCTCGCGATCCTGTTCGTCGCCGGTGTGCGCTGGACGCACTTCGCGCTGCTTGGCGCGTTGCTGGTCACCGCGGTCACCGCGGTGCTGGTGATCGCGCCGGCGATCGGACATCCCGTGCTGAAGGGCTACCAGCAGGAGCGGCTCACGTCGTTCCTGAACCCGAGCTCCGATCCGCGCGACGCGACCTACCAGATAGACCAGTCGCTGATCGCGATCGGCTCCGGCGGCAAGACCGGGCGCGGCGCCAACTCGACTCAAACCGAGAACGGCTTCGTCCCGGACCGCACCACCGACTTCATCTTCTCCGTCATCGGAGAGCGCTTCGGCTTCGTCGGTGCTGCGTTCGTCCTATCCCTCTACGCCCTGCTGATCTGGAGGGCGCTGCGCATCATGACGCTTTCGAAGAACTTGTATGGGAGCTTGATCGCCGGCGCGATCGCCGCGATGTTCATGTGCCAGGTGTTCGTGAACGTGGGCGTCGCGATCGGGATCATGCCGGTGACCGGCATCCCGTTGCCATTGATGAGCTTCGGGGGTTCCTCCGTCGTCGTCACGTTGATGGCGATCGGGCTCCTGCAGAGCATCTACGTGCAAGCGCGGCTCACCTCCAAGAGCAGGGCTGACCTCTTGCGCTAGAGAGGTCAAGACCCGCTCGTGAGGTGAGTTAACTGAGAAAACGCATACTGGTTTCATCCGACGCCGGCGAGACCCGCGTCGCGGTGCTCGAGGCCAGGGGCTCCGGCCGCGGCGGCACCCGAGGCGGGGGCCGCCGGGCGAGACAGCAGCAAGACGGCGACTTCAACGTGGCCGAGCTGTACGTCGAGCGCCGCGGCCAGCGATCGATCGTCGGCAACATCTACAAGGGCATCGTCGACAACGTGCTTCCGGGCATGGAGGCGGCGTTCGTGGACATCGGCCTCGAGCGCAACGGCTTTCTGCACGTGGACGAGATCGTCCTCCCCGGGGGCCAGCAGGCTCCGAGGCGCGGGCGGGGCAAGGGTCGCCGGATCGACGAGCTGATCAAGCCACGCCAGGAGGTCCTCGTCCAGGTGGTCAAGGACCCGCTGAAGACCAAGGGGGCCCGGCTGTCGATGCAGCTCTCGATCCCCGGGCGCTACCTGGTCTACATGCCGCTCGGCGCCGGCGTGGGAGCGAGCCGCAGGCTCTCGGATTCCGAACGCGATCGCCAGCGCAGGCTGCTTCAGAACATCCACACCGGCGAGGGTGGCGTGATCGTGCGCACCGCCGCTCAGGGCGCGCGCAAGGCCGACTTCGAGCGCGACATCGAGTACCTGAGGAAGCTGTACGAGGTGGTGCAGCGGCGCGCCGAGCGGGCGAAGGCTCCGGCCATGGTCTTCCAGGAGGCCGATCTCTCGATCCGCGTCCTCCGGGACGTGTTGGCGAAGGAGTTCGACGGGGCGATCATCGACGACCCCAAGCAGCATCACCGGGTGACGAGCTTCTTCGAGCGAACGGCTCCCGAGCTGGTCGAATTCGTGGAGCTCTACGAGGATCCGAAGCCGCTGTTCGAGCGGATGGGCGTGGAGGACGCGTTCCAGTCGGTGCTCTCCAGGCGGGTCGACCTGCCCTCCGGCGGCTACCTGATGATTGACTACGCCGAGGCGCTCACCGTGATCGACGTCAACACGGGCAGCTTCACCGGGCGAGGTCGGGGCCGGCTGGAGGACACGATCACGAGGGTGAACGTGGAGGCGGCCGAGGAGGTGGTGCGCCAGCTTCGCCTCCGAGACATCGGCGGGATCATCGTCATCGACTTCATCGACATGGCTCGCGCGCGCAACCGCGACCAGGTGCTGAAGACGCTGCGCAAGTCGCTCGACGCGGACAAGACCAAGAGCTACGTGATGGACGTCTCGCCGCTGGGCCTGGTCGAGATGACGCGTCAGAACGTCACCGACGGCGTTCGCGAGATCCTCACCAAGCGCTGCCCGACGTGTGACGGGGAGGGCGTGGTGGAGTCCGAGGAGACGGTGGCGATCCGGGTCGTCCGCCGCCTGCGTGACCTGGTGGAGGAGCAGCCGAAGCCCGAGGCGTTCCTGGTGCGGGTGAACGCCAAGGTCGCGGCCGAGCTCCTGCGCGCCGACAGCCCCTTGCACGAGCTCGAGGAGTCGTCCGGCAAGCACTTCCACTTCGAGGGCGGCGACGCGCTGCGCCTCGACACCTTCGAGATCGTCGACAGCGGCACCCGAGCTGAGATCGAGGAGCGGGCGCTGCCCTTCCAGGTGGGCGACGAAGTGCTGGTGCGGATCGAGGAGCCGCACATGTACAACGTCGACGACGCGGTCGCGCGCGTCGACTCGTACATCGTGAGCGTCGCCGGCGCCGGCAACCTCGTCGGCGATCGGCGGCTCGTCCGGATCGAGAGCGTTGGCCGCTCAGCGGCGACCGCGACCCTCGTCGGGCACCCGGATCCGAGCGCCGCCGAGGGCGGGGAGGAGGAGGGGGAGCAGGTAGAATCGCGTCCCTCCAGACGGCGCCGCGGCCGGCGAGGCGGCAGGCGCCGTTCCCGTGCAAGGGCCGAGAACGGATCGAATGGCGACTGACCGAAGCTACGCGATCGTCGAGAGCGGCGGCAAGCAGTACCGGGCCGAGAAGGGGGCGAACCTTCTCGTCGAGCACCTGCCCGCGGACCAGGGCGAGAAGGTGACGCTCCGCGCCGTCATGTATCGGGGGGACAAGGACGTCGTCGTCGAGGCAGGCGAGCTCGAGAAGGTGAAGGTAGAGGCCGTCGTTGCCGAACACCTGCGCGGACCGAAGGTGCGGATCTTCAAGTACAAGCCGAAGAAGGGCTACCGTCGCCGCTCGGGCTACCGCCAGGAGCTGACGCGGCTCGAGGTGACCGACGTGCGGCTCTTGACGCGCCGGCCGGCGGGCGCCAAGCGGCGGGCGGCGAGCGAAAAGCAGGGGGAGGCAGCTGACAAGGCGGCGGCGAAGCCAAGGACCAGGACGAAGAAGCCCGCCTCCAAGAGGCCGGCGGCCAAGAGGCCGGCGGCCAGAAAACCCGCGCCGAAGAAGCCTGCGACCGGCGGCAAGGCGCGATCCAGCGGCCGCTCCTCCGCGGCGCGCCGCTCCTCATCTGCTAAGAAGGATTAGGTATGGCGCACAAGAAGGGACTCGGCTCAAGCCGCAACGGCCGCGACTCCAACCCCAAGTACCTGGGGGTGAAGGTCTTTGCGGGCCAGCGGGTCGGCGGCGGCGAGATCATCGTCCGCCAGCGCGGCACCCGCTTCCGGCCGGGCAACGGCACCGGGCTCGGACGCGATCACACCATCTTCGCCACGCGCCCAGGCGTGGTCGAGTTCACGATAGGGCGCAGGGGCCGGATCGTTTCGGTCGCCGAAGCCGAGTTGCTGGGCAGGGCTGCGCGGGGATAACTCCCCACTCGTCCTCCAAGGATCGCGATGAGTGGGGAATTTGCGTCGCTATGCGTCGTCAATCCCCCACGCGTGAGGCGAATCGCGGCGAGTGGGGTGTTACCCGGACCGTTCGTAGACCTCCCCGTACCCAGCTCCTGCCACGCTTAGGCGGCGGCCCACTGCCTAATCTCGGAGCATGCTCTACGACAGGGCGAGGATCTACGTCGAGGGCGGTCGCGGCGGCGACGGCTGCGTGAGCTTCCGGCGAGAGGCGCACGTTCCGCGAGGCGGCCCGGACGGAGGGGACGGCGGCCACGGCGGTGACGTCGTGGTGGTGAGCGATCCATCGCGACGGGACCTCGCGGCGCTACGCCACTCCCGCCACTTCAGGGCCGGCCGGGGCGGCCACGGGCAGGGCAATCAGCGCCGCGGCGCGCGGGGATCCGACGTCGAGATCCCGGTGCCACCCGGGACGGAGCTCGGTGGGCTCGAGGGACGCCGCTACGACCTCGTCGAGCCCGAGCAGCGCGCCGTGGTGGCGGCCGGCGGGCTCGGCGGGCACGGTAACAAGCGCTTCGCGACCGCCACCCGACAGGCGCCGCGGTTCGCCGAGAGGGGCCTCGACGGTGAATCCGGGTGGATCGAGCTGCGCTTGAAATTGCTCGCCGATGCGGGGGTGATCGGTCAGCCGAACGCCGGCAAGTCGTCTCTCCTTCGGCGGCTGACGCGGGCAACGCCGAAGGTGGCCGAATATCCGTTCACGACCGTGGAGCCGGTCCTGGGCGCGCTCGACTCGGACGAGCGCCAGCTGATAGTCGCCGACATCCCGGGCCTGATCGAGGGCGCGGCGGAGGGAGCCGGGCTGGGCCACGAGTTCCTCGCGCACGTGGAGCGGTGCCGGGTTCTCGTGCACGTCGTCGACGTCGCCGGCGCAGACCCGGCCGCCGCGTACGAGGGGGTGCGGTCCGAGCTCGCCGAGTACGCGGCGGGCCTCGAGCTGGTGCCCGAGCTGGTCGTGCTCTCGAAGCGGGACCTGGTCCCCGACGCCGACGCGGATGAGGCGGTCGCGGAGTGGAGCGACCGGCTCGGCGGCGACGCCCTCGCCGTGCTCGCCATTTCGTCGGTCACCGGCGCTGGCATCGCGGCCCTGCGGCGGGCGCTGTTCGAGGCCGTTCCGGAGGGGGCCGCCCCCGCCGCCCCACCGGCGTTCGAGGCAGAGCACATCGTCTACCGGCCGGCGGGTGGGCACGGCTTCGACGTCGAGCAGGTCGACGAGGGCGCATTCGAGGTCCGTGGCCTAGGGATCGAGCGGCTGGTCGCCCGGCATGACCTCGAGAACCCCGAAGCCCTCGCCTACCTCGAGCAGCGGCTGCGCGAGATCGGCGTGATCGCCGCGCTGCGCTCAGCGGGGTTCGAGCCGGGCGACGAGGTCAGGATCGGCGAGCGGGCGTTCGAGCTCGATGCCCGTTAGACGTCCCGGGCGAGCTCCAAAAGGACGTCGACCAGCAGGTCGATGTCCTCGGGCTCGGTCCGCCAGTTGACGATCGCGGGGCGGAAGGCGACCTTGCCCTCGAAGACGGTCGTGCCGGCGAATACGCGGCCGTCGGCAAGAAGCGCCTCGCCGAGCCGGCGGTTGAGCTCGTCCAGCTCCTCCTCCGACGCGGTCGGCGGACGCCAGCGAAAGCAAACGATGTTCAGCGGTACCTCCGCGAGCCGCTCGAGCTCGGGCTCGGCGTCCACTCGTGCGGCGAGCCGCCGCGCGAGGTCGAGGTGCCGCTCCACCATTTGCCGGTAGCCGCGCCGGCCGTAGGCGCGCAGGGTCGCCCAGATCGAAAACGCGCGGGCTCGCCGAGAGCCCTCGGGGGCGTGGAAGCCCAGGCTGGGGCGAGCGTCGTCCGAGGACCCCAGGTAGGCGGCTCGTTCGGCGAACGTCGTCAAGAGCCGTCGCGGCTCGCGTACGAGGGCGAAGCCGCAATCGTGCGGGACGTTGAGCCACTTGTGGCCGTCGGAGGAGACCGAGTTGGCCCGCTCGGCCCCGGCCGCGAGCGCTGCCGAGCGCGGCGAGATGCGCGCGAAGAGCCCGAAGGCGCCGTCGACGTGGAGCCAGGCGCCGTGCTCGGCCGCCAGGTCGGCCATGTCCTCGATCGGGTCGAAGTCGCCCGCGTTGACCTCCCCGGCGTTCGCGATCACGATCGCCGGCGCCTCGTCGAGACCCGCGAGCTCGCGCTCGAGCGCGCCGAGATCCATCCGGCCCGCCGCGTCGCGCTGGAGCTTGCGCAGGTTGCCGGCGCCGACGCCTAGCATCGCGAGGGACTTGAGCGCGCTGGCGTGGACGTAGCCGCTCGAGAACACGGGGATCTGAGGGATCGACGCCACGCCGTCCTGCGAGAGGCGCTTCCCGCGTTGCTCGCCGCACCAGTCGCGGGCGACCGCGAGGCAGACGAAGTTGGCCATCGTCCCCCCGGTCACGAGGACGCCGCCGAACTCCGGCGGCAGCTCGAACAGATCGCGCAGCCACTCGATGCACAGGGTCTCGAGGCGGCTGCCGAGCGGCGAGGCCGCCCAGGCGCCCGCGTTCTGATCGAAGGCGCTGGTCAGCCAGTCCGCCGCCAGCGCCGCCGGCGTCGCGCCGCCGATCACGAAATGGAAGAAGCGCGGTCCGGCCGAACGGGTGGCGGTCTCCTGGCCGAGCTGGGCGAGCTCGGCAATCGCAGCCAGCGCGCCGTCCCCCTCCTCGGGGAGCTCGCCGCCGATCCGCGTGATGCCCGCCTCGCTCCCGGGAGGCTGGACGTGGTCGTCCTCCACCGATGACAGGAAGGAGCGGGCCTCCGCCGCGGCGAGCGTCAGCGCTTCCTCGAGCTCCGCTCGCCGCTCCCCGGGATCCGACATCGGGCTCATGCTAAGACTGAGCAGATGACCGTGGTCGCCAAGCTCGGCTCGTCGATCGTCGCCTCGGACGACGGCACGTTGCGCACGGACGTGCTCGACAGCGTCTGCGGCCAGGTCGCGGAGCTACACGGCGCCGGCGAGAACGTGGTGCTCGTGACGTCGGGTGCGATCGCTCGCGGGATGCGGCTGATGGAGCTCGCGGACCGCCCGAGCTCGATCGACGAGATGCAGGCGGCCTCGGCGGTCGGCCAGGGGTCGCTGTTTCGCGCCTACGAGGAGCGGCTGGCCGCCGGTGGCGTCCACGCCGCCCAGGTCCTGCTCACCTCCTTCGACATGTCGGCGCGCATGCACTACCTGAACGCGCGGCGGACGCTCCGCAGGCTGCTCGCTTGGCGCGCCGTTCCCGTCGTCAATGAGAACGACACGACGGCTACCGACGAGATCACGTTCGGCGACAACGATTTCCTCTCGGCCCAGGTGGCGATCCTCCTCGACGCCCGCCTGCTCGTGCTCCTCACCGACACGAAGGGCCTTCACACGGCCGATCCGAGGGTCGATCCCGCCGCCGAGCTGGTCGAGGTGGTGGAGTCGTTCGGGGAGCTCGAGCGGTACGAGATCGACGATCGCACCTCCGCCTTCGGGTCGGGCGGGATGCGAAGCAAGGTGGCTGCGGCGGAGATGGCGAGCGCCGCGGGCATCCCGGTGGTGGTCTGCGACGGCACGGCGGCGGGCAGCTTCCGCGCCGCTTCCCGCGGCGAACCGGTGGGCACCCGCTTCGCGGCGCACGCGGAGCGCACCCCGAGCTTCAAGCTTTGGCTGCGCTACGCGAAGCCGAGCCGGGGCAGGGTCATGGTCGACGAGGGCGCGGCGCGCGTTCTGCGAGAGCGCGGCTCGAGCCTGCTGCCGGTCGGGATCACGGACGTCGAGGGCGAGTTCGCCGCCGGCGACGCGGTCGAGGTGGTGTGGAACGGCGACGTCGTCGGCAAGGGCATCGTCAACTACTCGGCGGCGGAGCTCGGCCGGATCAAGGGCCTGCAATCGGCCGAGGTGCTGGAGCGGATGCCGGACGCCGCAGAGGAGGCGGTCCACCGCAACTACTTCGTCCTGACGTAGGGCGACCGGTATCCGTCCGCGCGGCTCGCCGGTTTGCCTGGACACGCGCGAGCGCGCGTCGAACAAACCGGCAGCCGCGCTGCCGGACACGAGTCGCCCTCCGCTTACAGCTGGTAGGTCACGAGGGCGAGGGCGACCTCGTTGCCTTCGGAATCGGTGACGCGCACCTCGACGAAGCAGATGCCGCTGCCCGTGCGGCGCACGACCCGGGCGTCCGCGACGACGTCCCTTCCCCGAGCGGGAGAGAGGAAGTCGACGGTGAGTCCCACGGTCGACGCCCGCGGGCGCTCGGGCACCTCCGCGCCCGACCAGGCGGCCGCCGCCGCGGCGGTGTCGATTAGGGAGCTGATCGCGCCGCCGTGGATGACGTCCCCCATCGTCGGCAGGGCATCGGTGAACGGCATCGCGAGGCGAGCCCGGTCGGGTTCGAGGTCTTCGAGGACGATCCCGAGCTGGCCGACGAACGGCGAGTTCGCGAGCCAGCCGCGAGCGAGGGCGGCCCCGTCGCTCACGACTCGCGCGCGTCGTCCATGCCCGAAACCTATCCGCTCGGAGCTGCCGGACAACACCGCCGCTACCCTTCTCTCACCCCGATGGCCACGGCAACGAGAAGCGTGCTCGAGGTCTGCGCGAGCGCCAAGCGAGCCTCGCGCGTGCTGGCGACCGCCGCCACAGAGACCAGGAACGCCGTGCTCCTGCGCCTTGGCGAGCTGCTCGGCGAGCGCCTCGGGGAGATCCTCGAGGCGAACGCCGCGGACCTGGCCGATGAGAGGGCCGCTGGGCTCACCGCTGCCCTGCGCGACAGGCTCACCCTCACCGAGGACCGTGTCGCGGCGATGGTCGAGGGGGTGCGCGAGATCGCGGCGCTTCCGGATCCGATCGGCGAGCTGATCGAGGCGCGCACGCTCGCCAGCGGGCTCGAGATGAGGAAGGTGCGGGTGCCGCTTGGCGTCATCGCGGTCGTCTACGAGGCGCGGCCGAACGTGACCGTGGACTGCGCCGCGCTGACGCTCAAGAGCGGGAACGCGATCGTGCTGCGGGGCTCGAGCTACGCCGCTCGCTCCAACGCCGCCCTCGCCGGCGCGGTGCGCGACGCCGTGGCCGAGGGGGGCCTGCCCGAGGGCTCCGTGGAGCTGCTCGACGCGGGTGATCGTTCCGAGCTCGCCGAGCTCGTGACCGCGGAGGGACTGGTCGACCTGGTGATCCCTCGCGGCGGCGAGGGTCTCAAGGAGGCGCTGAAGTCGGTCGCGACCGTCCCGGTGATGTACGCCGCCGCCGGCAATTGCCACGTCTACGTGCACGACGATGCCGATCTCGAGATGGCCCGCCGCGTGGCGTTCAACGCGAAGGTGCAGCGCCCGGGGGTGTGCAACGCGGCCGAGACCCTGCTCGTCAATGCCGAGGTGGCCGACGAGCTACTTCCCCCGGTGCTGGCGGACCTTCACGAGGCCGGCGTCGAGCTGGTGGGCGATGAGCGCGCGCGCGCCGCTGCCGGCGGCGCTCCGGTGGAGCCGGCCACCGAGGACGATTGGGACACCGAGTATCTCGGCATGAAGATGGCCGTGGGAGTGGTGGACTCGCTCGACGACGCGATCGGACACATAAACAGCCACGGCACGGGCCACTCGGAGGCGATCATGACCACGTCGGATGCGGCCGGGGCTGCGTTCGCGGAGAGGGTGGACGCGGCCGTCGTCTACGTCAACGCGTCCACGCGGTTCACCGACGGGTTCGAGTTCGGGATGGGAGCCGAGATCGGGAACTCGACCCAGAAGCTGCACGCCCGCGGGCCGATCGGCCTGCGGGAGCTCACCACGTTCAAGTACGTGATCCACGGCGAGGGCCAGGTCCGCTCTTAGTGCTCCCTGCGGCGAATACGATCCGCGCTGACGGCGCCGGCCACTAGGGGGGATCGCGGTCGCGAGGATCGGCGTTCTCGGCGGCGCATTCAATCCGCCACACATCGGGCACTTGGTGCTCGCCCAGGAGGCCGTGGACCAGCTGGGGCTCGACGAGGTGCTGCTGGTGCCGGTCGGCGAGTCGCCGTACAAGCGCATCGACCCGGAGCCCGGGCGAGAGGTGCGGTTGGAGATGGCGCGGTTGGCGGCCGCTCGGGACAACGGCGTTACCGCCTCCGACCTGGAGACGAATCGGGATGGGCCGTCGTACACCTACCGTACGCTGGAGCTGTTGACCGAGTGGCGCCCAAGGGACGAGTTCGTGTTCCTGCTGGGCGCCGATGTGGCGGCTGGCCTCGAGAGCTGGAAGGCTCCGGAGCGGGTCCTGGAGCTGGCGGGGCTGGGGATCGCGGCGCGCCCCGGGGCCGCCCTCGACGAGGCCGAGGCGACGCTCGAGCGGATCGGGCGTCCGGACCGCGCGAAGCTCGTGAAGATGCCGGAGATCGGGGTCTCCTCCACGAGCATCCGCCGCCGGGTGGCCGCTGGACGGCCGATCCGGCATCTGGTCCCCGACGCCGTGATCGAGCTGATCGCCGACCGGTCGCTCTACGGTGGATGACCCCAGGTTGAACGCGGCGGCGGACAGGCGGGACGAGCGGTTGGAGTCAGAGGCGATGGCCCGGCTGCTTGCGGAGATCGCGGACGAGAAGAAGGCAGACGACGTCGTGGCGCTCGACGTGCGGGAGCTGGTCGGGTACACCGACTTCCTCGTCATCTGCACTGCCCGCAACGAGCGTCAGGCGAAGGCGATCCACGAGGAGGTACACCGGCGGCTCAAGCGAGGCCACGGTCTGCTGCCGGCGGCGGTCGAGGGAGAGGCGGAAGCCAGTTGGGTGCTGATGGACTACCTCGACTGCGTCCTGCACGTCTTCGTCCCCGAGCTTCGCGAGCGCTACCGCCTCGACGTGCTCTGGGGCGAGGCGCCGCGGCTCGAGTTGGGCCTCGAGGCGGTTCGCGGCGGCGCGTAGACGCGCGGGTCCTCCCGGCTCGTGAGTAGGCGAGGCTCGAGCGTTCCTCCGTCCGACGCCGCGCCTAGCGTTTTCCGTGTCGATGAGCACCAGGGGTCGCTTCAAGAGGTCCCTGCTCGGCTACCGCGTGCGACACGTGAACCGGGCGCTCGATGAACATCGCGTTGAGCTGGAGGCGGCCCGCGGCAGGCTCGCCGTGACCGAGCGGCGGATCGCGGAACGGGATCTCGAGCTGCGGGCTCGGCGGGCGGAGATCGCCCGCACCGCACGGCAGATCGTGGAGCTGGACCAGGTGGCGGGGCGGTTGGCGGAGCGCGTCGTCGAGCGCGAGCGCGAGCTGCGCGACGTGCGCGCGCAGCTCGAGCGCGAGCGCGAGCGAAGCGAGGAGGGCATGCGAACGCTCGCCGCGCTGGCCGAGGACCTGGCGGAGGTCCGGAGGCAGGCCCGGTCGCAGGCGACGAGGATGAGGCTCCGCGCGTTGCGGGAGGCGGCGGAGCTGACCGACAGGATCGGCGCCGCGGGCGGACCTGCGGGCGGGGGGGCGGAGCGGCTGATCGATGCCCTCGAGGCGGCCATCGCCCGGATCGGCGCCGAGGAGGAGGGGGGCGAGGAGCTGATCGACGCCGCCTCGTCCAACGGACACGTCGAGCGGGAGGCCGGCGACGTCTTCGAGGGACTGGTGGAAGTCGAGGTGGGGCCGATACACGACTTCTCGCAGCTCGTCGGGTTCGAGGACGCCGCGGCGGGGATCGGCGCCACGTCCGAGGTCTCGGTGCGGCGCTTCACCCAGGGCAGGGCGACGCTCTCGATGCGGTTCAAGCACCCGGTGGAGCTCCTGCGGGAGCTCGAGGAGCGCGCGCCGTTCGAGTTTCGGGTGCGCGACACGCGTGCGGACCGCATCGTGCTCGACGTGGACGAGTAGCCCCACTCGCTAGCGTCCGCGCGCATGGTCGAGGAGACTGCCCGAGCGAACGGGATCGAGATCGTCTACGAGGAGTTCGGCGACCCCGCCGAGCCGACCATGCTCCTGGTGATGGGTCTCGGCGTTCAGATGCTCGGCTGGGACGAGCGCTTCTGCCGGATGCTCGCCGAGCGGGGCTTTCGCGTGGTTCGGTTCGACAATCGCGACGTGGGCCGCTCAGCGAAGATCGAGGGCGGCCCGCGGGCGAACGTGATGGCGGCCGCCGCCGGAGACACGAGCTCGGCGAGCTACACGCTGGACGAGATGGCGGACGACTGCGCGGGGTTGCTCGATCAGCTGGGCGCCGAGCGCGCGCACCTGGTGGGGGCGTCGCAGGGAGGGATGATCGCCCAGAACGTGGCGATCCGCTCCCCTGAGCGCGTCCTGTCCCTCACCTCCATCATGTCCAGCACCGGGGATCGGACTGTCGGACAGCCCCATCAAGAGGCGATCCCGACGCTTCTCGGGCGGCCGCCAGCGAATCGTGAGGCGTTCGCGGACTGGGCGGTGGCGACGTGGCGGGTGATCGGATCCCCTGGGTTCGAAGCGGACGAGGAGGCCTTGCGGGCGCGCGGGCGGGCGACCTACGACCGCGGCGTCTACCCCGAGGGGACGGCGCGCCAGCTGGTGGCGGTCCTCGCCTCAGGCGATCGCACCGAGGCGCTGCGCACGCTGGACGTGCCGGCTCTGGTGATCCACGGCACCGATGACATCCTGATCGACGTCTCCGGCGGGAAGGCGACGGCGGCGGCGATCCCCGGTGCCGAGCTCGTGCTGATCGACGGCATGGGGCATGACCTCCCACCGCCGCTGTGGCCACAGCTCGTGGACCTGATCGTTGCCAATACGAGGCGCGCCGGTGCCGTCGCTGGTGGCGGCGGGCACGGCTGACCGGCCGACGCCGGGTCGATCCGCCCCGGATGTCGAGACAAGTCGAGCCCGGTGCGGCATCGGGAGCTACCGGCGTTGGTGGAGTCTCTCCCAGGCGGCGGCCATCTCGATCCGCCGCAGCGGGGCGGGGTGATCGTCGAGCAGCAGCGTGGCCCACTCGGGGGACGTGGGCTGGACCAGCGTGATGCGGGTAAAGCGCCTGAAGAGGGATGTCGTCGCCGCGGGGGTCGCGCGTCCTCTGCAGGGCCGACCAGTCTGCCTCGGCCTCCAGCCACACGAGTAGCGGCCAGCAGATCACAACCACCTATGGCCCCGACGAGGTGGACGCAATCGCCGCCTACTGCGAGGAGCTCGACGAGTGCTACCTCATTCCGATCGAGCTCGTGGCCCGCAGGCGCGGGATTCGACTTCGCTCATCGCCCCCCAAGAACGGACAACGCGCCGGTCTAAACTGGACGGACGCTTATCGGCTCGATGGGGCTGTAGCTCAGCTGGGCAGAGCGCCTGGGTGGCACCCAGGAGGTCAGGGGTTCGAGTCCCCTCAGCTCCACTCAACCCCAACCCCTGGCGAGGGCGATCGCGTGATCGGCGCGCACAAGTTCCGCTAGATCAGGAGGCTTATGCCGTAGTCGCCTCTGCCCTGACCTCGCAGAGGTCAACTGAGGCGCGAGTGCCCCGCGTCTCGGACGGGTCTGTTGGTTCAGGAGGGCGATTCACCGCCCGAGGATCCCGGTGAGCTGATCCGGAGCTCGATCGGGTTGCCGACGAGCTGGAACGCCTGATCGCCTCGATCAATCGGACCAACACCGAGGCCCAGCTTCGGCCTGACCTGTCGCCGACCGCTGCGTGCGCGCCGCGATATCCTCGGGCTCCGCCACGGTGTCGGGAAGGCGGTCGCGGACGCCACGGCCGTGCAGCAGCGGCGCTACAGCCGCTCCGAGATCCGCGTGGTGCGCACATTCGACGTGGCCAAGGCGCGCAAGCGCGCGGACGAGCTCGCTCGCGAGCGGCGGGAGCTCGATGCGGAGATCCAGGCTGCGAATTGGACGGTGGAGGACGTCGATTAGCACGAGTG
>JBKPIV010000146.1:0-10520 GCA_046730395.1 Actinomycetota bacterium | reverse complement strand
GAAACGGCGCGCCTCATACGACGCGGTCATGACCACGCCGCGTGCGCTCGCCTCGGTGCCGGTCGCGACGATCACCGGTTTGCCCCGGAGCTCCGGCCGGCGCAGGAGCTCCACCGAGACGAAGAACGCGTCCATGTCGACGTGGGCGACCGTTCGCGGCCAAGCGCTCATCGGTGCCTCGCCCATCTTCAGTTCGCCCTGAGCTCGTCGCTCACGGACTCGATCGTACGAGTGCGGCAGGATGGCGCCCGTTAGATTTCGAGGGGATGAGCCGATCCGAGTCGAAGAACCTCGAGGCGATCTCGCGCGCGATCGACCAGCACAACGCCAACTGCCCCTTTCCTGCGTCCGAGGTTCGCATGAATCCGTTCGAGGTGGAACGCCTCGGCTGGGATCACATCCGCGGCCTGCCGATCGTCGCCGATCCCGAGATCGGCACGGGACGCTTCCGCATCGTCTGCTCGCGCGATTCAGAGGGCGGCGGGATCGAGGAGATCGAGGCGGTCGGTACTCCCCTCGAGGTGGGCGCGCCGGACCCGCAGGCGAACTGAGCTCGCCCCGTCGCTACTGGTTCAGCCCGAGGTCGGTGGTGAGCTTCTGAGCCTGGGAGTTGAGCTGGGCGAAGTCGCCGGTGAGGATCAGCACGCCCATGACGATCAGGATCCCGCCGCCGACCGCCATGATCGCCGCGTAGTGGCGCTTGATCACGGTGAACGCGGTGGTCATCCGCGAGAACGCGAGCGCCGTCGCCAGGAACGGGATCCCGAGCCCCGCTGAGTAGACGGCAAGCAGCAGCGCCCCGTGCGCGGCCGAGCTCGACAGCGAGGCGGCGGTCAGGATCGCGCCGAGCGTCGGGCCGATGCACGGCGTCCACGCGATCGCGAACGCCATCCCGGCGATCAGCGGGCCGCCCTTCCCGGCACGCAGCATCAGCGCCTCCACGTGCCATTCCCGGTTCAGCCGGGTGACGAAAAGGCTGGCGACGAACAGGACGCCCATCGCGATGATCACCGCGCCGGCGACCTTCTCCAGCGTCTGGCGGTGGTCCTGGAGGGCGCTCCCGATCCCCGTGGCGGTGAGGCCGAGGAGGATGAAGATCGCCGAGAAGCTGGCGACGAAGATCAGGCTGGGAACCAGCACCCGGCGCCAGCTCGCCTGCTCCAACTCGCCGATCGAGACGCCGGTGACCGCCGAGAGGTAACCGGGCACGAGGGGGAGAACGCAGGGGGAGACGAACGACACGATCCCCGCACCCAGCGCCGCCAGGATTCCCACTCCGGCTGCCGGATCGCTCTCCATCTCGACGGAACGCTAACCAGGCGGGGCTAAGGCTCCCCTAAGCGAGTCAGGAAAGGGCGGCGGCGAGGCGGCGCCGGTGCTCGCGCGCAAGCGGATGGTCGGCGCCGAGCTCGGTGAAGATGGCCACCATCACCCGGCGCAAGAGGTCCCGACGCTCCGGATCGTCGGCTTCGGCGACCGCCTCCTGGAGGCCCTCCAGCGCGGGCGCGGGCTCGCCGGCATCCCAGGCCTCGAAGCTGCGGGCAAGCGTCCCGGCCCCATCGCTCCGATCGGCGCCGAGCTCGGCGGTCAAGCGCGCGCGGGCCGCGAGCCCCTCGGCCTCGAAGTCGCCGGCGAGCGCCTCGAGGAGCGCGAGCGCCTCGTCGACCTCGCCCCGACCGAGCAGGAGCCGCCCAAGCTTGCGCGCCGCCACGGCGTTTCTGGGATCGAGCTGGAGCGCCCGGCGAAGGGATTCCTCGTCATCGGCCGCGGCGAGCTTGTCGGCCGGCGATGGGACGACCCGGTCGAGAAACTGCTCGATCTGTGCGGGGGGGACGGCGCCCGTGAACTCCGCAACCACGCGGCCATCCCGGAACGCCTTCACGGCCGGAATCCCGCGGATGCCGAAGCTCATCGCGAGGCCCTGGTTGGAGTCCGTATCGACCTTCGCGAGCTCGACCTCGCCGCCACGGCGCTCGACGGCCGCCTCCAGCGCCGGGCCCAGCACCCGGCAAGGGCCGCACCACTCGGCCCAGAAGTCGACCACCACGGGGATCTGGCGCGAGCGCTCGATGACTCGCTGCTCGAATTCGGCCTCGGTGACGTCGTAGCTCACTCATCGAGCTTAGCTGGGTGCACGCTCGCGCCACGCGAGCCGCCGCGCTCGGCAAAATGGGCGGCCATGGACGAATCGCTGCGCGGGAAGCTCCTCGTGGCCTCGCCGTCGCTGGTCGACCCCAATTTCGCTCGGACCGTCGTCTTCATCACCGAGCACAACGAGGAGGGGGCGCTGGGGATCGTCCTGAACAGGCCCTCCGAGGCCTCGGTCGAGTCGGTGGTCCCCGAGCTGGCGGAGATCGCCGGGGGTGAGCCGATCTACGTCGGCGGGCCGGTCCAGCCTGAGGCGCTGGTGCTGCTGGCGGACTTCTCGAACCCCGATGCTGCGGCGTGGATCGTGGTCGCCGACGTGGGGCTTGCATCGGCTGACGTAGACCTCGCCGAGCTCGCGCAGGACGTCCGGCGCGGGCGGGTTTACGCCGGTTATTCCGGCTGGGGGCCGGGCCAGCTCGACGCGGAGATGGAGGTGGACTCCTGGATCGTCGAGCCGCCGCTGCCCGCAGAGCTCTTCCCGAAGGACCCAGCGACGCTCTGGAGCGACGTGTTGGCGCGCAAGGGAGGCCAGTACTCGCTGATCGCGCGGATGCCCGCGGACCCGTCGCTGAACTAGGGGCCGCCACGCGACACGCGCATACTGCGCGCGCTAACCGCGATTATGGAAACCCGGAGCCCGCCCGGCCTGGGCTCGGGCTCTCACCCGCGTCGCTCGATCGTGACCTCGTCGGTGCGCAGGTGCAGGGTGCCCCGGACCCCGCGCGCCCCGGCGAAGCGGAGGTTGCCGCGCCTCTGCGCCCAGGTTGCAACCTGCCTGCCCAGCGGGGCATCCGTGATCTTCAGGGCTCCGGCGTCCGGCACCTTGACCAGGTGCTGCGTCTGCGTGGCCTTGACGAAGTGCTGGCGGAAGATGCCCAGCTCGCCCTCCGAGCGATCGGCCGGGTTGACGCCCGCCTCGACCGCCGTGTAGCTGCGGTGGTCGGAGGCCTGCCAGCCGTTTCGAATCGAGATCACGTCGGAGGAGAAGAACGGACCCGGCCCGCCCGGCACGATCTCCCCCGGCCTGACGCTGGTCGCGGCCAGGCCCTGGCCGCTCCGCAGGCGCTTCACCCTCCGCGCCGATACCCCGAGCTCCCTCGCGAGGCGCCGGCTCGCGGCGCGATGTTCGCGGTGGGAGATGCCCGCCTGGGAGCGCGATCCCGGCCGCGACCCGTGATCTGCCGCCGTGGTGCCCGTGGTCGCGCCTCCGCCGTCGCCCCCGCACGCGACCATCCCGAGCGCGGCCGCGCTGATCGCGGCCGCCGCCAGGAGCTCGGCCACTCCTCTGGGGTTGGCGGGGCGCCGCATTGCCTCACCGGCCGTGAGCGGTCGCCGACCTCAGGGTCTGGTCCTGCTTGAAGTTCAGGAGCTCCCTTCTGACCCGCGCCGGGGCCTTCGCCCGCAGGTGGACCCAGCTCTGCTGCGGGGACAGGCTGCTGAACTCGGTGGAGCCGGTGGCGCCGAGGAATACGTAGCCGCTCCGATGACGGGCGTTCCAGGACCTGGCCACGGTCGCCCACTCGGCCGCCTGGTCGAATTCATGCGGGCCCCCCCGCAGGTAGACCTCGGGCAGGGGAGCGCCGCCGCCCGCATGTGAGACGCGGGCGACGTCCCTCACCCTCCAGCCGTTGAAGCAGCCCGTCAGATGCACCCCCTTCGGGTACGGCGGGCAGCCCCCGGCGGTGCCGAAGTCGACGTAGCCGTGGTGCCACTCGGACTTGGCGCCGTTCACCAGGTCCTTGGAGTGATCCGGCCCCCAGAAGCCCATCTCGATGTCCCCGCCGACACCGGCACCGACGGTGGGCCGGTAGCCGCGACGGCCCTGGTACGCGCGCACGTGGTGCATCGTGCGGGCCTGGTGGACGCCGATCCGGCGCGCCAGGTGAGAGCTTCTCGAGGTCTTGAAGTGATTCGTGTTCGCGTACACGATCCTCGCCGTACCCCGCAGGTGGCATGTGGCGTAGGCGTCCGATGCGACCTCGAGCGCGGTCCGGATCTCCTCGTTCGTCGCCCGGAAGGCCTCGTGGTTGAGGGCGGCCCCGAACTCGCCCCCCTGGTAGGCGCGGGCGCCGCCGAAGTCGAGGATCAGGGTCCGGTGCGCGGCGCGAGGTTGCGTGCGCGCGAACGCGCACGCGTCGGTGGCCGCGAATCGCTTCAGCTCCTTGAAGCTGTTGGCGTTGATGTAAAAGGCCGGGACGGCCTGCGGCGGTCGGGACCGGTGCCCGGGGCGGCGGCTCCGCTTGGGCTCTCGCAAGGCGCTCGCCGCCCCCCCGCCGGCCGCCGCGGAGCCGTCGTTGAGGCGAAGGGCGGCGAATTCCTCCCCACCCGGGTACCGCCCGGCCGCGGGCGCGCTCCCAGCCACGACGAGCTTGCCGTTCCCCTGGAGCGCGGCGCCGCTCGCCCGCCCCGGCTTCGAGATCGCCTCGCCGCCGTCGCCGAACGAACGGTCGGGCGAGCCGTCCGACCGGTAGCGAGAGACCGCGAAGCGGTCCAGGTGCGAGCCGGGGCTCCGCGCCGTCCCGGCGACCACCAGCTTGCCATCGCCGCCCACGAGCAGCGCCTCCGCACCCTTGTCGCCGCGGCCGGCTGCCACCACCTGCCCGGAGTCGCCGAACGAGGGATCGGGGGCGCCGCGCCGCGTATAGCGGACGAGGGCGAGGCGATTGCCGGAGGAGGCCGCGAGGACTAGCTTGCCGTCGGGCTGGGCGGCGGCGGCGCTCGCGGCGTACCGTCCGCCGAGCGCGGGGATCGCCCAGCCTCCGTGGCCGAACGAGGCATCCAGGGAGCCGGCGCGCGTGTAACGAGCGATGGCGAGCCGCCGGCCCGCGCCGCCGGCCCCGAGCGTCCCGGCGAGAATGACGCGCCCGTCGGCCTGCACCACGGCCGCGTTCGCGCAAGCGAGCCGGGTGGTCACCTCCCCCCCGTCGCCGAAGGAACGATCCAGCGAGCCGGCGGGCTCATAGCGGGCGAGCGTGAGGTGACAGCGATCGTCCTTCCCCGCGCGCCTGCCACCGGCGACGAGGATCTTGCCGTCGCCCCGCAGCGCCACCCACCGGGTGACGGACCGGAGCCCTGAGACCACCTCGCCCCCGTCGCCGAAGGACGTATCGAGGGAACCATCCGGCGCATACCGGGTCAGGGTGAGCAGACCGCCCGCGGAGCCCGCGACCACGATCTCGCCGTCGGGCTGAAAGACCGCCGCGTCGGCCTCGGAGTGGTCGCCCAGCGCGGCGACGACCCGGCCGCCGTCTCCGAAGGACGGGTCCAGCGATCCGTCGGGCGCATAGCGCGACAGCGCGAGCTCGGAGCCGGCTGCGCCGACGAGGACGATCTTGCGATCCGGCTGAACCAGTACCGCCGCGGCGGCCGATTTGCCTGGGGAGGCGGTCGGGAACGCCGTCCTCACCATCCCCCCGTTGCCGAAGCTCGGGTCGAGCGCTCCGGGCGAGGCCGAGCCGGCCGGGGCGAGCGCGACAAGGCAGACGAGCCCTGCCAAAAGAGCCCCCGCCCAGCCCGCTACTGTCCTTCGGCGACCTCGCCCCATCAAGCCCCGGGGCCGAGTGTACGCGTCTCGCGGAGGAAACACGGACCTTGGGAGCTCGCCCGCCGGACGCGTGGAAAGCGCCGCTCGGCCCGGCTACCCACGTTCGGGCGGCCACATATCGCCGTCGGCGATCTCGATCAGATTGCCCGCGGGATCGTTGAAGTAGAACGAGCGGCGGCCATGGTCCCAGTCCTGCTCGTGGTTGATCTCGACGCCCGCGCCAGCGATTCGCTCCTTCCAGGCCTCGTAGTCGGCGGCGCCGGCGACGAAGCACACGTGCCCGGGGCCGGACGTTCCATGCTGGGCCTGCGGCTCGTCTCGCTCGACGATCAGCTCGCGGTCGAACAGGAGCAGCACCCCGTCGCCGAGGCGAAACGCCATCGCGTCCGACCAGCCCGCCACGAGCGGTAGGCCCAGCGCGTCGCCGTAGAAGCGCTCCATCTTGCCGCGCTCCGCCGAATCGTGGTAGAGGGCCGTCTCGAGAACCCCTTCCAGGCGCACGAGGCGAGGCTACATGTGACGCCCCGCAGAGCTCGCGGTGGGCGGCTCCCCGCCGGTCGGGTTGTCATAACGCAAACATTCGGCTGGGGACCAGGCGAGGCTCGATCCGCGGTTAGGCCGAACCGGGCCTGGGTAGCCGCAGGTTGGAGGCAGCCAAGAGCGAGGAGGAGCACATGAACAAGGCGGCGATCGTCGTCCTCGCCGACACCGAGACTCCCGGCGACCTGAGCAGGGTCGTCAACGCGCTGACGGCGACGAAGGAGTTCAAGGATGCCGACGACGACGTGACCCTGGTCTTCGATGGCGCTGCCACCAAGTGGGTCGGAAAGCTGGCGAGGCCGGAGAGCAAGTACCGGGAGCTCTTCGACGAGGTCAAGGATCGCATCGACGGGGCATGCGCCTATTGCGCTAGGGCATTCGGAGTCGCCGACGCGATTCGGACCAGCGGCGTGGAGCTGATCGGCGACCGCGATCACCACCCGAGCGTTCGCACCTTGGCCGCGCGCGGATACGACGTGATCACGTTCTGAGTCGTCGCTGGGCGGGTAACGTTCATTTCATGACGAGCACCAGGGCCCACCTCGAGGACCCGTTGGACCTCGATCGGCCGATCGAGCTAGAGCGTGACGAGACGCCCGCGGAGCGCGTCGATCGAAACTTCAACGAGCTCCTCGGCGAGCTGCGCGTGGCCCTCCCCGGCGTCCAGGTGCTGTTCGCGTTCCTCCTCACTGTGCCCTTCGCGCAGGGCTTCGCGAGCCTGAGCGGCTTCGAGCGCGGTCTCTACTTCGCGGTCCTGCTCCTCACCGCGCTCGCGTCTGCCCTGCTCATCGCGCCGACCGCCTATCACCGGATCCAGTTCCGCCAGGGGCGGAAGCATCAGATCCTGTTCTTCGCCAATCGAGCCGCGCTGGCGGGCCTCGCCTGCCTCGCGCTGGCGATGTCCGGGGCGATCCTCCTGATCACCCACTTCCTCTTCGGGCCAGCGGCGGCGATCCCGATCGGAATCGCCGCCTCGGCCCTGTTCGGCTCCCTCTGGTACCTGCTCCCCTGGGGGCGCGTTCGCGGCCTGTTTTAGCCGCGGCTAGCCGCCCGCGGGAGCAAACTCCTCCGATTCCCGCGCGCCGCTCTCGTCGGCCCCGCGCTTCGCGGCCTCGGCCTGCGCGAGCTGACGGTTGACGTGATCCCAGTCGACGTTGCGGAAGAACGCCCCCACGTACTCCTTGCGTCCGTCCGGAGTGGCGCCGAAGTCGCGCGCGTAGGCGTGCTCGTACACGTCGAGCGCCAGCACGGGGACCATGTTGTAGACCGCCCAGAGGTTCTGGCTGTCCATGATGTAGTTGAACACCGAGCCGTCGTTTAGGTCGTAGCCCACCATCACCCAGCCGCGGGCCGCCGAGGCGGCCTTCTTGACGGCCTCGAACCACTTGCCGAGCCCGTTGAACTCCTCCTCCACCAGCTCCGCGAAACGGCCGTTGGGATCGCCCCCGTCGCCGCCCAGATGGCCGAAGTAGAGATCGTGGTTCTTGTAGCCGAGCAGCGCGAACGTGTAGTCGATCGACACGGCGCGGAGCTCCGAGTAGACCTGGTTGCCCTCGACCTTCGAGTAGTCGAACTCGTTCAGGATCTTCCGACACTCGTTCGCCTTCTTGGCGTACCCCTCATACAGCTTGTAGTGGTCCTCCATCGTCTGCTGGGAGATCCCGTCGAGCTCCTTCTCGAAGGCCGGGAATTGACGCGGTTTCAGCTCGTCCCATGGCATACGTGACTCCTTTCGTCGATGCGTCGCGCGTACCCCGCTCCCAAGGACGGAAACGGGCCGGACACCGCCCTGACATCCCAGGTGGCTCGGGGTCGAGCTACTCGCCTTCTCGGCGCCGGCTTCGCTCCTCCTGCTGCTTTCGGAGCGTCTCCTCGTTTGAGCCGGGATCGCCGTAGGGCCCGCCCGATTCCTCCGAATCCCCGTGCTCGGAGCCCGGCGGGACGTCCGCTGGCGGCTCCGTGGCGGTCTCGTCCTCGTGCGCCTCGTCTCTCTCCTCCGCCTCGGCGGGCATGCGCCGCTACCCCTCGCCGGAATGGGGCGCCGCGCTCGCGCTGGGGCGCGCGGGCTGCCCCGCCTGCCGGCGCTCCTCGGCGGCGGCGGCGTGCTCCGAGCCCACCTGCTGCGTGCGGCGGGTGGCACGGTTGAGGATGAACGCCAGCGCTATCAGCAGGGCGATGACGACGGCGAAGATCGGCGCGTACACCGAGGCGATCAGCGCGATCCCGAGCAGGACGACCGCCGCGAATCCGAATGCGAATGAAAACCACTTTCCGTACATGGGCCAAGCGGCTACCCGGCCGCTATGGCGCCGAAACGACGCCGCAGAAACCCTCGGATGAGCCCGAGAGGAACTCGCCTCTAGGTGGTCTTCACCACCAGGACCGAGCAGGGAGCATTGTGGGCGACCGTGTTCGGCACGCTCCCGAGAACCCTGCGGTCCATGCCCTTGTTCCCGATCACCAGCAGGTCGGCGCCGCAGTCCTCCGCGATCTTGACCAGCGCCTTCCCCGGGTTCCCTGTGCCGGTACGCGTCACGCAGTCGATGCCCTCGCGCCTGAGCTCACGCTCGGTTCTGGCCAGGATCTCCCGAAGCTGCGCAGCGGGATTCCAGCCGAATTCCCTCTCGTCGAGCTTGCTGGATGATCGAGACGCCGGGTCGCGGTAGGCGCTTATGAGCACCACCCTCGCGTCGAAGCGCCGCGCCATCTCCACCGCAATGTCAACGGCCTTACTCGCCGTTGGCGAGCCGTCCGTGCCCACAGCGATCGTAGAGATCATCCCTGCGGCGACCCTAGCGAGGGCGCCATGAATACGCAAGCGCATCTACAGCCCCAGGGCGTATCGTCGGCGAGGGCCACGACGAAAGGAGCCCTTCGATGCGGGCCGACATTGTTCCCGGTGAGCGCGTCTCCTGAAGCAGACGAGGCAGCAGCCAAGCGCGAGGAAGGCTTCGTGGATCTCGTGGCGACGGCCTTCGGCACCCCTCTCAGCTTGACGACGGATGCCGAGGCGTTTGTCGTCAGCGAGGGGGTCCCTCCATTTGGTTCGAGTTCTTAAAGCGGGACTGCGGCTGTGAGGATCTCGCAGCCGTCGTCGGTGATCAGCACGTTCTGCTCGAGACGCACGCCGCCGAAGCCGTGCAGCTCGTCGACGCGTTCCCAGTCGACGCCGTCGCGGCCGTGTTCCCGGGCGAGCAGCGCGGGAACGACGTAGATTCCCGGCTCGACCGTCCACGCCTGGCGCGGCCGGAGCGGGATGTCGACGCGCAGGCGCGGCAGGCCGGGCACGGGCTTGCGCGCCTCGTCGGAGGCCGGGCCGGTGTCGCGGACGCCGAGGCCGACCAGGTGGCCGACGCCGTGCGGGAAGAACAGCGTCGCCGCGCCGCTGTCGACGAGCGTCTCGGACGAGCCGCGGAGGGCGCCGAGCTCGACGAGCCCTTCCGCGACCACCAGCGCCGCCGCGCGGTGGACGTCGTGCCACTCCGTTCCGGGACGGCAGGCGGCGATCGCGGTCTCGCCGGCGCGCTGGACCGTGTCGTGGACGAGCGCCTGCTCGGCGGTGAACGTCCCCCCGACGGCGTACGTGCGGGTGACGTCGCTCGCGTAACCGCGGTGCTCGGCGCCCGCGTCGACGAGCAGGAGGTCCCCGTCGCGCAGCTCGCGCGCCGTCGGCGAGAAGTGCAGGACGGCGGCGTGGTCGCCCGCCGCGACGATCGTCTCGAACGCGAGGAAGTCGCCGCCGCTCCGGAGGAACGCCGCCTCGAGCGTGACCTGCAGCTCGCGCTCGGTGCGGCCCGCAGCGATCAGCGGCACGAGCTCTTCGAAGCCCGCGCGAGTCGCCTCCGCGGCCGTGCGCATGCGCTCGAGCTCGACGTCGTCCTTGGGGCGGCGGACGTGGATGAGCGCGTCGCGCAGCTCGACGTCGGCGTCGGGGGTCGCGCCGAGCCAGCGCACCCGCCGGCCGCCAACCCACGCCTCGAGCTCGCCCAGCGGGCGCGTGCCTTCGGGCACTCCTTCGCGGTCGCCCTCGAGCCCGGTCCACAGCAGCTCGTCGGCGGTGACCGGCGCGACGAACTCGACCCAGCCGTCGGCCGGCGCGTAGGCCAGCATGCCGCCGGGGCGCTCGCGGTCCGCGAGGTAGAGGTATTCGGAGTGCGCGCGGAACGGGTACGTGCGGTCGCCGCGCCCCGGCACGAGGATCTCGTCGCCGGCGGCGACGAGCACCACGCCGCCGTCGAGGTTCCATGCCGCCGCGGCCGCCGCGCGCCGCCGTTCGAGGAAGGCGTCC
>JBKPIV010000145.1:0-4727 GCA_046730395.1 Actinomycetota bacterium | reverse complement strand
ACTGCTGCTTTCCATGCAAAGCGGTAGTCCTGAGACTCCGCTGAGCCGCTGCCCCTATGCGCGATAAGGAGGAGTCAGCCCGCTCGGCTTCACGGGTTTACGATCCCGTTCTCCCCTCTGGCGCTTCCATGGACCTCGGTTACGACGATACGCTCTACATCCTCGCGTTCGATCACCGCGGCTCCTTCACGAAGCGGTTCGGTATCGAAGGCGACCCCAGGCCCAAGGACATACCGCGCATCGCCGACGGCAAGCACCTGATCTTCGAGGGCGTCGAGGCGGCGCTCGAGCGCGGTGCGGATCCTGCGGTGACAGGCGCTCTGGTCGACGAGCAGTTCGGGGGCCCGTCCCAGGTCCCGGAGGAGGCCAAGGCCCGGGGGATCAAGCTCGCCATGCCCGTGGAGAAGAGTGGACAGAAGGAGTTCGACTTCGAGTACGGCGACGATTTCGGCGCCCACGTCGGACACTACGACCCCGATTTCTCCAAGGTGCTGGTCCGCTACAACCCCGACGGCGACGCGAAGATGAATCAGCGACAGGTCGAGCGGCTGCGGCGCCTGTCGGACTGGCTGCACGAGCACGATCGCAAGTTCCTCTTCGAGCTGCTGGTGCCCGCCGAGGAGGACCAGCTCGCCTCGGTGGACGGCGATTCCGACCGCTACGACGCGGAGCTCCGCCCCGAGCTGATGTGCCGAACGATCGCGGAGCTGCAGGATGCCGGGATCGAGACCGACATCTGGAAGATCGAGGGCGTGGACGAGCGCGCCGATTGCGAGCGGATTGCGGCGCAGTGCCGTACGGGCGGTCGCGACGGTGTCGCCTGCGTTGTCCTCGGTCGCGGCGCCGATGACGCCAAGGTCGACCACTGGCTTCGCCAGGCAGCCCCGGTCGAGGCCTACATCGGGTTCGCGATCGGTCGCTCGATCTGGGGAGACCCTCTCCAGGGGTTCCTCGACGGCAGGCTGTCCCGCGACGACACAGCCACGAAGGTGGGCGACAATTATCAGCGCTTCATCGAGGTCTACACGGCAGCCGAAGCGGCGACGTAGCTAATCGACGCCGATCGGAGGACCGATCATCGGTGTCGTCGCCGAGTATCTAGGCGCGCGCGTCGCCCTTGCAGTCGGGGGCCTCGCTTGTCTCGCTGCTGCGGCGATTGGAATGAGGGCGTTGCGCCGAGCACCATCGACCGAGCGCCTCGCGCCGCAGCCGCCGGGCTCGGGCCTCTCGGATTTCACGCACGCGCCAGGAAGGTGACCAGGCTAGCGAGGAGCGAGCGCTGCTCAAAAGCGCTCCTTTCCAAGCAAAGGAGCACTCTCCAAGGTCAACGCCCTTGCTGCCCCTTCGCGCGAGAAGCGAGCGCCAGGTCGAAGAGCGCTCCTTTCCATGCGAAACGTCCTTTGCGCGAAACCCAGCACTAAGAAGCGTCACTGCTCCTAATCGCGCGATGGGGCAGCGGCTCCACGGTCGCGCTTCGAGGCCTAAGATCGGTCGGCCGATGGAGTACCTCGCGCCTGACTTCAACTCGGCAGCTCTACTCACCATCGATACCCAGGTCGACACGCTCGACCGTCGACCGCTGGAGATCCCTGGGACGTCTGAGGTCGTTCCGAAGATCGCCGCACTCGCGTCCGTCTATAGACAGGCCGGACGGCCGATCGTCCACGTCGTGCGCCTTTACCGGCCGCGCGAGTGCGACGAGCCCGCCGACGTCACGCTGTTCGGTATCTACGCCAACCTCGTTGATCCCTGCCCGGCGAATCACACAGAGCAGAACCCAAACATTTTCAATCTGCTGCAAAACGACGACACTGGAACGGTGCTCGACACCTACCCCTCCGCAGCGGCGGCCCTAGTGCGCGAGGCCGATCGGATACTGGACGAGGGAGCCGACGTGCCGTGGGTGGCGAACGCGCTGCAGCTGTCTGAGGCGACCTATCGCCGCTGAGGGCAGTTCGGCGGGATGAAGGCCGACGATGACAAGCGGCTGAAGGACCTCGATCCGTACTTCGATCTTCCTAGGCTCCTCTCGGAGCGGCGCGGTATCGACGTGGTCGTCCCCTACTTCACGCAGAGCGCGCCCCTGTATTTCTTCGCGCACTCGATGCGTGGCGCCATGCACATGGCGCTCAACCCGGACGGCAGCTTCCACCCTCGCGGGTACCGGGCGCAATCGCTGATCGTCGAGCGCCAGATTCGTATGCTGGGCGCGCGCCGGGTGCTCGAGATCGGTTGCGGCAGAGGCTTCAATCTGCTCAGCCTCGCTCGGCGGAACTCGGAGTTGGCCTTCGTCGGCATCGATCTCACCCCTTGGCATGTCCGCGCCGCGCGCCTAGTCGCGTGGCGCCGCCGCAACCTAGACATTCAGGAAGGCGACTTTCACCGCCTGCCGTACGCCGACGACTCCTTCGACCTGGTTTTCTCGGTCGAAGCGATCTGCCACGCCGCGGACATCTACAAGGTCGTGGAAGAGGTGCGTCGCGTGCTGCGTCCGGGTGGTCGCTTCGTGACCATCGAGCCTTGGCGAGGTCCGCGGTTCGAGACCTTCGGGGAGGCGGCGAGGAACGCCGTGCGGCTGGTCGAGACCGTCTTCATCTTGCCGAACCTGCAGGAGTTCGACCGGTGGCTCGAGCGGACGACCGGCCTCGGGTTTGAACTGATCCTGAGCGAAGACGTGACCGCCGCGACGCTCCCCAACCTCGAGAAGCTCCGCCGACAGGCGCTCCGCTGGCGCCGCATCTCGTGGGGGCGGGCCGCGATGCATCGACTCGCCCGCACCTGATCGAGAACGCGCTCGCGGCCATCCTCTTGGGCGAGTGGTTCCGCGACGGATTGTCGAAGGCCCCGGGCTGCTACAGGATCACGGTGGTGGAGCGTCGGTCGGAGCGCGCCGGGAGCGACACCTGATGCGTCAGGCGGCGAACGGCTCCGACGAGCGGCGGCAGCTCACGGCGCTCTTCTGCGACCTGGACGGCTCGACCGAGCTCTCGGCCAATCTCGACCCCGAGGATTACTTCGAGGTGGTGCGGGCCTACCACGAGCTCGCGGCCGGGCTGGTAGTGCGCTACGGGGGTCACGTGGCTCACTACCTGGGCGATGGGTTGGTCGCTTACTTCGCCTACCCCAAGGCGTACGACTCACCGTCCCGCCCCCCCGTGCGAGAGCTCCTTCGGCTTCACGAACGACACGAGCTCGGCGCTCCCGGGCGCCAGCTCGCGCCAGCTCCCGTTGTGCTCCAGCGTTGCCAGCGCCGCGGTCGGGAACTTGCTCCTCACTCGCGCTCTCTTTGAGCCCGCGCGGGCGAGGCTCAGGGCGAGGTCCTGGATGCCGGGGTTGTGGCCGATCAGCATCACCGACTCAACCTCGTCCGGCACCTCGTGCAACACCTCGAGGAGGACAGGCGCGGAGGCCGCATAAAGCCCGTGCTCGATCTGGACGTCGGCACTCTTCCCCATGCTCGGCGCGATCCGCGTCAGCGTCTGGCGGGTGCGCCTCGATGGCGAGCACAACACCAGCTCGGGGGCGATCCCCTTCCGCCCCAGGTGCTTCGCCATGACCTTCGCGGCGCGGCGACCGCGAGGCGCCAGTGGCCGATCGTGGTCGGCAAGTGTCGGATCGTCCCAGCTCGACTTGGCGTGGCGCAGGAGATAGAGCCGTTTCATTCCCACTTGGAGAATGCCGAGAGCGGGCAGCCGAAGGCAAGGCCGAAGCGGAAACGGAAGGTGCGCTGCCGGTTATCGCGCAAAAGGGGCGGGACCGAGCAGGTTCCAAGAGTGCTGCTGTGCATGGAAAGCGGCACCCTCGGTTCGTCGCGAGATACTGCTTGGGCGATGTCGGAGGAGAACGTCGAGGTCGTGCGGAAATTGATCGATGCTTTCAATCGGGGCGACTTGGATGCCTTGTTGGGTTTCCTCAGCCCAGAGGTCGCATGGGAGTCCCTGCCCCTCCCTGGGTTTAGAGACGTCTACCGCGGGCGGGCGGAGGCACGAGAGTGGATCGAGCTGCTCCTCGAAGTCTTTGAGGAAGCCCACCTCGGGATCGACGACATAACGGCCCTGAGCAATGACAGGGTCCTCATCGGATACACCCAGATCGGGCGCGGTAGGGGCAGCGGCTTGCCGGCGGAGCAACCGGGTTGGGCGGTCTTCTGGCTCGCGGATGGCCTGATCACGAGGCGTCAGGTCTTCTGGACCAGGGACGAGGCCCTCGAAGCCGCCGGGCTGCGGGAGTAGGGATGTCGGAGGAGAACGTCGAGATCGTGCGTCGAGCAGTGGACGCCTTCAACGCACGGGACAGGGACCGCGTTCTAAGCATGTGTGACCCGGAGATCGAGTTCTGGTCGGCCGTCGAGCAGAAGGCCTACCGGGGGCTTGACGAGATGGTGCGGTACAGGGAAGACGTGGCTGCCGTGATGGAGGACTTCCACTTCGAGGAGAGCCGCTTCCTCGATGCAGGCAAAGACCGGGTGGTCCACCTCTATCGAATAGTTGGGCGAGGCGCGGGAAGCGGCGTCCCGGTTAGCCGGGAAAATGCGGTGGTCTGGCAGCTTCGGAATGGCAAGCTCCTCAAAGGCGAGGTCTTCTTGGATCAGCGAGAGGCCCTCGCAGCCGCCGGGCTGTCGGAGTAGATGACCCCCGGCCCTGGCGGCTGATCGAACCGTCAGTCCGAAACGGGGAGTTCGCGGCTCGATCTCCTTGCGGGGGGATTACCGCCAGAAACCGGGAGTG
>JBKPIV010000144.1:0-6313 GCA_046730395.1 Actinomycetota bacterium | reverse complement strand
GGATCGCGCAGCGCCTGCTCGGGATGGGCGCGGTCGTCTGGCACAACTGGCGCCTCTGGGAGGCGGGCGAGCTCGAGGGCCCGATTCGCAGCCTGATCGCCTACGACCACTGATCCCGGGGAATGGGAATCACTCATCTAGGCGTCGGGGTTCAGGCGACCGCGAATTAGGCGAAGGCGGGGAATTAGCGCGTCCGGGTTCGGGCGACCCCTATACCCGGTCAACCTGTAGTCCTCCCCCCGACGCGATGGCATCGGCGTTCCACGCTTCCTTGCCACCGAGCCCGGCGTGATTTCTAATCCCCGCACGGGTTGGAGTCGATGAAGAACCTGAATCCGCTCCGGCGGGACAAAGAAAGGAAATCCATGAACTTCAGACGGCACCTGATCCCCTTGACAATGCTGGTCGCGATCGGGATCTTCGTCGCCGGGCTGTCGATCGCCCGCGCCGAGGGCGGCGACGATGGAAGCGGCGATCCGACCGCGACCTGTCAGTCGAGCGAGAACGACCAGGGCGAGGACGTCAATGACCAGGGCGAAGACGTCCAAGGCAGCGACCAGGGCGACGAACTGGACGGAACCGAGGCCGACGACCAGCTCGACGGCAACGCGGGTGACGACGACATCCAGGGCGAGGATGGCAACGACGACCTCTGCGGCGATCAGGGCGATGACGTCCTGAACGGCGGTCCTGGCGATGACGTCATCCGGGGCGGTCCCGGCGATGACACTGAGAACGGCCAGGCCGGCGATGACGATGTGGTCGGCAACGCCGACGACGACACGCTCGCCGGCGGCCCGGGCCAGGACGTGGTTAGGGGCAAGGGCGGCAACGACAAGATCAACGTCCGCCACCGCGGTCGCGACAAGGTGAGCTGCGGGCGCGGCCACGACGTGGTCAAGGCGAGCCGCAACGACAAGGTCGCCTCGAACTGCGAGGTGGTCAAGCACTAGCACCCCACCTGGGACCCGGCGCTGGTAGTCCACCAACCCGGCGCCTGGCAATAGCGCCCCGCGCCGGCTTCGCCAACCGGCGCGGGGGCGCTTTGCGTTGTCTTGCTTGGCCCTGGGATACGCCGAATAAGCGGCCTCTTCCTCGCCCGAAGGTATTTCCGCGAGCCTGGCAGCCGACGGGCCAGACCGCGGCGGCAGAGGATGTGCAGGACGTCCGGGTTCAGGCGACCCCTATTCCCCCTTCAACTGCTGGGGGGATAGGGGATAGCGGATAGCGGACACGAACCTTCCGCAATCGCCGAATTCGGCCTTGATCGCGGATACCCAGCGGAGTATGGGGGGGAATTATCGGAAGAATCACCCGTCTCTCTCTTAGCTGACCTGAGCTTGTGACCTACGAGGACGTATTGGAGGGAGCGATCGCCGCGGCAGACGAAGCGGGACACGGCGCCCGAGCCTCGGATGATCTGCAGATCAGCGCAGGGGGCCGCGGACGAAGACGTCGCGCGAGCCGTTGTCGTCATCCCCGACCAGGTTGGAGGCGTCGGACTCGAAGGCGATGAATCGCCCGGGAGCGGAGATCGAGGAACGGTGGCTGCCGGCGTTGCCCTCCGCGGCGGCGGAGCTCACGCTGACGCGCTTCGTTGTGCCCATCTTCCGGTCGCGGACGAAGATGTCACTGGCATCGTTGTGATCATCCCCGACCAGGTTGGAGGCGTCGGACTCGAAGGCGATGAGGCGCCCACCGGCGGAGATCGCGGGGGCGTGGCTACCTGCGTTCGCCTGCACGCCTGCAGAGCTGACGCTGATCCGCCTCGTCTTACCCGTTCTTCGGTCGTGGACGAAGACATCGCTGCGGCGGTTGTGGTCGCCGCGCACCAGGTTGCTCGCAAAGGACTCGAAGGCGATGAAGCGCCCGCCGGCCGAGATCGCGGGGGCGTAGCTACCTGCGTTTGCCTGCACGCCGGCAGAGCTCATGCTGACCAGCCTCGTCTTGCTCGTTCTTCGGTCGTAGACGAAGACGTCACTTTGCCGGTTGTGGTCGCCTCGCACGAGGGTCGAGGCGTTGGATTCGAAGGCGATGAAGCGCCCACCGGCCGAGATAGCAGGGGCGCCGCTGTCGGCGTTTCCCGCCGCGCCGCGGGAGCTCACGCTGACGCGCCTCGTCTTGCCCGTCCTTCGGTCGCGGACGAAGACGTCGAACGCGCGGTTGGCGTCGCCGCCGACCAGGTTTCCCGCAAGTGACTCGAAGGCGACGAAGCGTCCGCGGGCGGAGATCGAGGCATCGTAGCTGTCGGCATTTCCCTGGGCGCCGCGGGAGCCGATGCTCACCAGCTTCGTCTTGCCCGTCTCTCGGTTGCGGACGAAGATGTCCTCGAGGCGGTTGGCGTCGCCGTCCACCAGGTTGCTCGCAAAAGACTCGAAGGCGATGAACCGCCCGTTGGCGGAGATCGCGGGAAGGTAGCTGTCCGAATTGGCCTCCGCGCCGCGGGAGCTCACGCTTACCCGCTTCGTATTCTCGGTCTCTCGGTTGCGTACGAAGACGTCGCGAGAGGCGTTCTGATCGCCAGGCACCAGATCTGAAGCATCGGATTGGAAGGCGACGAAGTGGCCCCTGGCAGAGATCGAGGGAACGAAGCTGCCGTGATCGCCCTCCGCGCCGCGGGAGCTCACGCTTACCCGCGTCGTCTTCGCCGCCGTCGACGCCTTGCCTGGCACGGCAAGTGCCAGGACCGACGCCAATACGAGTAGAAGCGCCAGCGCCAACATCCTGCTGCGGAGCCGAAAGCGAGTCTTGGCGTGTGTCTTCTGATCTCCCTGGGTGCGAGTGAACAGCGCCACAGCCAGGTTGCCAGCGCACCAAGGACGAGTGCCATCCCAAGTAGCAGGGCCAAATGGCTTCTCCATCGCCTCTCATTACGAGGCTACAGCGTGCTGAGGTCCCGCCCAACCTCCGACCGGTCGAGTGTCAAGGCCGGTCGAAAAGCAGCTTGCGGTGCGGGGCGGCGCCCTCCTTCTCGGTGTGGGACTCGAGCAGGTGGGCGTCGAAGTCGAGGACGATCTCGGATGGCGGGGCGCCCGCCTCCCAGGCGGCGGAGCGCGCCGCGCCCCTCGCCTCGCCGAGGGCCCAGCGCTCGTCGGGCCCGAGGGCGTGCAGGAGCCTGGAGGCGGTCGAGTGCGAGGCGACCTCCCCGAAGAGGTCGGCCTGCTCCGCGAGCGCCCCGAGGTCGGAGACGCACTCGCCGCCGTCGATCAGCATCGCCGCCAGGTCGCAGGCGATCCGGCCGGGGTCGTGAAACGGCGCGCGCCGGTGAAGGGCGGCCAGGGAGCCCGAGAGCTCATCGGCGAGCCCGAGGCGGGCGGCGAGCTCGGGGACGAGCGCGGTTCCCGAGCGCGAGAGGAGACGGGTCCGATCGGCGGTGATTTGAAGCGATCCGAGCCGGGTGCGATCCTTCACCTTCAAGGTGAGTCCTCCTGAGTGGGGGTTGCAGGGTTAAGCAACCGCATCTTCCCTGCTCAGGAGGACATTTCTTTAGGGCCTGGGCGGCTCCGCGGAGCCGGTTGGTGGGGAATCGAGGCTAGAGCGCCACCGTCCCAACTCCCGCTTTCCACGCGCATTGCGACAGCGAGCTTCGCGTGGCCGAGACTCCCGGTGCTCGTCCATCGCAGCAGCGAGGAGGTCGGGCACGCAGACTCCTCCCATCAGGCGAAAGCGCGGCCCGCGGCGCGCCGGCCGACCCGGCGCCGCCCAGATGCATGGAAAGCAACAGCGTGTGCGAACCGATTGGGGCCTCTGCGTCTTGCGCCCAGAGGAGTAGTGGCTCGCCGGAACGACGCTCGGTGCCAGCCGATGCGGCGCCGACAGGTTTGCACCGCCTCCATCAAACCCGGGGCGGTTCAGTCTGGGCGTTCAGCGGGGCGCGCCGTCGAGCCGCTCGGCGAGTTCGACGATCAGGCCTTCGGGTCCGCGGACGTAGCAGAGGAGGAAGGTGTTCTCGAAGTCGACGAGCTCCCCGACCGTTTCCCAGCCGGCCTCTCGGACGCGGTCGACGACGCCGCGCACGTCGTCGACTTTGAAGGCGACGTGCCGGAGCCCAGGACGGTTCGCGGCCGGGGCCGGCTCTTGAGCGCCGGCGGAAGGTGAGTGGAAGCGCACCACCTCGAACATGTCGCTGCCGTCGGGGGCGCGAGCCATCACGGTCTCGACCGTCACGTTGTCGAGACCGATGATCCGATCGATCCACTCGCCGCTGAACACCCCGGGCTCGCCGCAGTCGAAGCCGAGCAGCGCAAGAAACCGGACTGTCTCGTCGAGGTCCTCGACGACAAGGCCGATGTGGACGAAGTCGGTGACGCCAGGGCGATGGCTGTCCATTGAGGTCCAGCGACTCGCTTAGATCCCCGGGCTGCCGGGGTCGCGAGGATATCGGCCGCGGGCCGAACCTGGTGCGCGCGGACCTTGAGCGGGCGCTCGCGGCGCGCCGCTGCGTCGACGAGGCGGCGTCAGACCGTTTCGACGGCGTCGACGCGTGCGGCGCGGATGCTGTGTCTGCGCCCCGACCCGGCCGTGCCCATCGACCGACCGCCCACCGTCGAGGAGGTCCCCGACGAGCTCCGCGCCCACCGGACCCGCGTTGCGTTGCAGCGCAGGAGGACGACGAGGTCGCTCGAGTCCGTGGTCCGTCCGCAACTAGGTTGGGACGGGGGCGGTGCTCTCCAGTCGACTGTCGCATCGGACGATCAGCGCTAGCGGCGCGACGCGCACGACCGCGTTCGGCCGCAGTGTCGCAGCGAGGCAGAACCAGCAGCGCGGACGAACGTAGCGGCGCTGTCGCCACGGACGACGAGGGACACGGCGCAGTGACCTGAGTCCGCGCCTGCTGATCGCGCGAAGCGGTAGCGGGACCGTGAGGGCGTTCCGCGGAATGCGGAATCGCACGGAAGGGTCACGGTCGGACGGGAGTCGCATCGCGACGCACCATCCCTATCGCCCCAGCCATCCGCTCATATTCCTGACGCAGCGTGGAGGTGCCGATCCGCTCGTAGTTACGTGAGCTGGTGGTTGGTTCCTGGAGCGCGGCCGCCCGGTTGGCCGCTCAGCCGCCGTCGGATCGGCTGCTCTGGAGCCACTGTCCGAGCGAGTCCAGCAGGCTGCCCATGCCCTGCTCGCGCCGGGCCGGCATCTTGTGGCCGTCAAGGAACGCGCCCTGCTCGGTGAAGACCAGTCGGGTGCCATCGCGCTCGGGCTTGAACTCCGCTGTGGCGAGGGAGACCGAGATGCGGATCCCGTCCAGGAGCATGTCGTACGTGTAGACGATGCGTCGGCCCAGGACGATGTCCCGGTAGAGCGCCTGGAAGGTGTATTCGCGGCCGTCCGGCAGCATCCCTCGGCCGCGCTCCCATCCGCCGACGCGGAAGTCGAGCTCGAATTCCCCGTCCGAACCGTCGTACCAGCGCGCCTTGGCTTGTGGCTCGGACCAGGCGGCGAATACTCGGTCGGGGGAGGCGTCGTAGACGCGCTCCACGACGAATGCGGCGTGCTCTATGGATCGTTCGCTCATCGCGTGCCCGCTTTCGGTGGCTTGTCGTCGCTTTCGGCGAGGTAGTCGCCCAGGCGGTCGAGCCGGCGCTCCCAGTTCGAGCGCCGGGCGCTGATCCACTGCTCCAACGGCCGCAGCGCCGCCGGCTCGATCTGGCAGGTGCGCACACGGCCGATCTTCTCCGAGCGGACGAGCCCGCTGGTCTCCAGCACCTGAAGGTGTTGTACCACCGCCGGCAGCGACATCGGCAGCGGGCGTGCGAGTTCGCTGACCGAGGCTGGTCCGCGGCTCAACCGCTCGACGATGACCCGTCGACTGGGATCGGCCAGCGCGTGGAAGGCGCGATCGATGCTCTCGCCGCGGGAACGATACTTAAGCATCTACCTAACTATACTTTCCGCCCAGACAGCTACTAGGAGGTCACATGCACGATGAGCAAGCTTAGGTGTCATATCTCGATCTCGCTGGACGGTTTCGTCGCCGGCCCGAACCAGAGCGAGGAGAACCCGCTCGGCGAGGGCGGCGAGCGGCTTCACGACTGGGTGGTTCCGCTGGCCGCCTGGCGCCAATCCCACGACAAGCAGGGCGGCGAGGTGAACGAGAGCACACGGATATTCGAGGAATCGGCCCAGAACGTCGGGGCCAGCGTGATGGGCCGAAACATGTTCGGGCCGATCGGCGGTGGTGCCTGGGGCGACGAGCAGTGGACGGGCTGGTGGGGCGACGACCCTCCCTACCACCACTCCGTGTTCATTCTCACCCATCACCCGCGTGATCCCGTTGAGATGGAGGGAGGGACCACGTTCCACTTCGTCACCG
>JBKPIV010000143.1:0-30743 GCA_046730395.1 Actinomycetota bacterium | reverse complement strand
CGCTCGAACCACAGCCGGTGCCCGACCAGCCCGCGACGAACGCCATCAACCACCTCTTTGCCGGTGTCCCGGTTTGCATCGAGCACGAGGGGATCGAGAACTACTCGAACGGCGTCCGAGGCCGACATGCTGTGCGGTGCGTGTGTGGGGCGGGGGTCGAGTCGCGCGAGCACCTCAACGGCTCGGGTGTAACTGACGAGATGACGCGGATTGCCTGATTGGTCAACCGTACGACTCGGCGCTGCGCGACTTCCGTATGGGTGCCGGTGCTCGTATCCTCCTCGAGGCGGCTCGAGGCTGAAGACCACGACGTGGAGATGACCGTCGTGGCCGATGACGACGCGCCTGGCTACGAGATCCGCCGGACCTTCGAGCTCGACCGTCAGCTAGCGGCGGTGGTGCGCGACGCCGTTGTGCATCGACGGTTCCCGCTCGTCATCGCCGGCAACTGCAACAGCGCGATCGGCACAACCGCCGGCGTGGCGGCTGGCGGGGCCAAGCTCGCAGTTGCCTGGTTCGACGCCCATGCTGACTTCGACGTGCCCGAGGACAACCGCTCGGGCTTCTTCGATGTGTTTGCGCTCTCGATCGTCACCCGGGCAAGCGTTCCAAGCTCTGGCGCAGAGCATCCCCGGGTTCGCGCCGGTAGTGCCGGAACGCGTCGTGCTGACGGCCGTCCGTGACTTGGACCCTTACCAGGAGGCGCGTTTACGCGGTTGGCAGATCCGCGTTGTCTTTGCCGATGAGGTGCGTGAAGCAGGACTCGAGAAGTGGTTCGCGCCAGCGCTTGGCCAGGCGGTTCTCGGCGCTTCGGGCCTGTACCTGCACGTCGACCTCGACTGTCTTGATCCGGCGGAGGGACGGGCCAATCGGTACGCGGCGCCCGCCGGATTGCGACGCAACGATCTCAGCCATGCGTTCACGATCATCGAGGGCAGCGGCTGTCACGTCGTCGCCGGGGCGATCACGGCGTACGACGAGGCCAGCGACCTGGACGGACGCATGGCGACGTGCGCCGACGAGATCGTCGCCGAGATGGCGCGGCGGTTCGGCGAGTAGTGAATAGGCGAGTGCGGGCCTCTCTCCAGGTTTGAATGGCCGGACGTCGTCTACGACCGCGGCGGCAACATCCTGCTCTCGCGGCTGATGGGCGCCGATGTCGGTTCGTGAGAGCGGAGTTCGCGATCGGGTTCGAGCAGCACCTCACGCACGCTCGGCTCGAAGGATGTCGGCGGCGGGACGGCGGGCGCCGAGGCGGGCCGGGATGGCGGTGAGGACCGCGATCACGAGGACCGTGCCGGGCACGACGGCGAGCAGCTGCCAGAGCGGCGGCGCGATCGTGTCCGTATCGCTGACGGCAGCGAAGAACGCGATGCCTCCCGGGATGCCGAGGGCGGCGCCCGCGAGCGCGGGAAGCACCTGAGCCGCCGAAAGCCCTGCGCTCACCTGTTGCGGTGTCGCGCCGAGAGCACGCGCCAGCGCCGAGGAGTGCCTGGCGTCGAGCGCCGTCGACCAGGTGATGAAGATCGCGTTGACGGCGGCGAGCGTGACGAGCGTGATCGTGATCAGCAGCAGCACCTGGTCGAGGCGATCGGCTCGAAAGCTGTTCAAGGCCGAGCCCGCACCGGCCTGTTCGGCGTTGAGCTGGGCGTGGGCCGTCAGCGCGGCCACCACTCCGCTGACCGAGATGGCGATGCTGAGCACGCCCAGGATGGCGCGGCGCGGCCGCCGGGCCGCCGCGCGCAGCCCGAGCAGCAGCGGGACCGGCAGTCGCGCGGAGAGGGCGATCAGCCAGGCGGTGCGCCTGGGTGCGCGGGCGGAGTCGGCCAGCGCGCGGATGGTGCTCGTGCGGGCGGCGCGCACGGCGGGGACGAAGGTCGCGGCGACGGCGACCGCGAGCGCGACGGCCGTCACCACCCCGACGGTGGATAGGGTCAGCGGCGGCGGAGCCGCACTGCCCAGCATGCCCGCGCTGGAATCGATCAGCAGCGGAGCGCTCAGCCGTCCGAGCGCCAGTCCGGCGGCCGCCGCGAAGAGGGCGACGACCACGTACTCGGCGAGCAGCACGGCGGCGACCAGCCTCGGCGTGCCGCCGACCGCCTTCAGCAGTCCGACTCGGCGGATCTGGTCAGCCATCCGGCCTCCGACGAGAACGGCGACGCTCGCCACCGCAAGCAGGCCCAGCAGCCAGGCGCCCGTCAGCAGGACTCGTCGCTGCGTCGCCACCAGCTGGGCGCTCTGCTGCTTGATGCTCTGCCAAGACACCAGGAACGGGGGTGACGGGTCGGATGGGTTGATGCCGGACGGTGCGTTGATCGGCGGATTGTGCTTGGCGACAAACGCCGCGGCCGCTGCCGGGTCGGCCAGCTTCAGGTAGGAGGCATAGGACAGCGATCCTGCGGAGGCGAGGCTGCGGACATCCGCTCGGGTGAACCAGGCGAGCCCCGCGTCACCGGGCTTGGGCCCGCAGAAGCCAAGGCAGGCGTCCGGGTACGGCGGCGCAGCGGCGGTGACCGCGATTCCGACGACCCGGAACGTGCGGCCCTTCAGGGTGATCGAATCGCCGACCTCGATGCCGAGCGCGTCGGCGAAGGCGGCCTCGACGACGACGCCGCCGTCACGGACCCAGCTGCCCTGGGTCAGCTTGGGCTGGTTGACCGAGGCCGGCGTGGTGTCGCGGCCCTCTGCCCGCACGGTCACGGTCTCGCCGTCGGCCTTCAGCGTGGTCCAGGCGACCGGAAACGGTCCGCTGCTTCGGGCTACACCCTGAGCATTGGCCAGCGCCTTCAGGCCGGCGAGGTTCGCGGGCTGCCCGCCGAACTCGGGCGGGGTCGGGTCGGCGCCGGCGACCACGTCCGGCCCGGCCGTCGCCTCCCGGGTCTTCTCGTAGGGCTTGTCCGTCACCCCGTGCAGGGCGAGCCCGAGGGTCAACGTGGTCGTGGCGGCCATGATCGCCAGCAACAAGAGCGCGCCCTCGATCGGGCGCCGGCGCAGGTCGCGCGCGGCGAGGCGGGAGACGAGCAGGAGACGGCCCACGGCTCAGCCCTCCAGTCCTGCGAGCTCGCCGAGCCCGCCGCTGGTGCCGCGCGTAAGCCTGGTCTCCTCGACGAAGGCGCCGTCGCGCATCGAGATCAACCGGTCGGCAGTGGCCGCGATCCGGGAGTCGTGGGTGACGATGAGCAGCGTCTGCCCGGCCGAGCGCAGGCTGTCGAGCAGCCGGAGCACGTCGAGCGTCGCCGCGCTGTCGAGGTTGCCGGTCGGTTCGTCGGCGAGGACGACCGCGGGCTCGTTGCTGAGCGCACGGGCGATCGCGACCCGCTGCCGTTCGCCGCCCGAGAGCGCCGAGGGCAGATGCTTGGCCCGGTGTGTGAGACCGACCTGTTCCAGCAGCTCCGTAGCCCGACGTCGCGCCGCCCGTGGCGATCGTCCTGCCAGCAGCGCGGGCACCTCCACGTTCTCGGCGGCGGTGAGCTCGTCCATCAAATGGAAGGCCTGGAAGACGAAGCCGATCGCGTGGCGCCTCAGCCGAGCCAGACCCTTCTCGCTCAGCTCGTCGATGCGGCGCCCGGCGAGCCATACCTCTCCGGCCGAAGGCCGTTCCAGGCCGCCGAGCAGGTGCAGCAGAGTCGACTTCCCGCAGCCGCTCGGCCCCATCACGGCCAGGGTCTCGCCGGAGGCCACTTCCAGCTCGACTCCGTCGAGCGCACGCACGCGGCCTTCGCCGTGGCCGTATTCCTTCTCCAGCGCGCGCGTGCGCAAGACCGGCCCGACGCGCGACAATGACTCGTTCGCGTTCATGATCGTCCCTTCGTTGCGTTCCAGTAGCGGGCGCAGGCCTCGAGCCACCGAAGGTCGGCCTGGAGCCTCAGCACCACGCCTTCGAGCAACAGCCCCGCGACCGATTCGTTCGGCTCCGCGAGCGCGGCCCGCTGCGCGGCGGCCAACCCGGCCAACAGCTCGTGCCGCTGCGCGTCCACGAGCCGCACCGGGTCGGCCAGGCCTGCTGCGGCGGCGGCAACCAGCTTGAGATGGAACTCGGCCGGGGCGGGCTTCGGCCAGCTGGTGTCGTCCAGCCACTCGGCGACCCGCGCGCCCCCCGCCGCGGTCAGTTCGTAGACCTTGCGGTCCGGGCGGTCGATTTGGCCGACGCGCTGAGAGGTCACGAGGCCGGCCTTTTCGAGCCGGTTCAGCGTCACGTACACCTGGCCTGCATTGAGCGCTTCGGCCAGCGGGCCAAGCGCGAGCTGAAGCCTGGCGCGGAGCTGATAGCCGTGGGACGGCTCCTTGGCCAGCAGTGCGAGCAGGACCTCCTGCACGACCCGCAGCTGGTAGCTCGGTGACGCTTCCTTGATCGGCATTCCAATGGCTTCGGCTTCTCGCATCACCAGCTCCCTAACAGTTATCTAGGCCAAGATAACCGTTATCCATGCCCTTGTCAAGCCCTGTGTCGATGCGGCCTCAAGAAGCCGGAGGTCGGGAGTTCGAATCCCCGGTATTTCGTTGCCGACGGACTCCTCAGCCGGCGGTCCCGCTATACGTGCCCCTGGGCCCGTCGGAATCGTCGCGACTCGGATAACGGCAGCGCCGGATCTGCGCCGAAGGCGGCGGCGAGGAAGTGGGACCTCCCGCTACTTGAGGACGAAACTCAGGATGACGGCCTCCAGTGACGCCGTGCCGGCGAGCCGATTCCGTCTGAGACGAATCCGTTGCTGCGACCGATCGGCCGGGCTAGCGTCGGAGTCCGCTTGGCAATGAGCGAGCTGCTGCGCTACACGAGGGTCGTCACGACCGCCGACGGTGGATCCGCGTTCGAGGAGGCGGAGGTGCAGCTCAGTGAGCAGCGAGTCGCCAGCGGCACGCCGCCGATGCTGGTCGGCGAGCTCTCGTCCGGCAGCGGCGTCGTGTTCCTTCGCGGCGCCGAGTTCGACAGCGAGGCCCATCCGGCGCCCAGGCAGCAATGGGTGGTGATGTTGCGAGGAGCGATCGAGGTCGAGGTGAGCGACGGCACGCGGCGACGGTTCGCCCCGGGGGATCTCGTGCTCGTGACCGATACGACCGGACGAGGCCACGTCACGTTCGCTCGAGGCGAACCGCCACTCGAGGCGCTTTTCATCCCAGACGCCTGAGGGCGACCGTCACCGCAGTGCCTTCCGCGTCGTGAACAGCACCCGCGCTGTGGAGATTCCAAGCTCGACGTCCTCGCGCCGCATCTTCTCGTTCGGCCCGTGAGCGGCCGATTCCGGGAGGGAGAAACCGCTCAGGACGGTCGGGATGCTCTTCGCTGCGAGGGCCGTCAAGACCGGAAGCGTTCCGCCTAGACGGACGAACAACGGGCGGGCGCCGGCGACCCGGCCGAAGGCGTCTGCCGCAAGTCGAAGCGCCTCGCTCGTCGCGGAGATGAGGGCCGGGGAGGTCACGTTCTCACGCTCGATCGTGATCTCCGCCCCGGCGGGAACGCCCTGCCCCAGCAATCGCTCCGCCCGATCCGCGATCTCCAGAGCATCCTGGCCGGGAGCGACGCGGATGGTCAGACGGGCATGCGCTTCCACGGGAAGAGTCGTATTGAGGAACTCGGGGTTGCCGCCGTCCATGCCGTTGACGTCGAGCGAGGGCTCGGCCCAGGTTCGCGAGTAGAAGACGCCCGGCGCCGCGCTGTCGAGGGCCGAGGCTCCGACGCGCTCCAGCAGAACGTCTCCGGGAGGCAGGGCCGCAGCGGCACGCTGCTCCTCGTCCGTCAACGGACTCGATCCCGCCCGCAGCTCATCCCGAAGGACGCCTCGCTGCGCGAGCGTCGAACACAACGACTGCATCAGAGCGTGCGTCGCGTTCAGGGCGACTCCGCCGTACATGCCCGAATGGAGATCTCGCTTTCCCGTTCGCACAGTGACGTGGAGGCCGATCACGCCGCGACAACCGACGCTGAACTCGGGCTGCTCCGGTCGCTTCCGGCCGCCGTCGAAGATGACGCAGGCGTCGATTCGTTCTTCGTCCTCGGTTAGGTAGTCGACGACTGTGTGACCGCCGATCTCCTCCTCGCCGTCGCAGACCACGCGAATGTTGACCGCCAGAGCGCCTTCTTCCTTCAGCAGCTGCGCTGCTTTGAGCAGGCTGTAGAGCTGCCCCTTGTCGTCGGCGATCCCGCGGCCGTACAACCAGCCGTCGCGCTCCTCGAGCTCGAAGGGCGGCGATTCCCAGAGCTCGAGCGGCGCCGCAGGCTGCACGTCGACGTGTCCGTAGACGAGCACGGTGGGCGCGTCGGCGGGAGCTTCGTCGGCGGCGATCTCGCCGAGAACGAGGTGAGAGTCGACGACGGGCGTCACTCCCGCGACGCCACCGGCTCTGTTGACGAAATTGGCGACCCACTCCGCCGCGCGCGTGACGTCGTCGCCGTGGACGGGGTCGGCGCTGACGCTCGGGATGGCGATGAGCTCGGCGAGCTAGTCGCGCCAGTCGGTCTCGTGTGGCACGTGCCTCGAAGGTGTCGCGGGCCTAGGCGAGCGCCTGTTCGCGCGCTGCCGCGCTTGCTACGCCGGTGTGGAAGTGGCGCTCCCACCATTCGAGCAGGGCTCGCTGACGCAGGAGTCGATGAGCCGGTGATCCGAGCAACCCGAAGTCGTGCGGCCCTGGAAAGACGAGCAGTTCGGCCTCACGCCCGAGCAGGCGCAGCGCGGCGAACAGCTCCTGGCCTTGACCGAAGGGACAGCGGAGATCCTCGGTCGAGTGAGCGATCAGCACCGGCGTGTGCACGTTGGCGACGTGCGCGATCGGTGAATGGCGCCAGAAGGTTGCGTGCGCCTCCTCGCTCTCGTAGGGGATCGTGCCGATCCAGCGCGGGAGGATCGTGACGAAGTCCGCGGTCCCGGTCGCCGAGACGAAATCGACCACAGGGTTCTCGGCCCATGCAGCGGCGAAACGGTCGGTCTGACCGATCGCCCACGCGACCATGTAACCGCCGTATGACTGTCCCATGATTCCGAGCCGCGCCGGATCGAGCGACGGCCAGCGCTCGAGCGCGGCATCGATGACCGCCATCAGGTCGTCGAAGTCAGCCGAGCCCCAGCCGTGCCCCTCGTCGTCGGGGCCGCGGATCGCTCCAGCCCAGGCGCGGCCCTTGCCACTCGAGCCGTGAGGGCTGGCATAGAGGACCGCAAAGCCGGTGGCGGCCAGGATCTGGAATTCGGGCCAGAAGCCGTTCCACTGCCAAAGGGGGCCGCCGTGCACGCATGTGATCAGTGGTCGACTCTCCGACGCGTCCTGATCCGGCGGGAGCACGAGCCACGCGTCGATCTCGCCGCCGGCGGGGCTCGGAACCGCGAAGCGAATCGGATCGACGAGAGCTCCGATCTCTTCGCCGAACGCAGTCAGCCGGCGACCCTCGAGCCTGACGCCGTTGTCGAGCCAGTCGACGAACAGCTCCGAGGGCCAGCCCGGCGTCGAGGCTGTGTACACCAGTCGACTGGGCCGAATGTCGAAGCCGTTGATCGCGAGCTCGCCGGTGACCAGGGGCGTCGGTGTTGCCGAGCCATCACCGGCCGTCGCGTAGTAGAGGTGGACTCCGCCGGCATCCTCGACGCCGAAGACGAGTGTCTCGCCGTCGACCCAGACCTGCTCGCGCAGCTCAGAGGTCGTGAACGGACGGCACTGCCGGTCGAGCGAGTCGGTGAGGATGGTCGGCCGCCCAGTCTCGAGCTCCAGAGCGGCGATGTTCGCCGCGCGGTGACCCTCGAGCGAGGTGACGCGATACGCAAGGAACCGGCCGTCGCGCGACCACGAAGGGGCATCCGCGGCGCCCGCGTCGGCCGCTGTCAGCTCTGTCAGGCTTCCGTCCAGCTCGACGGTGTAGACCACGCGGGCCAGCAGCGTCTCGTCGACCTCCGGAGGCGCCGCGACAAAGGCAATCGCCTTGCCGTCGGGCCGCCAGGCCAGGCGGAGGTGGTCGCGCGCAGCGGTCGTCAGCTGCCTGGTCTCGCCGCTCGCGAGGTCGACGACGAATATCTGGCGCGGCCGGTCGAAGGTCCAGCCCTCGCCGTCGAGCCGGTAGAAGAGCGTCGTGATCCGACGAGGCTCGCGGCGCTCGGGATCCTTCTCTGCATGGGCCGGATCGGCCACGCGGGCGCTGTAGGCGATGAAACGGCCGTCGGACCAGGCGAGCTCGTCCACTCCCTCCTCGTGCTTCGTCAGCCTTCTGGCTTCGCCGCCCGCGAGCGGGAGCAGGTAGACCTGGGGGGGCGCCGTCGCGTGCGGAGAGGAAGGCGAGCTGTGAGCCGTCCGGTGACCAGCGCGGGCTCACTGCGACGCCCTCGAGAGCGGTCAGCGGACGCGGCTCGCCTGCGTCCTCGAGCGTGGCCAGCCAGATCGAGTGTGTCGTCCGGTTCTGCTCGGTGTCGATCCCCGAGACGACGAACGCAACCCGGGATCCGCTCGGATCGAGCCGCGGATCCCCGGCGACGCGCAGCTTCGTCAGGTCTTCGGGCCGCACTCCGAGCCTCAGCTGTCGACGGTCTCGTAGTGAGCGCTGTGCTCGTCGAATCGCGACAACAGCTCCTGGGCGCGAGGCTCGACCACCGCTCGCTCGTAGTCGTCGCCCGCGAAGCGCCGTACTGCGTCGAGATCCGCGAACTGCGTGATCGCGACGTACTCGACCTCGTCGCCCACGTCTCGACGGGCCAGCTCGGCGCCGAGGCATCCATCGAGCTCGCGGATCGCCGGGAAGATCGTCTCGAGCACGAATTCCTCGTACGCCCGCGCGTGCTCCGGTGTCGTCCAGCCGTGAAAGATCCGGACGATCATCGTTCGCTTCTGCGCTGGCGAGTCGGGGCCATGCGGCGATCGTAGGAAGCGGCGCAGGCGCTCACTATCGCGATCGTGCGCCTGCGAGTCGTCGTTCAGCCTGCGCTGGTGTAGGCCGCTGCGCCGACGACCGAGCCGAAGAGATCCTGCCCGCTTCCCCCGGCGAGGGCCGCGCGGACCTGGCTCGGCGTCGCGTCGAAGACGCTGCGGAAGCGGGCGCCGACGTGACTGTGGTGGGCGAAGCCGAGCTCACAAGCGAGCTTCATCAGGTTGCCCTCGCCCTCCGCCAGGCGTTCCACGGCGATCGCTAACCGCAACCGCAGGAGGTATCGCGAAATCGTCTCCCCGGTGACCGAGCGAAATTGGCGCGCGAGATGGAAAGGCGAGGACTCCACGGCGCGTGCGAGCGATGCGAGGCTCCACGAACGTGTCGGGTCGCTCGCGAGCAACGCCCTCGCACGCTGGACTCGCAGTCGCTGGCCCGGGCCGAGCCTGCTCTCCGTCGCCGCGACATTCGCGACGCGTTCGGCCAGCGTCCGCAACAGGAACATGCAGCGTTCCTCCCCCTCGAGCTGCGTGGTCGCCTCGTCGACGAGCATGCGTCGGATCAGGTGGATCACGAGCTGGTCCCTCGAGCTGAGCATCCCCTGAAACCTGTGCTTGCCGCCGAACGCGGACGCCAGCAGGTCGGACGGAAGGACGAAGATCGTCGAGTCGTGGCCGCCCAGCACCGGATGGCTGAAGCGATAGTGCTCTCCGCTCTGCAGGACGAGCACCGTGTTCGTGTCGACCGCCGTCACGGCGCGCCGACGCTCGACCAGGAAGACGCCGCGTCGCGGCAGGACGATCTGGACGTCGTCCGGCGACCTGCTGGCGCCGAACTGGGACCTCTCGGTGGAACAGCACACGTCGAAGACCTGAACGAGCCGACCGCCGAGGAGGCGTTATCTACGCAACGACGCCATGCTCGATTGCCAACGGACGGTGAGGCGAAGTTCTTCCCGCGTTCGTTGCGATCACGGGAGCCACGCCGCTCGGCGGGGGGGCCAACCTGATCGCGAACAGCGCCACAATGCGTCTGCACTGCGATGCTGAAAAGCCGACGAGATCGTGCTCGAGCTTCGCCGGCTGGGCGAGCCCCGGCGGGTCGCGGCGTTGAGACGGTCCGGCGTCGGTTCCCCGGCTTTCGGCGTCGCGCTACCGGCGCTGCGCTCGATGGCGAAGCAGATCGGCCCGAACCACCAGCTCGCACGGGAGCTCTGGCAGAAAGCCGTTCGTGAGCCGCGCATTCTGGCCTCGCTGATCGACGAGCCGGAGCGCGTGACGGCGACGCAGCTGGATCGATGGGCGACAGGCTTCGACAGCTGGGAGATCTGCGACCAGTGTTGCCAAAATCTGTTCTGGCGCACGCCGTTCGCCTTCGACACTGCGCTCGCGTGGACGCGACGACCAGAAGAGTTCGTGAAGCGCGCGGGCCTCGTCCTTGTTGCCGTCCTCGCCGTCCACGACGATCCGCTGGATGACGACACCTTCGTCCATGTGCTCCCGATGCTCGTCGCGGCGGCCGACGACGAGCGCGTCTACGTCCAGAAGGGCGCCAGCTGGGCTCTGCGGCAGATCGGCAAGCGGAACGAACACCTGTGCGCCGCTGTCCTGGCCGCGGTGGCTCCATGTGTCGTCGGCGACAGCCGCGCGTCTCGCCGGGTCGCCCGTGATGTGGCGCGGGAGCTGGGTCGGAGGGCAGCGCTCAGAGGGTCGGATCCCGAGATCGGCTCGCCGACGCCGACACTTTCGCCGTCTGAGCGAGCATGATCGCGCTGTTGACGAGCGCGAGGTGGGAGAAGGCCTGCGGGAAGTTGCCGAGCATGCGTCCCGTGTGGGGGTCGTATTCCTCGGCGAGGAGGCCGAGGTCGTTCCGCACGCCGAGCAGCCGTTCGAACAGCTCCACCGCTTCGTCGTACTGGCCGTCGAGCGCAAGCGCGTCGACGAGCCAGAACGAGCAGAGGAGAAAGATCCCCTCGCCGGCCGGGAGGCCGTCGCCCTCCTGCTCGCTGCGGTAGCGGAACACGAGGCCCTCAGGCGCGAGCTGACGGCGCACCGCGGCGAGCGTGCCACGGACGCGCGGATCCTCGGGCGGGAGAAAGCCGACTTGTGGCAAGAGCAGCAGGCTCGCGTCCAGCTGCGGGCTGCCGTAGGACTGGGTGAACGAGCCGAGCTCGTCGTTCCAGCCGTGGCGGCAGACCTGGGCGTGGATCTCGGCCCTGATGGCGCGCCACCGCTCGAGTGGCCCTTCGAGGCCGAACTCCTCGCAGAGCTTGATCCCGCGGTCGAACGCGACCCAGGCCATCACCTTGGAGTGCGTGAAGTGTCGCCGCCCGCCGCGCACCTCCCAGATCCCTTCGTCGGGGTCGCGCCAGCGCTGCTCGAGCAACCCGAGCACGTGCCGGCCGAGCTCCCAGGCGGGCAACGACTCGCCGACCTCGCGCCTGCGCGCCTGATACATCGCGTCCATCACCTCGCCGTAGACATCGAGCTGCTCCTGCTCGGCCGCGGCGTTGCCGATCCGCACCGGCCGCGAGCCCTCGAAGCCGGGGAGCCAATCGACCACCCATTCATGAAGCCTCCGCTCGCCGGCGACCCCGTACATGACCTGGACCTCGTCCGGGTCGCCTGCCGCCGCGCGCACCAGCCAGGCGCGCCACTCACTCGCCTCCTCGCGATAGCCGGCGTGGATGAGCGCCAGCAACATCATGGTCGCGTCGCGCAGCCAGCAGTATCGATAGTCCCAATTGCGCTCGCCCCCGGGCCACTCCGGCAGCGACGTCGTCGGCGCGGCGACGATCCCGCCGGTCGGCCCATAGGTGAGGCCCTTGAGCACGACGAGCGACCGCAGGACTGCGTCGGCGTACGGCCCGTCGTAAGCACAACGCGACGACCATTCGCGCCAGAACGTCTCGGTCGCACGCAGCGCCTCGCTGCTGTCTAGGCCGGCGGGAAGCTCCGCGTGCGAGGGAAACCAGCTCAGCGTGAAGGGCACCCGCTCGCCGGCACCGACGTCGAACGTCGACACGGCTGCCCCGTTCGCGGTCGTCGTCGGCAGCGGTGTGCGCAGAACGACTGCGTCCGGGCCGGCCATCGCAACGGACGAGCCGTCGGCACCGCGCAGCGTAGGCACGACCCGCCCGTAGCCGAACCGAACGACGAACTCGGACCGAACCGCGACGCGACCGGAGAGCCCCTCGACGATGCGGACGATCGTCGCCGCTTCCCGGCGAGGGGGCATGAAGTCGAGCACGCGAACCTTCCCCTCCGGCGTCTCCCACTCCGTCTCCAGCACCAGCGATGCGCCGCGGTAGCGACGGCTCACCTCCGCCGGCGCCTCCGGCGCGACGAGCCAGCGGCCGTGCTCGCGCTCGCCGAGGAGCGCCGCGAAGCAGGCGTCGGAATCGAAGCGCGGGAAGCAGCACCAGTCGATCGAGCCCTGACGGTGGACGAGCGCCGCCGTCTGCAGATCCGACAGAAGCGCGTAATCCTCGATTAGGTTCGAGGCGCCCCGCGCCTCGGTCACGGGCCGGCGGGGTCGGAAGCGACGACCCGGTCGCCGAGACGAATCTCTCCGTCGTCGAGGATGTCGGCGCGGAGGCCGCCGCGGTGGACGAGCTCCCGAAGGATCGGGCGCGATGCGTACGTTTGAACGATTCGGCAAGGCTCGCAGAGCCGCGTGCCGCGACAACGGATGTCTCCGATCGTGAATTCGCGTCCGACGAGGGCGTTGAGGTCGATCCCGCGGACGACGAGATTTCGGCGGTGTTCGTCCGGCGTGAGTGGGGGGTCGAACGATTCGCAGACCTCGGCTTCGATGAGCGTCAAGGCACTACCGGGAAGACCGGAGGCGAAACTGCCCGCGCCCTTGACGTAGCGATCTCCCGCGAGGCCGATGCCGGCCAGGCTGCACGGCCTCGGGTTGCGTCAGCGGCTCGCCGGCGGCTGCGGCTATCGAAATCGTCTCGACGGTTCCGCTGCCGACTCGTCCTGTCGGCCAGCCTGGGAGCGCGAGCGCGACGTCGGTCGCGGCGACGATGAAGCCGTCGGTGATGGAGTCGGCGGTGATCGTGCCGTCGCCCGCGGGATCCCAGACGACTCCGGAGGGAACGCCGTACATGACGACGTACCGCGGCTCGGCCGACCCCGGTTGGACGCGGGCGATCCAGGGCCCCGCCCAGGAGAACGAATCGGGCTCGCTGACACGAGCGATGCCGAGGCCGAGACCCCCGAGCCAACGCGAAAGCGTCCCGAGCGCGGCTGGATCCTCGCTGCCATCCAGCTGCGGCAGCTGCTCGGCGGGTAACTCGAGGACAGTCCCGAGACAGGCGCGGAAGGAACTCCCCTCCATTGGCATCCGCGGCTCCGGGAGTGCAGCTTCCTTCACGGTTCGGGTCCTCGCTGGCAACGGCGATGCGAAGTGCTTGTCGCCTCACAGGTCCGAGGCGAAACTAGCAGGAGCCGGGCCCTCCGGAGCCCGCTCGCCAGGAAGAGGTCGTGAACGATCCCCAGCAACCCAGGCCCTCCGCGAGCGACGTCGCGTATGACTACGACCGCATCGCCGACGAGTACGCGCGCAGGCTCTACGCCGAGCTCGACGCGAAGCCTTTCGACCGCACCATCCTCGATCGCTTCGCCGCCCTCGTCGGCAACGGGCGTGTGTGCGAAGTCGGCTGCGGTCCCGGCCACGTCTCCCGCTACCTCCGCGACCGTGGCTGTGACGTTTTCGGGATCGACCTGTCGCCGCGCATGGTCGAGCTCGCGGCTGAGCTCAATCCCGAGATCGAGTTCCAGGTCGGCGACCTGCGTGCGCTCGACCTCGCCGACTCCACCTTGGCCGGCGTCGTCGCCTTCTACTCGCTCATCCATCTTCGCCCCGACGACCTCTCTCCTGCCCTCGTCGAGCTACGGCGCGTCCTGCGGCCGGGCGGCCGAGTTCTACTCGCTGTCCACGAAGGAGCCGAGAATCGCAGGCCGGGTGAGATGTGTGGTATCCGGGTCGACCTCGAGTTCACCTTCTTCTCTTACGACCAGTTGAGCAGCGCCCTGCGCGCCGCGCACTTCGCGATCGAGGAAATCACCCATCGCCCCCTACCCCGACGTCGAGGTCGCGACCGACCGCCTCTACGCGCACGCTCGCCGTCGCCGCCGAGGCCGATCGATGATCGCCCCGCAACCGGTCCGGAAATGGCGCGCCTGAGCCTACACGCGGCAACTACAGTCTCTTCAGTCCCTGGCCGCGCTCTCCAAGGAGGTTGGTCGTGCAGAACGGGGGCCTCAAAGAGCCGATTCTCGTCGTCGGCGGGAGCGGCCGCACAGGACGACACATCGTCGAGCAGCTGCGGCGTGACGCCTCACACCCGGTTCGGGTGTTGAGCCGACACGGCGGCGATGTCGACGCCGAGCTGGTCGTCGGCAGCATCACCGAGCCGAACGACGTCCGCAGAGCCGCCGGTGACACCGCCGGAGTCGTCGTCTGCGTGGAGTCGTCCGAGCAGCCGGGCGCGAACGGCCCCGAGCCCGTCCACCTCCACGGCGTCGAAAACGTGCTTGCTGCGGCGCCCCCGGCCGCGCACATCGTGCTCGTCACGCAGATCTACATCACGCGTCCCGAAGCGTTCGAGCGCGTCCGTGACGTGATCCTGGCCCGTGGTCGCGGCGAGGAGGCGCTGCGGACGAGCGGGCGCCCGTACACGATTGTCCGCCCGAGCTGGCTGACCAACGAGCCCGGTGGCGGGCAGGCGATCCGCTTCGAGCAGGGCGACACGGGCGAAGGTGAGATCGCGCGGGCGGACGTCGCTGCCGTCGTCGTCGCCGCGCTCGGATCGCCGGATGCCGTAGGGAAGACGTTGGAGATCTACAACGAGCCGGGTGAGCCGCCCGATGATTGGAACGCCGCCTTCGCCGGCCTACGTAAGGACTAGGCCTCGAGGCACTCGACTGTCGGAGGCTCCTCGAGCACGTCGCCTTCCCCGGCTAGCTGAATGAGCCAAGTCGCTGTCGTGAGCGGCGGCAATCGTGGAATCGGCCTGGAGGTCGTGCGCCAACTCGCCGAGCGTGACTACGAGGTCGTCCTCGGCAGTCGCGACCTGGCCAGGGGCGAGGCCGCGGCACGGGTGCTGGGCCGCGAAAACGTCCAGGTCCGCCAGCTCGACGTCGCCAGCGACGTGAGCGTCGACCGCTTCGGCCGCGACCTGCGAGACGGTTTCGAGCGCGTAGACGTCCTCGTCACCACCGCCGCGATCGACTACGACTCGTGGCAGACCGCCGCGGCAGCGGATCTCGGCGTCGTGCGCGAGGCGTTGGAGACGAACCTGCTCGGCGCCTGGCGTCTGACCAAGGCGGTGCTTCCGCTCCTGCGGAAGAGTGAGCGCGGACGGATCGTGAACGTCTCCAGCGAGGCCGGCTCGCTGGCCGGCATGCGGGGTCGGGAGCCCGCCTATCGAGCCTCCAAGGCGGCCCTCAACGCGCTCACACGCATGCTCGCGAGCGAGCTCGCCGCCGATCGCATCCTCGTCAACGCCGTCTGCCCCGGCTGGACCGCAACCGACATGGGCGACCACGGCGGCCGACCTGTCGCCGTCGGCGCCGCTTCAGTCGTCTGGGCCGCGACGCTCGATGCGGACGGCCCCAGCGGCGGGTTCTTCCGCGACGGAAAGCCTCTCCGCTGGTGAGCGCCCGTCTAGGCGCCGCCCTCGACCACCTCCTTCAGCTTCTGCAGGCTCCGCGGTAGCTGCCGGCGCGCCTGCCGTCGGACGACGAGCGGAACGAGCAGCCTTCCGATCCCGTGGCCCTCGAACTCGAGGGAAATCGTCACGCGCGATCGCACGGGGTCCCCCACGGGCGCGATCGTGCCTCTGGCGGTGGCAGTGACCGGGCCGCCTGTCCCGCGCACGGTCCACGTCGTGGGAGGGCTCAGCTCGGTGATCTCCTCGGGGCCCGTGACTTCCCGCGGCCCGACTCGCCTCGTGACGACGGCTCGCGAGCCAACGGCCGGCGGCGCATCACGTTCCGGGCGCACCGAGACCACGTTGCCTTGCCAATCCGGGTAACGGGAGAAGTCGATCGCGTAGGCGAAGACGTCTTCGGGAGCGCGGGCGATGTCCACGCTGTGGGCGATCGCCGTCATGTCACCTCCTTCTTTCGGGGCGTTACCGCACGGTAGCGTCGAGCCGGCTCCTCCCGGCGATGAGTTTTCGCTCGTCGGGCAGTCGTACGCATGATGGCCGCGACAAAGTGGCGGACGAGATGAGCGAGCACACGCTGGGCACGCGCGAGGAGTGGCTGGCCGCCCGGACCGCGCTTCTGGCAGAGGAGAAAGAGCTCACCCGCCGGAGCGACGAGCTCGCCCGGAAGCGGCAGGCGCTGCCGTGGGTTGCCGTCGACGAGGAGTACCGCTTCGAGGCCGAGGACGGGACGAAGACGTTGGCCGAGCTCTTCGACGGGCGCTCGCAGCTGCTCGTCTATCATTTCATGTTCGGCCCGACTGCCGACGGCTGGCCGGATGCCGGCTGTCCGGGGTGCTCGTTCACCGCGGACAGCCTCGACGGCGCCGTCCTGCATCTTCCGCCGCGGGGCGTGACGTTCGTCGCCGTCTCCCGTGGACCGCTCGAGAGCCTGCTCGCCTACAGGCTCCGGATGGGCTGGAGCTTCCCGTGGGTCTCGACGGCGGGAAGCGACTTCAACCTCGACTTCGCCGTGTTCACGGAGGAAGGGCGCAGGACCGGCACCGGGTTCAACTTCGGGACGCCGAAGCGCGCGGCGGAGATCGACCTGCGGCGCGAAGAGCTCCACGGCCTGAGCGCCTTCGCGCTCGAGGACGGAACCGTCTACCACACCTACTCCTGCTACGACCGCGGCACCGATGTCCTGAGCGCCACCTGGCAGCTGCTCGACCGTACTCCCAAGGGGCGCGGCGACGGGCCGAGGGGCTGGCCGCCACGGCACGACGAATACGAATAATCGAGGGGAGCAAATGAACCTTCCAGCGGTGGTCTCCGAGACGGAATGGCAAGCAGCAGACGGGCGACATGCCGCGGCTCGAGGGTGGCCGCGAGACTCTCGGTGAGTTCGCCGAGACGTGGTGGAGGACTTACGCGATACCGAACCTCGCGCCGAAGACGAGGCGGATTTACGCTGAGCTCTGGGATCGTCACGTGCTACCGCGAATCGGCGGAATGACGCTGCGCAAGCTGAGCCCCGAGGTGGTCGCGAGTTTCCGTGCCGATCTCACGGCGGCTGGCGTCGGGGATGCGACCGTCCGCAAGACGCTCGCATTCGTCCAGGGCATGCTCCAACGAGCGGTCGAGTGGCGACGGATCGATTCGAACCCCGTGAGAGCCGTGCGCAAGCCTCCGCAGCGAAGGGCGCGAGTCGTCGAGCCACCGCCCGCTGCGGCCGTGGAGCAAATAAGAGCCGAGCTGCGGTCGCGGAAGCACTTACGAGATGCCACGCTCGTCTGCGTCCTCGCCTACGCGGGCCTGCGTCCAGGCGAAGCACTCGCCTTGGAGTGGAGGCATGTGAGAGAGCGGACGATCCTCGTCGAGCGGGGTGTCGCGCTTGGCGAAGTGAAGCCAACGAAGACGGGCCAGACCCGTACCGTTCGGTTGCTGGCCCCGCTGGCGACCGACCTGGCTGAGTGGCGGCTGGCATGTGGCAGGCCGGACTCGAGCTCGCTCGTCTTCCCGGGCTGGAATGGTGAGCCTTGGCGCGACACGGCCTACCGGAACTGGCGCAGACGGATCTTCGCGCCGGCGGCCGAAGCCGCGGGGCTCGACGGCTCGCGGCCGTATGACCTCCGGCACCTCTTCTGCTCGCTTCTCCTCGCGGAGGGCGCGTCCGTCGTCGAGGTCGCCCGTCAGGCCGGTCATTCACCGGCGATGACGCTCTCGACCTACGGCCACGTGATCGAGGAGCTCGAGGGAGCGGAGAGCCGTTCGGCTGAGGCGGTAATCCGGGCCGCTCGCGACGGGAGCGGAGCCGCGTCGCGTCAGGGGATCAGCCCTCATTGATCTTCCGGGCGGTACGGCAGCGCGGAGTTGCCCGGTGAGCTGATCGAGTGAGCGTGAGCCCGCCCGCCTGCCGTTCCTGACCGTCGAGACGAAGCTCCGTCTGAGCCTTCCGTCCGCCGCCGCAACCAGAATGATCGGCCAGACCCTCTACGACGGGATCTCGACCGCGCGGCGGATTCGCCTCCACCGAGAGCTAGGCGAGGTGCTCGAGGAGCTGTACGGAGGCGACCCAGAGCCGCACCTGGCCGAGCTGGCCCGCCACTTCTTCGAGGCTGCGCCCGGCGGCGATATCGAGCGGGCGATCGACTACGCCCGGCGCGCTGGCGATCGCGCAGCGGCACTCTACGGCTACGAGGAGGCGGCGCGCCTGTACCGAATGGCGCTGGAGGCGTTGGAGTTCACGGAGCGGGGGGACGATCCGACGCGGTGCGATCTGCTCCTCTCGCTAGGCGAGGCTCAGGCCCGCGCGGGCGAGGAGGCGTCCGCGAAGGCGGCGTTTCTTGACGCGGCTGAGATCGCGCGGCGTGCGCGGATGCCTGAGCAGCTTGCCCAGGCTGCGCTCGGCTACGGCGGCCGCTATCTGTGGGTCCGGGCGGGCGGCGACTCACAGGTCGTCCCATTGCTCGAGGACGCTCTTGCCGCCCTTCCGGCCGGGGATAGCCCTACCCGCGTGAGGTTGCTGGGTCGTCTTGCCTGCGCGCGCCGCTCTGATCCCGACCGAGAGGCGGGCGCGGCGCTGAGCGAGGAGGCGGTCGAGATGGCGAGCCGGCTCGGCGACCCGACGACGCTCGGCTACGCGCTCGATGCGTATTACGGGGCGCACTGGTGGTACGACAACCCCCGGCAGCGGCTCGACCTCGCGGCGCGGCTAGCGAAAGTGGCTCGCGAGTCGGGGGATGGCGAGCGAATCGCCCAAGCGCACCTCGCACAGCTCGTCGCGCTCCTGGAGCTGGGCCGTATCACCGAGGGTGAGGCGCTGCTCGCGGAGTTGGCCCGGGTTGCCGACGACATCCGGCAGCCGTCGCAGCAGTGGATGGCCGCGGCGATACGCGCTCTGCTGGCGCTGTTCCGGGGCGAGCTGGTCGACGCCGAGGCGCTGATCGGCGAGGCGCTACGACTCGGGGAGCCGGCGGTGACCGCCGATGCGGAAGTTCAGTTCCGCGCGAGCAGCTATTGGCTGCGCAAGGAGCAGGGCCGCTTCGATGGGCTAGAGACGATGCTGCGCCGAACGGCGGAGGAGTTCTGGTGGTACGCGATGTTTCGGTGCTTCTTGGCTGAGCTCTACGCCGAGCTCGGCCGCCGCGCGGACGCCCGGCGGGTGTTCGACGAGCTGGTCGCAAACGATTTCGAGGCGCTGCTCCCGCGCGACAACGAGTGGCTCGTCGGCGCAACAGTGGTGGCGGATGTCTGCGCCTACCTTGGCGACGACAACTGCGCCTGCAAGCTCTATGACGAGCTGTTGCCGGTTGCCGACCAGAGCGTCGTTGGCACGGCCGAGTGTGCGCGCGGCTCGGTCGCGCGTTCGCTCGGCGTACTGGCCGCCGTCCTCGGCCGCTACGACGAGGCGGAGCAGCACTTCCAGGTTGCGCTGGCGGCGAACGAGCAGATGGGAGCACGGCCGTGGTTCGCCCGCACCGAGCACGAGTACGCGCAGCTGCTGCTCGCGCGGGATGCGCCCGGCGACCGCGAGCGGGCGCGCGAGCTGCTCGAGTCAGCGCTCGAGACGGCGCGTGCGCTCGGCATGACGACGCTCGCCGCGCGCATCGAGCAGGCCTGCGGGAAGGCGCCCTTTGCTCTGACGCCCGCCCGGGCGGTCTTCCGCTGCGAGGGCGAGTACTGGTCGATCGTCTACGAGGGAGACGCGTTTCGCCTTAGGGACTCAAAGGGCTTGCAGTACCTCGCCCGCCTGCTGGCGGCGCCCGGCGAGGAGCTGCACGCGCTCGAGCTCGCAGGCGCGGATACGGTCGGGGTGCGCAAGACGGCGGTCGAGGACGGGCTGGAAGTGCGCGGCTTCGGCGATGCCGGCGAGCTGCTTGACGCGCAGGCGAAGGCGGCCTATCGGCAGCGGCTTGAGGAGCTCGAGGAAGAGATCGAGGAGGCGGAGGCCTGGAACGACACGGAGCGCGCGGCGAACGCTCGCGAGGAGCGGGAATTCATCGCCCGCGAGCTGTCCGCGGCAGTCGGGCTCGGCGGGCGCGACCGCCGCGGCGCCTCGGCGGCCGAGCGGGCGCGGGTGAACGTCACACGCGCGATCAAGTCGGCGCTCGCGCGGATCGACGAACACAGTTCCGCGCTCGGGGCCCACCTCGAGCGAACGGTGCGAACGGGGACGTTCTGCAGCTACTCGCCGGACCCGCGGCTTCCGGCCTCCTGGCAGCTGTGAGTCGGGCCGTTCGCTCGGGCTGAACGGATGTTCTGAACACCCGTTCATCGGATTTTCACGCCCTCGCCGGTGAGATGAAAGACGGCGAGAGGAGAAACAATGTGCTTGTTCTTGGAGGTTCACGACCTCGACGGGCGCGACGCCGAGGCCTTCGTCGAGGCGCGCTCGGCGCAGGGGCCGCACGGCGTCCGCCTACTCAAGCACTGGCTCGGCGACGACGGCGGCAAGGTCGCGTTGTTGGTGGAGGCGCCTGACGAGCAGACGCTGCGCGGCTGTGCGGGCGGTGCGAACGAGGTCACCGAGCTCTTCGCTCCGGCCGAGCGTTGGATGTCTTACGACGCGATCGAGATGTGATGGGCTCGGTCACGATGGCAACCCAGAGTGGGCTGCCCGGCTTCGAGGAGCTCCTGCGGGAGTGGGCGGGCGAGCGGACCGAGATCCGCTACGACGATGCAAACGGCGCGTGGATGTTCGTCTGCCTGCACTCGACGCGGCTTGGCCCCGCCGCCGGCGGAACGCGGATGCGCGTCTACCTGTCGCCGGCCGAGGGGCTCGCGGACGCGATGCGGCTTTCGGCGGCAATGACGCGCAAGCTGGCGGTCGCCGGTCTGCCGTTCGGCGGCGGCAAGGCGGTGCTAGCCGTGCCGGCGATCCCGCGCGGCGAGAAGCGGCGGCGTCTCCTGCTCCGCTACGCGGAGCTCCTCGACTCCCTGGCAGGCCGCTTTTGGACCGGACCGGACATGAACACGAACGACCGCGACATGGATCTACTCCCGTACGCACTGATCAAGAGCGAGGCTTGCGGCGGGCCGGGAAGCAGCGCCCCAGCCACTGCCGTCGGCGTCGTGCACGGTATCCGCGCCAGCGTGCGTCACGCGTTCGGCTCAGACCGCCTCGACGGGCGACTGGTGCTGGTGCAGGGCGTTGGTGGCGTCGGAGGCCGCCTCGCAGAGCTTCTGGTTCAGGCGGGCGCACGTGTGCTCGTTAGCGATGTCGACGCGGCTCGTGTGCGTGCGTTGGCGACGCGGCTGCCGGTCCGCGCCGTCGCGCCCGGGCGCGCGCTCCGTACGGACTGCGATGTCCTCGCGCCGTGCGCAATCGGCGACATCCTCAACGAGCGCTCGATCCCGCTACTGCGGTGCAGGATCGTCGCCGGAGCGGCCAACAATCAGCTGGCGACCGCTGCGGATGGGGAGCGCCTACGGGAAGCCGGGATCCTGTACGCCCCCGACTATGTCATCAACAGCGGCGGCAGTCTCTACGGGATCGGGCTGGCAGCCCTCGGATGGACCAGAGACGAACTCGACCGTCGGCTTGTCGCCATCGGCGAGACGCTGAGCGTCGTCTACCGCGAAGCCGACGCGCAGGACATCGCGACGTCGGAGGCGGCCGAGCGGCTCGCGGCAGCCAGGCTCGGATCGTGAGCCTGCATCCCTCCACCCCGCCGCAGGAGCCCGCCGCGATCGCGCCCGTTCGCAGAACGCCAGACCGTTCATCCGAAAGGTTCGTCGGGTGACCGGGCGCCGCACGCCCTCACGTCCGACGACCTGGAAACGCAAGCGACGAAGCGAGATCATTCGCGGATGGAGTTCACCTCGCGTCTCGCGACGCTCGAAGATGTGCCGCGGCTGACTCCCGTGATGGACGCAGCGATCAGCGAACTGCAGCGCGGGTTCCTTGATCCCGAGCAGATCGAGGCGAGCCGGGCGGTGATGGGAATCGATACGCAGTTGATCGAAGACGGGACGTATTTCGTGATCGAGGCTCCCAATGGCGACATCGCTGGCTGCGGCGGCTGGAGCCGACGCGCAACGCTGTACGGCAACGACCACAGCCCCGGCCGCGACGCGAAACTGCTCGACCCAGCCGTGGATGCCGCGCGGGTGCGAGCGATGTACACGAACCCGAAGTACGCACGACGTGGCGTTGGGCGGCTCGTTCTGTCACTTTGTGAGGCGGCGGCCGCCGCGGAGGGCTTCAGGCGCCTCGAGCTCGTAGGCACCCTCTCTGGAGAGCCTCTCTATACCGCCTACGGATTCACGGCGATCGAGCGGTTCGACGCCTCCGCAAGCGATGTCTCCGTACCTGCGGTGCGGATGGAGAAGCCTGTCGACCGGCACGTTCAATTGACGGCGGGGCAGCGCGTGACTGACGAGCTCCCCGTCTAAGCGAGGGAGTTGTTCGCCTCGTTCCGGACGCGGGGCGACGCGGAGCCGGCCTTAGCCACCACTGCTCCATCCGAACTGCCCGACCTGTCCCCAAGACCTATCCCCAGGAGTCGGGGACCGACCGGTGCGATCGCGAACACATAAGGTTGCCGTTTCCAGGCACTTTCAGACCGATTGGTCGCGACGGCACCGTGGATCCCCTCCGTAGCAAGGAGGTGCTCCGTCGCGGTGGGCAACATGGCAATTTGCAGGCATTTTGCGGCAGCAAGGCGACCTTGGACGGTTGCCAGGCTCCAAAGGGAGGTGCTCTACGGTGCTACCGCAGACAACAGAACTAGCCGATTTGCAGGTACTTCTTGGAGAATAAGCCCTCTGACGGACTCGAACCGTCGACCCCCTCTCTATGAAGAAGGGCCGTGGGTCAAGCAGTGGTTTCGTATCGCCCAGTCATGGAGGGTGTTGTGGCGGTGGTGGGTGGCGAGCTGGGCTCATCTCTCTATCGCCTCCTGGTGGGAGGACAAGGCTGATTGGAGTTCGCTCCGGTGGCGCAGCTCCTTAAGGGCCGTCAGGCGGCCAGGGGGTCGGTGGCGCCTTTGGGAGCGAAGGGTTGGTTGCGGCTGAGCATGTGCCAGATCGCTTCGGCGAGTCGGCGGGCGAGGTCGACTTGGGCGACCTTGGCGCCGCGCTGTTTGCCGACGCGTGTCTTCAGTCGTTGGTAGCGGTCGCAGTAGGTGGGGTGGGTGCAGGCGTGGGTGGCGGCCTCGACGAGGGCCCAGCGCAGGTAGCGCGGGCCTTGCTTGGCGAGTGGGCCGCGCAGGTCGCGCTCGCCCGATTGGTAGACGCGCGGGCAGAGGCCGCTGTAGCCGGCGAGCTTGCGCGGGCTGGGGAAGCGGCCGATCTCGCCGAGCTCGGCGGCGATCGTGTAGGCGAGCACCCAGCTGATCCCGGGCACGGTCAGCAAGAGCGGCACGTAGCGGTGGTCGGCGCCGAGCCGGCGCAGCTCGCGCTCGCACGCGCCGATCTCGCGGTCGAGCTCGTCGATCAGGCGCAGGCTGGCCTCGAGCGTGCCCTGCCACGGCTCGGGCAGACCGAGCCGAACGAGCAGCTGGCGGCCGCGGACACCGAAGAGGTCGGAGACGGGGCAGGGCTTGCCGTGGGTGAGCAGGACCGCGTGCACGCGCTGCTTCAGGCTGGAGCGGTGACGCACCAGGTGCAGGCGCCAGCGCGCCCGCTCCCGCTCGGCGCGGACGAGCGGGTCGGGCAGCCAGATCGCCGGCACCAAGTCGCGCCGCGCGAGCTCGGCCAGCACCCAAGCGTCGATCCGGTCGGTCTTGCAGGCGAGCGGCGCCAGCCCCTTCACCTTCTGCGCGTCGGCGATCTCGACCTGCCAGCCGGCGAGCTCGAGACGGTCGTGCACGAACCGGGCACCGTTCATCGACTCGATCGCGGCGCGGACCGGCGCGCCGTACCGAGCGACGCGCTCGCTCAGGCGCTGCAGTCCATCAGCATCAGGCGGAGTCGCGCCACGCTCGACCGTCGCACCCTCGCCATCGAGCAGGTGGAAGTCGAGACGCTTGCGGCTGAGATCCAAACCGGCGTACAACATTGCAACGGGCCTCCCTTCGTCTTTCGAGGACGCGCGGAGCATCGCTCCGCGGGAGGCCCTTCTTCATGGCATTCCTTACCATGTTGCGCCCCGCTGTTACGCAGTCTGGGAGAAGCGCTTGGTAATGCGCTTTCCCTGCAATCCAGCTGGTTTCTCCGCTTGCAGCACCCTTTCCTTGAAGGCCCCTGAGCCGCCTTGGAAATCCTCCAACCTGTCCCCAGAACCTAGCCCCAACGGCGCCCGTGTCTGGCGTCGACCGTGGCAACCGGCGAGCGACGCACGGGAGGCCACTCGCCTGTCTGTCGTCCGGTCAGGCGGCTGGCGCATCGGGCAAGCGAGGTTAGCGGCGCCTGCGGACGGTGTCGGCGAAGCGCGGCACACCCGCTTTGGTGAGCGCGCGCAGGAGCTCGTCGAGTGGCCAGGGTGGGTTGAGGTCGGCGGCCTGTTGCTCGAGTGCGGCCCCGGACGGCCTCCGGGTCGAGGTCGTGGAGATCGAGTAGGAAGTCGTCGGGGTGGGTCGCCTCGACGCCGACGGGTTCGCAGGCTGCGACGGGGAAGTCGTGGAGGTCGAAGGTCACGATCAGTTCCGAGTCGGAGGCGACCGCGGCGGCGAGCACGTGGCGGTCCTTGGGGTCGTTCGTCATCGCCGGCTCGAGCCGCTCGATCTCGTCCCGGTCGACTTCGGCTTCCTCGAAGGCTTGGCGCATCGCCTGCTCGATCCGGTCGGCCTGCTCGGCCGTGATCCGGTGCTCGACGAGGTTGCGCCTCATCTCGTCGAGGATGAACGTGAGCTCCTTGAGCCGGGGCATAGCTGCGATCGCTTCGCGACTCATCGCTGCGCCGGGCGCGACCCGAACTCCCTGACCGAGCTCCCGGAGCGCCGCGTTCCTCTTCCGAACGATCGGCCGAGTCTTCCGACGGCGGGCCATCGGCACGGCCGTGTTGCTCGCCCTCGTTCCGGTTGCGATAGCGATCCCGGCACTCGCGGCGCTCGCACGCGTGAGCACCGTGAGCTCGCTGATCGTGGCGTACGAGGCGATCGGCCGTCGCAAGTACCGTGCCCGAGTCCGGCATCGCGATCTCGTGGCCTGAGCAGGAACCACCAGCGGCGCGCGCCCGGGGGATAAGTTCGGCCGGGACTTGAGGAGCGAGAAGCATCCCCCGCTCTGAACCTGCAACCGCCGGGACGTGACCCCCTCTTCGAGGGAAACGCCGTCATCGCAAGGCAGCGCCCCTGAAACGCGTCGGCGCCGACCACACGAGTCGATGACCCTGGCTGCGGCGATCGCGATGCGGCTAGGCGGTCATTTCGGACATGTTCCTGAATGTCGCTGAGCGGTCCTGAGAAGCCCGATACCCATCCCCAAAACCTGTCTGTGAGAGTGGAAATGGTTCCGTCTGGGGCCGTTGCCAGGTTGGTGCCGGTGCTCTTCGTCTGTGACCCGAAACCTGTCTGACCCCGCGTGGGTGTCCTTTGGGGATGTGTCCGGACGAGGAGACCGGTGCCGGCCTGGCGCCCGCTCGCTGGCCTGATCAGAAGCCTGTCCGCCCTAGGGGCGTGACCCGTCACAGTCCTGCCGCTTGCGGTCTTCACCCCCAGACCGACACCGGGATCGTCCCCAACCCGAAGGCTGGAGGTGGAAGGGATGCTCGCAGACGAGGTGGACTATGTGGTCGGCGTCGACCCGCACCGCGACGCGCACGCGCTCGCGATCGTGCACGCCGGGACGGGTGGCGCCGTGCGCTCTGCGCAGGTCACGGCGAACGCGCGCGGGTACGCGCGGGCGCTGCGCCTGGCTGAGCGGGAGGCGCCCGGTCGACGTGCCTGGGCGATCGAGGGCACGGGCTCCTACGGTGCCGGGCTCGCTCGCTTCCTGGCCAGGCGCGGCGAGTGGGTGCTCGAAGTCGGGCGCACGAGGCGCGAACGGCGCTCGCACGCCAAGACGGACGCGCTCGACGCGGTCCGTGCCGCCCGCAGCGTGCTCGGCGAGACGGAACTCGCGAGCCCGCGCGCTGGTGGTGAGCGGGAAGCGCTGCGCGCGCTGCTGGTCGCCCGCGCCGGCGCGCTCGCCGCGAAGAAGGCGGGCCTCTGCCAGCTACGCGCCCTCATCGTCACCTGCCACGAACCGCTCCGCAGCGAGTTGCGCTCGCTCACGCGAGCGCGGCTGCTCCGGCGCCTGCAGGCGGTTCGTCCCGACCGGCACCGAGACGCGGAGCTGCGCGGCACGCTGATCGCGCTGCGCGCACTCGCCCGCCGTGTGCAGGCGCTCACGGGCGAGGAAGGCGAGCTCAAACGCGAGATCCAGGAACTGGTCGCGCGGCTCGCGCCCGCGCTACTCGACGAGCCCGGCGTCGGCCCGGTCGCCGCCGCGCAGCTGCTGATCTCGTGGTCGCACCGCGGCCGCTTCCGCTCTGAGGCCGCCTTCGCTCGTCTCGCCGGCGTCGCCCCGATCCCCGCTTCCTCGGGCCTCGTCCGCCGTCACCGGCTCGACCCCGGCGGCGACCGGCAACTCAACCGGGCGCTGCACACGATCATCGTCTCGCGGCGCAAGAACCACGCGGCGACGATCAGTTACATCGAGCGCAAGATCCGCGAGGGCAAGAACGTGCGCGAGGCAATCCGCTGCCTCAAGCGCTACCTCGCCCGTCACCTCTTCCGTCTACTCGAGGCAGATCCGATGGCGGCTTGACACTCATAGAAGCATCCCCCGGATGTTGTCCCAAGATGTTGTCTTGTTTGGCGGCGTCGAGAGTCAGTCGACGGGATGGGCGGGCGGCTCAGCTCGTTCCTCGTTGGTTCAGGCCGCGATCCATGTAGGCCCCTTCGGACGTTGGCGCGGATACGGGGGTTTTCCCGAAGTGTGAGACGCCGGTTGCCGCCATTGCGTGCGCAGGGTTCGGTGGCGATGTTTGAGATGTGAAGCAATGGACGAGCCCGTCAATTGACGAACTTCCGCTGGGTCGAGGTGAGGCGTGTCGTGCGGCGGTTGTGAGTGAGTCGTTGACGAAGCGCTACGGCGATCTGGTTGCTGTCGATGGGTTGTCCTTCATGCTGATGCCGGGCACGATCACAGGCTTTCTCGGCCCCAATGGGGCTGGTAAGACGACGACTTTGCGGATCCTGCTCGGGCTAGCGTCGGCGACGGCGGGCGAGGTGCTGGTGTTCGACCAACCGTATGCGGAACTGAGCCAGCCAGCGTCGCGGGTTGGGGCGGTGCTCGAGGCGACGGACTTCCATCCCGGTCGCACTGGACGTGACCATCTGCGGACGCTCGGCTGGGCTGCGGCGCTTCCGGATTCGCGGGTCGACGAGGTGTTACGGCTGGTGGAGCTCGACGCCGCCGCTCGGCGACGGGTGAGTGCGTACTCACTCGGGATGCGCCAGCGGCTCGGTCTCGCGGGGGCGCTGCTGGGAGATCCGGATTTGCTCGTGCTCGACGAACCGGCAAACGGTCTCGATCCCGAGGGCGTGCATTGGCTGCGCGATTTCCTGCGCGATTTCGCCTCCGAGGGTCGCACCGTGCTGATCTCCAGCCACGTGCTCGCCGAGGTCGCGCAGACGGTCGATCGGGTTGTGATCATCAACCGCGGTCGGCTGGTGGTCGAGTCGCCGCTCGACGAGCTCACGTCGAGGCTGGGCGGTTCAGTACGGGTTCGGAGTTCTGACCCGTGCCTGCTCTCGGCAAGTCTCGAGCGCGAGCGGATCACGACGAACATCTCCGACGATCAGGTGCTGATTGCGCACGGCACGACGAGCGACCGGGTCGGGCAGATTGCGTTCGCCGCCGGGATCCCGGTGTACGAACTCGTTGCCGAGACCTCGTCGCTCGAGAATGTGTTCCTCGAGTTGACAGCAGAGGCGGGTTGATGATCGCGCAGACGAGGGCCGAGCTTTTGAAGATCCGCTCGACCCGGACGACGCTCGGGCTCCTCCTTGCGTTGGTCGGTCTGGCGCTGCTCTTCGCGTTGCTGACCGGGCTGATCAGCACGACGCCCGACCTGACCGGGAAAGAGCACCAGCGATCCCTGCTGGGTAACGGCACCCTGGCTGGAGTGTTCGCGGCGCTCGCCGGCATCATGCTCGTAACGGGCGAATACCGTTTCGGCACGATTAGGCCCACCCTCCTCTTCATGCCCTCGCGAGGCAGGGTGATCGGAGCGAAGCTTGCTGCCGGTGCGCTCGCCGGGCTCGTCTTTGGCGCCGTCGGCGAGGGTCTCGTGTTCGCGATCGGGCTTGGGATCCTCGAGGGCCGTGACATCCCGGTATCGCTCGCCGGTCGAGAAATCACTCTGCTGCTGGTCGGAACACTTGCCGGCAGCGCGCTGTGGGGCGTGCTAGGGGTCGGTCTCGGAGCGATCGTCCGGAGCCAGGTCGGCGCTGTCATCGCTCTGCTCGCCTGGGGGTTCGTGGTCGAGAATCTCTTGTTCGGCTTTGTCCCCTCGGTCGGGCGCTTCGCGCCCGTTCACGCGGAGAACGCACTGATAGGGCTCACCACATCACACTTACTCAGCTCCGCGGGAGGCGGTGGCATCCTGATCGCGTGGAGCGCGATCCTCGCGATCATTGGACTCGTGCTGACGATCCGTCGCGATGTGACCTAGGAGCGAACGTGCCGCGACCAGGCGGAAGCGAGCGTCGCTTCAAGAGCTTCTCGCGGTCGGAGCGGCCCTTCGGGTCGGTCTGGCTGCAGCCCGCTTCCCGCTTGTCCGTGCTCGGCAAACGGCAGACGAACGGGCTGTCTGCGGTCGCCGGAGCTGGGAAGGCTCTGCTCACGCCGTTTGCGTGTGCGACCGGGGCCGGGATCCTGGGCGCGGTCTGCGGGCTTGTGATCGCGATCTGGGCATTGACGCGGCGCGGGTACTTCTGGCCGGAATGGGTGTTGCTTCCGGTCGCCTTGGTGCTCGCGGCGCAGGCCTGGCTCGCGTTCATCGCGTCCCGGCAACGCCGATGGCCACTGACTCGGCCGCTGGTGAGTCAACTCGGCGTTTCGGCTGCCCTCTGGCTCGTTCTCGTCGGTGTTTGGGCAGTCACGACGAGGGCCTATTTCTGGCCGGTATGGGTGCTGCTCGCCCTCCTGGTCGCAGCTGGAGTGCATCTTGCGATCGTGGTGCTCGCGCCGCATCTGCAGCAGCCGTTAGTCGAACGCGTCCGCGTGCTCACCGCAACTCGAGCCGCGACGATCGAGGAGCAGGAGACGCAGCTGCGGCAGATAGAACGTGACCTCCACGACGGTGCGCAGGCGCGTCTAGTGGCGCTGGGGATGACGCTGGCACTCGCGGAGCAGCGTTTCCGGGACGACCCCGACGCTGCGCACCGGCTCGTTTCCGAGGCGCGCGCGGACGCCCGCCTCGCCCTCGACGAGCTGCGCGACCTCGCGCGCGGCATCCATCCGCCGCTCCTGACAGACCGCGGGCTAGGCCCCGCGCTCGAGGCGCTCGCAGCTGCCACGCCCGTCCACGTGGACCTGCGCTGCGATCTAGACCGGCGCCCAACGGCGGCCGTAGAGACAGCTGCCTACTTCGTGACCGCAGAAGCCCTTGCCAACGCTGTCAAGCACGGCGGAGCGACACTGGTCACGATCGGGCTCACGCGCAGCGCTGATCAGCTCCGTGTCGAGATCGTCGATAACGGCCACGGCGGTGCCGAGCCGGCGGGCAGCGGGCTGAGCGGGCTGCGCCGACGGCTCGAGGCGCTGGACGGCTCGCTCACGATCACGAGCCCGCCCGGCGGACCGACCGTCGTGCGCGCGGAGATTCCGTGCGGGTCGTAATCGCCGAAGACCTCGCACTCCTCCGCGACGGCCTCGCGAGACTCCTACGCGACAACGGCTTCGAGATCGTCGCCGCGGTCGAAGACGGCTCCGGGCTGGTCGACGCGGTCCTGCGCGAGCGCCCGCAGATCGCGATCGTCGACGTTCGCCTTCCACCGACTTTCCGCGACGAAGGTGTGCGCGCCGCAATCGACCTGCGCCGGCGCGCGCCCGAAACCGCCATCCTGATCGTCTCCCAGTACGTCGAGCACGCCTACGCCGCCGAGCTGCTGGCCGACGGACGCGGCCGCGTCGGCTACCTCCTCAAAGACCGCATCCTCGACCTCGACGAGTTCGTCGAGACCGTCCGTCGGGTTGCCGCCGGCGGCACCGCCCTCGACCCCGAGGTCGTCCGTCTGCTCCTGAGCCATCCCCGGGCAGGTCCTCTGGACGATCTCAGCCCGCGTGAGCACGAGGTGCTCGGGCTCATTGCCGAAGGAAAGAGCAACGCCGCGATCGCCGACAAACTCGTCCTTACGATCGGCGCAGTCGAAAAGCACGTCGCCAACGTCTTCACGAAACTCCGGCTCGCACCATCCTCGAGCGAGAACCGCCGAGTGCTGGCCGTCCTTGCCTACCTCCAGAACACCGAATCACGGTCGTCCTGATACAGAGCACCTCCGTCCCACGGAGGTGCTCCGCTGAGTCAGGCCAGGGTGCGATTTGCAGGGAGTTTCGGACGTGTAGCCGACTCGACCTGCCGAGTCCCTCCCTGATCGAGAGGGCTCGAGAGTCGTCGAAAAGTGTCGATTTGCAGGTATTTAAGCCCTCTCCCGGACTCGAACCGGGGACCGCCTCCTTACCATGGAGGTTGCGCCCCGCTGCTATGTGGTCTTGGAAAGGCGCTTGGTAATGCGCGTTCCCTGCAATTCGGTTGGTTTCTCCGCTTGCAGCACCCTTTCCTCGAAGGACCCTGAGCCGCCCCGGAAATCC
>JBKPIV010000142.1:0-7577 GCA_046730395.1 Actinomycetota bacterium | reverse complement strand
GCTACTCCAGGCTGAACGGCAGCCGCTCGTCTTGCGGCGACAGCACGAACTGCTCGGACGCCAGCGCCCGGAAAAGGCGGAGCCGCGCCGACGCACCGACGTCGCCAGCCGTCCACTCGAGTCCTCCCTGGGCGACCGACCGCGCAGAGAAGACAACTATGCCTCGCTCGACCTCGCCCGCGCCGGTGACCTCCTCCCCGCGAGCCGACATGTACACGGCTTTCCCGGTGCCAATCGGCACCGTCGAATCGAAGATGACGATGGCAATGTCGGGGCGCACGCCGATGTTCTGGGAGTGCCTGGCGCCGGGCTTCGAGACCCAGAAGAACTCGCGGTACGAAGCCCACGCGTACCAAACCGGCGACGCCCACGGCAACCCGTCGGCGTCGGCCGTGCCGAGCGTCATGTAGCTGTTGCCGTCGACGATGGCTCTCGCCATCGCCTCGCGCTCGGGGATCTCCATCAGGCGACGATTCTCGCGGACCTGACTCCGAACTCGTGCCACCACCGCGGCCGAGGTCGTCGTTCGGCGGAGACTCGTCGCGACGGGAACAGGCGGTGGTTCAATCCAAAGCATCGACAAGGCAGACGGAGGGATCGAATCATGACGACCGAGCGGTTCTTGAACACGTACCACAACGCGAGCACCACACCGGGCCCGGATGTTCCTGCGGACCTCGCGAGCTTCATGCTGGCCGCTGACCCGGTCCTCGCCGACGCGGCGGAGCTCGCCCGAGTACTCGCTCGCGCGCATCAGGGTGCGGCCACGCAGCTGATCGGCGAGGGGTGGGCTCACGCCCGCAAGTACTTCTCGCTCTCGGAGAAATACGCGGAATGGGCGGATTACCGAGCTCCGGCCAAGGGATTCGGCATCCACGCCTACGCACACGAGGTCAGCCGGCCGATCCGGCTGACCGACGAGGAGCTCCGCGCCCACGACCAGTGGCGGAACTTCGGCAGCGAGATCGACAGCCACCCTCCGATGCGCGGCTGGCTGGCCGTCCCCCTCATCGGATCGGACGGCGCGAATTACGGGTTCATCCAGGCCTCCGATCGCCTCGAGGGTGAGTTCACCGAGCAGGACGAGGCGAACCTCCTGAGGCTTGCAAGGCTCACGTCGACGGCACTAGACGCGCTCGCACAGCTCCATCTGCCCGAATATCAGCGGGAGGTTCTCGAGCAGTCGTCCCGGTAACGCTCGGCCGAACGCGTCCTCGAAATCGTGCGGGACATCGTGATCGGACGGTGTCGCCAAGAAGGACAACAGCCCATGGAGCCCTTATGGAGCTACTACGGAGGTGCTCCGTGCTGCACGGACCGTGCCGCAAACATTGGACGTCTATCGTCGGACGCCGCGCTGGTTGGTAGGTTCGCGCCATGGCGAACATCTTCGAACCAGAGTGTGTCGAGCGTGACCAACCGCCGCTGATCGGACGAGCCGCACGCGTCGATGCACAGGGCGCCGAGCGGATCGGCGCAACGCTGTACGAGATCGATCCCGGAGGGTACGGCTCGCCTTTTCACCTCCATCGCAGCAACGAGGAGATGATCATCGTGCTGGCCGGACGGCCCTCGCTTCGCACGCTCGACGGCATCCGCGGACTCGAACCTGGAGACGTCGTCGCCTGTCCTGTCGGCCGGCGGGGCGCGCACCAGCTGCAGAACAACGGCGACGAACCGGTTCGCGCACTCATCATCAGCACGATGGTGTATCCCGAGATCGCCGAGCAACTCGACAGCGACAAGATCCTCGTCCACACCGCACCGCCCGGCACCGCCGACAGGCTCGCACTCGCCTTCCCACGCGAAGCACAGGTCGACCGACTCGCCGGCGAGCTGCGGCAGCCGGACGGCCCGGCAGTCTGAACGTCAGCAGCCGCTCGCGAGGGACGTTCTCTGTGCGTCAGTCGGGCCAGTCGAGCTGCGCTCGTGGCATGCCTAGCGCGCGAGCATCCGCCTCCCTCGGCGCGGCGACGCTCGTCCCCGCGGCGAAGCGAAAGACGTAGCCGGCGACCACCACGAACGCGCCGAGTGCAAACACGCGGCAAACGAGCGCTTACGCGTGCCCGCACTTGGATGGTCGCGGACGGTAGTTCTCAGTGCGAAGTGCGCGGCTGTCTTCTCAGCTTGACTGCCGTCTATGAACGGGGAAGGCGTCGCTTGGGCGGAGTGGGTAAGCCACCTTCGATTCCCCGAGACATCGTCGGCACCGCGCCGCCCGTCTCGCCTAGAAGAACGAGCCGCGGTCGCTGTCGCGTCGCGAGTCCACGCCGTACAGGACGGCGAGTGGGCCGATTGCGGTCACGAACGCGAGGACGAGCAGAACTCCGAGCATTCAGCTGCCTCCTTCTTGTAGGGCAAACGCCCGGAACCGGCTGCTATTCCACGCGCAGTCGCCGCCGCCTAAGCGCCCTCGAACAACGTCAACCCGCTAACGAGCCTCAGACAACGCCCAATAGAAGAGGTGTAGAACCATGCCGGGGGTCGCTTGTCGCTCGCCAGCGTGACTAGCACCCGTGCTGTCACATCGCAGGCGTCTTCCGCGTCATAGAGGTATGGGGCCGCTGCGATGACGGGCGGGATGAGCGATCGGGAGCTGTTGCTTGACGAGCTGCGGTCGGAGTCGTTCGCGATCGCCTACCGGATGCTCGGCAGCGTGTCCGAGGCCGAGGACGTGGTGCAGGAGGCGCTGCTGCGGGTGCATCGGGCGCTGGAGGTCGGCGAGCAGATCGCATCGCCGCGCGCGTTCGTGGCGACCGTGACCACCCGGCTGGCGATCAACGAGCTGCGGTCCGCGCGCGCCCGGCGCGAGCACTACGTGGGCGAGTGGCTGCCGGAGCCGATCATCACCGAGGGCCACGACGATCCGGCCCGGCACGCGGAGATGGCCGATTCGTTGTCGCTGGCGATGCTGGTGCTGCTGGAGAACCTCTCGCCGGAGCAGCGCGCGGTGCTGCTCCTGCACGACGTGTTCGACTACGACCATGCACAGATTGCGCAGATCATCGGCAAGAGCGAGGACAACGTTCGTCAGCTCGCGACGCGAGCGCGACGCCACGTCGAGCAGCGCCGGCCGCGCTTCCAAACCACGCGCGAGCAGCGCGACGAGTTGGCACGACGGTTCTTTGCGGCCGCCGAGCAAGGCGATCTCGCCGGGCTGGAGGCGCTGCTCGCACACGACGTCGAGCTGACCGGCGACGGCGGCGGCAAGGTGCCCGCCCTGGCGCGCACGTTGCGCGGCCGCAGCCGCGTCGCGCGCACGCTGATCAACTGGGTCCGTCTGGGCGCCCGCGCTCCGGAGGTGTCGTCGCGCCGCGTCGAGGTCAACGGCGGCCCGGGAGCGCTCTTTGTCGACGACCGGCAGCGGCTGGTCGCCGTGATCGCGCTCGAGATCGCCGGCGGTCAGATCACGAGCATCGGCGCGATCGTCAACCCCGACAAGCTGGCGCACCTCGGACCCGTCGGCGACTTCACGTCGCTACTGAGGTCAGCGAGCTGAAGTCGCGGCAGCCATGTCACATTCGCTCGCTCTGTCTTGTCATACAGGTGAAGACCCAATCCGCCTGTTGAGCGGTTGCGCTCGGAAAGGAAGGAAATGCCCGCCTTGCACGACCACGGAGTCAGCTCGTGACGGCGATCGTCGAGGCTCGTGGGCTGAGCAAGCGCTTCGACAAAATCGCGGCGTTGGATGGTCTCGATCTCGTCGCCGATTCCGGCCTGGTCACCGCCTTGCTCGGCCCGAACGGCGCGGGGAAGACGACCTTCATCGGCGCGGTTGCAACCCTGGTCCGTCCTGACAGCGGCGAGCTGTCGGTCGCGGGGATCGATGTACGGCGTGAACCGGCCCGCGTTCGCCGCGTTATCGGGCTGGCGGGCCAGTCAGCGTCCGTGGAGCCGGCGATGACCGGCCGTGAGAACCTCGAGTTCACCGCCCGGCTCTTCGGCCTCGACGGTCGGCGGGCGCGCGCGGCCGCATCGGCGGTGCTGGAACGGCTGGAGCTGGTTGACGCGGGCGACCGTTTGGTGCGCACGTATTCGGGCGGCATGCGCAAGCGGCTCGACCTGGGCGCCAGCCTGGTCGGGACTCCGAAGCTGCTGTTGCTCGACGAGCCGACCACCGGCCTCGACCCGCGCAGCCGGATGGAGCTTTGGGCCGCAATTCGCAATCTCGTTTCCGACGGGACCGACGTCCTCCTCACCACCCAGTATCTGGAGGAGGCGGACCAGCTGGCGCGGCGCGTGGTGATCATCGATCATGGCCGCGCGATCGCAGCGGGCACGCCAACCGAGCTGAAAGATCGCGTCGGGAGCGACGTGCTCGAGGTACGCCCGCGACAGGCATCTGATTTCCCCGCGGTCGAGGAAGTCTTGAGGCTCGTCACCACGGAACCGCCGCGTTCCGATCTCGACGCAGGGACCGTCTCGGTCACCGCCGATCAGGGGGCCGAGCAGCTAACAGGGGCGCTCCGGCTCCTCGTCGAGCGACAGATCGAAGTCGACGACATCGGCCTGCGCCGTCCCTCGCTCGACGAGGCATTCCTCGCCCTCACCGGCCGCCACGCCGAACCTGCGACCCAGCAAACCACACCCACGGCGCTCGAGGCCGCCTAACCCGCGCGGAGGTTCACATGGTCACTCAAGCAGACGCAACCGATCGCATTTCAGCACCCGGGAGCGCCTTGCTACCGGCCGGGGCAGGCTTTCTCACCACCACCGCTCAGACGGCGAGGCGAACCCTCTTCCAGTTCGCCCGTACGCCGCAGCTGCTCATCATGCCGCCGATCCTGGCCGCCTTGTTCATGATCATCTTCCGCTACGTCTTCGGCGGAGCAATCAACCCGGGCGGCGACCTCGACTACGTCGACTTCCTGATCCCGGGCTTCATCGCACAGTCCTTCCTCTGGAACGAGATGAACATTCCGGCAGGGATCGCAGAGGACGCGGCGTCAGGGGTCTACGATCGCCTCCGCTCGTTGCCGATCCCGCGCGTGGCGGTAATGGCAGGCCGCTCGCTGGCCGACACGCTCCTCAACAGCGGCTCGCTCGCGGTCACCGTCGCTCTCGGCTTCGCGGTCGGCTTCCGCAGCGACGGAAGCGCCGGAGCGGTAGTCGCGGCGCTTGCCGTCATCCTGGCGGCGATCTACGCCTTCAGCTGGTTCTTCAGCTTCCTCGGACTCATCGCCGGCAACGCCCAGGCCGCACAGGCCATCTCAACGCTTGTCGTCGTCCCGCTCGTATTCGTCTCCGGCGCGTTCGTACCCGTGGCGTCAATGCCCGGCTGGCTGCACTGGTTCGCCGCCAATCAACCCGTCACCGTGCTCATCAACGCCGTTCGCAGCCTGATGCTGGGCGGCACCGACGCGGCCGGCGTCGGCCACACCACCTCCTACTGGGTACTGCTCAGTTTCCTCTGGTGCGCCGGCATCCTCGCCCTCTTCAGCGTCCTCACGTCGTCCCGCTTCGCCCGCAGTCGATGACGCACTACCAGCTTTGGGTCTTCCTCCACGTCGCCAGCGTGATCGTCTGGCTGGGAGCCGGCACAACAGTTGCCCTGGCAACGCTCTACGCGCAGCGTGCCGCGGATCAACCGCTCGAGGCTATGACCGGCTTCGCCGGCTGGCTTGGACCCCGCGTGTTCGCACCCTCGTCGCTGGCGGCGCTCGGCTTTGGGATCGTGGCTGTGCGATCGGGGCACTGGGGGTCGCCGCTCTGGGTCCGCCTTGGCATCGGCGCGTTCGCGGTCTCGTTTCTGCTCAACGTTGCTGTGCGATTGCCGCTCTTGCGGCGGGCCCGCCGTGGCGGCACGGCGGGCGGAGCGGCTCGACTGCTGCGCTCGCTCGCCCTCGTCGACCTGACAGTGCTCTATCTCGCGGTCGCCGATATGGTCGCCAAGCCCACGGGTGCCGACAGCGGCGCGCTCTCCGTCGGCGGCGCCATCTTGGCCTTCGCCGTGCTCGCGGCGACCGCGCTCGCCACGATCGGCCGACATCCGGAGCCGGCCTGAGAGGGCCGAGCTCTCGATTCCAACGATCGACTACGAGGGCCAGGTGGGCTTACTCGAGGATTGTCAGGTCGAGCCGGCGGAGCCGCTCGGGGTCGTTGAGGAAGTCCAGCTCGACGATCTTCCCGCCTCTGACCGTCATCGCCCCGACCGAGAACGGTTCTCCGTCACGCAGGAAGACGCCTCCGACTGCACCGTTGACCAGGGCCGGCCGGAACTCGAGGCCGAGACGCGAGTAGAAGAGTGCCTGCCCGGCGACGAGCCTCGCCCCGCGCACGATCTTCGATTCGCCCTCGACACCGAAGTCCTGACGCAACACCACGTCGGGATCGAGTAGCTCGAGCAGTGCCTCGAAGTCCCCCTCGCGAGCAGCCGCCATAAAGGCATCGGCCATCTCACGCTGCGTGGTGAGGTCGGCGTTGGGGACCGCGTTCTCGCCCTGGAGCCGGCGGCGTGCGCGGCTCGCGAGCTGGCGTGCCGCCTCGGGGGAGCGGTCGACGATCGGCGCGATCTCGTCGAATGGCACCGCGAACATGTCGTGCAGGACGAATGAGAGCCGCTCGGGCGGGGAGAGGGTCTCGAGCACCACGAGCAGCGCCAGCCCCACCGAGTCGGCCAGCAGGGCCTCGTGCTCCGGGCTCATCCCGTCGGCACGATCGAGGATCGGGTCGGGCAGGTGGACGCCGAGCGGCTCCTCGCGCCGCGCCTTGCGCGAGCGGAGCATGTTCAGCGAAACGCGGCCGACGACCGTCGTAAGCCAGCCGCCCAGGTTCTCGACCGCGCTCGCGTCCGTGCGGCTCAGCTGCACCCACGCCTCCTGGACGGCGTCGTCGGCCTCGCTCAGCGAGCCGAGCATCCGGTAGGCCACCGCCCGCAGATGGCTGCGGTGCTCATCGAAGCGCTCCGCCAGCCAGTCGCGCTCATCCACCGGTCACATTCCTCCGTCGCGTCGTGTCATAGCAGTGACCCACCAAACACGCCAGATGTGACAAGGAGATCGTGACGTGACGCTTCTCGCGGGACAGACCGCGGTGTGGCTCGGGCTCGGGTTGGCAGCCGGATTGCTCTTCGCGCTCGCGGTGTGGGCTCTGCTCGCCGTGTTCTTCGTCGTTTTCGACGGTGACGCCGACCATGTCGCGGACGTTCAGCGCTTCATCGCGCTGACCGAGGAGGCGCGCTCCTTGATGCCGGCCGGTCTTCCGCTCTTCGACGGTGAGAAGGCGGCGGCCACGACCGCCGCGCTCGTGCGCTTCCAAGAGAAGAAGGACGAGGCTCGCCGCGCTCTCTGGGCGTCGCGAAACGGGCGCCCCGAAATCGCGAGCACAAAGCCCGAGCGACGCAGCGTCGTCCGAGTCGAAGCTGGCAGTCGCCAACCCAGCAATCAGGAGGCGGGCCCTCCCGACTCATGAGGCACGACCGGAGGAACAGTGCGGCATCCGCGACAGAACAGGAGGAACTCATTGCGCAGGATGATCGAGTCGACGCTCGTCCCGCTCGACGGGGTGATCGGGGGATCCAAAGCAGGCATGACAAGTCGTGAGCAAGCGAGCGATGGATCCCAAGGCTCCCGCGTATC
>JBKPIV010000141.1:0-9492 GCA_046730395.1 Actinomycetota bacterium | reverse complement strand
TCCACAAGCTCGTCGCCTCGGGGCCGCCGCTGCGCATCGCCGCGTAGCGCGGGGAACGCCGATGGCTGGGTAGGTGTAGTTCCCAGTCACCTTGTTCCCCGGAGCTCCCGTAGCCGCGCGATCGGCGGCCGGTGACCAAGGGCGCCGTGTCTTCTCGTGGTGTTGTAGCGCTCCAGCCACGCCGCAAGCGCCGCCTCGCGCTCCCGCGAGGAGCCGTAGACGGCGGCATAGGCCCATTCCGAGACCAGAGTGCGGATGAAGCGCTCGGCCTTGCCGTTGGTCTGCGGCCGGTAGGGCTGGGTGCGGGAGTGCTTTAGCCGCAGCGTCCGGCAGGCGAGTCCGAAGGCGGCCGAGACGTAGGCCGATCCGTTATCGGTCATCAACCGCTCGACCGAGACCCCATGGGCGCGGTAGAAGGCGAGCGCCCGGCGCAGGAAGGCGACCGCGGTCGGCGCGCGCTCGTCGGCGAGCACCTCGGCGTAGGCGAAGCGGGTGGCATCGTCGACGCAGACGTGGACGAACTCCCAGCCGACCTGGCGGCGCCTGTGTCCGGCGCGGTCCGTCCGCATCCGGTTGCCGCGCGGCCTGCCGGCGATCCGGTGCCCCGCGCCTCCCTCGATTCGGCCCAGCTTCTTGACGTCGATGTGGAGGAGCTCGCCGGGGCGGGCGCGCTCGTAGCGACGCGGCGTCTCCATCCCCGGGCGGCCGAGGCGACCGAGCCCCGAGCGGGTGAGGATCCCGGAGACCGTCGTCTCGGGCATCCCCAGGACCTCGGCGATCTCGGCGCCCGTGAGGCGCGGGCGCCGAAGCGCGCGGATCGCCGCGATCCGGTCCTCGGGGGTGCGATTGTGGACGCGGTGGGCGGCCGAGGGCCGATCGAGCAGGCCGCCCTTGCCCTCGGTCAGGTAGCGGGCGACCCACTTGCGGGCCGTCGGCTCGCTCACCTCGGCGGCCTCGGCCGCCTCGGTGAGCGATCGCCGTTCCTCGATGACCCGGCGAATGAGGAGCCGGCGCTTGTTCAGACTGAGCGCGGCGTTAGCGTGGAGCTTCATCCGGAGACCTCCTTGAGGCTGGGTGGGGTAGACACCCCCAGCCTTCAAGGGGTCCCGGACGAAACAACGGGCTCAGGGATTACAGCTAGCGCGCTATCCTTCGGCCCACCTCGCGCTCCCTCGCCGCAAGCGAGGGGCGAGGTCTTTTTTCTGAGGGTGGAGATCGTCGTGAAGGAGCGCCGCCCGCCCGGACCGAAGAGGGGAAGTACGACCAGGCATGGCCCGCGGAGAAGTTCGAATCGCCGTGACGCTCGCTTGCCAGGAGTGCAAGCGGCGCAACTACCAGACCAACAAGTCGCGCCGGAACACGCCGGAGCGGCTCGAGCTGCGCAAGTACTGTCACTGGTGCCGGCGCCACACCCCTCACAGGGAGACGCGCTGAGCAAGGAGCGGTGTAGCTGTGGCGAAGACTCGAGCGCAGCGGAAGGCCGAGCGGCGGGCGCGCGAAGCGCGCGCCGCCCGCGAGGCCGAGCGCCAGCGCGACGCGGACTCCCGGGCCCAGCAGCGGACCCAGGTGCCGGAGACCGCCTACGAGGCGGAGGCGGAGCTCGCCGAGGAGGGAGCGGACCTCGAGCAGCTGACCCGCTCAAGCGACGGCCCGCCGGCCGAGGCGCCCGAGGCGCCGGCGCCGTCCCGCGCCGACGTGGGGGCCCCCAGCCAGGCGCCGATCGAGGTCGGCGCGCCGGTCGAGGAGGCCCCGGCCAAGGTCAGCCGCCGCCAGCGCCGCCGCGAGGAGCGCGAGCGTCAGCGGCGGGCCAAGGAGTCGGCGGAGAGGCGCCGCCAGGCCCCGGCCGCCCCCGCCGAGCGCCCGCGAGGCGCGGTGATCGGCTTCCTGGTCTCCTGCTGGGCGGAGCTGAAGCGGGTTCAGTGGCCCGACCGCGAGACGCTGATTCAGGCCTCGGCGGTGACCGTGGTGTTCATCGCCATCGCGGCCGCCTACCTGGGGGCCCTGGACGCGCTCTTCAACTGGATCGTCCAGCGGATCCTCTAACCGCCGGCCGCCCCACGAACGACGAGACACGAACGACCAGCCACTGATCCATGTTCCGTTGGTATGTGATCAACACCTATTCCGGGCACGAGAACAAGGTCAAGCAGAACCTCGAGCACCGGATCGAGACCATGGGCCAGCGCCAGCGAGTGCGCCAGGTCGTCGTCCCCACGGAGCAGGTCTCCGAGCTCAAGGACGGCCAGCGGGTGCAGACCGAGAAGCGCACCATGCCCGGCTACGTCCTGGTCCAGATGGAGATGTCGGACGACGCCTGGAACCTGGTCAAGAACACCCCCGGCGTGACCGGCTTCGTCGGCTCGCGGAACAAGCCGATCCCCCTCTCCCAGCCCGAGGTCGACCGCCTGCTTCACCGCGAGACGGCCGAGCGGCCGCGAAGCCGCGCCCAATTCAGCATCGGCGAGACGGTCAAGGTGATCTCCGGCCCGCTCTCTGACTTCTCCGGCGAGATCGCGGAGATCAACGAGGACGCGGCGAAGCTCAAGGTGCTGGTCTCGATCTTCGGCCGCGAGACCCCGGTCGAGGTCGGCTACGACCAAGTGAAGAAGATCTAGCGGCGGCTAGGCTGGGTGCCGATGGCCCGCAAGGTCCTCACGATGATCAAGCTCCAGATCCCGGCCGCGGCCGCGAACCCCGCGCCGCCGGTGGGGCCCGCGCTGGGCCAGCACGGGGTCAACATCATGGAGTTCTGCAAGGCGTTCAACGCCCAGACCCAGCAGGACGCCGGCACGATCATCCCGGTCGAGATCACGGTCTACGAGGACCGCTCGTTCGAGTTCATCACCAAGACCCCGCCCGCCGCCGTGCTGATCAAGGAGGCGGCCGGGATCGAGAAGGGCTCCGGCGAGCCCAACCGCGAGAAGGTCGGCCGGATCACCGCCGCCCAGGTGCGCCAGATCGCCGAGCGCAAGATGCCCGACCTGAACGCCAACGACCTCGATGCTGCCTCGAAGATCATCGCCGGCACCGCCCGCTCGATGGGCGTCGAGGTCGACGGGATGGAGGCCTAGAGATGGCGCGCCACCGCGGCAAGCGCTTCCGCGCCGCCTACGAGATGGTCGACCGCGACCGCCACTACTCCCCCGCGGAGGCGATCTCGCTGGTCAAGGAGACCGCCTCGGCGAAGTTCGACGAGACGGTCGAGGTCCACCTGCGCCTCGGGGTCAACGTCCGCCACGCCGAGGAGCAGCTTCGCGGCACCCTCGCGCTGCCCAACGGCCTCGGCAAGGAGGTGTCGGTGGCCGTGTTCGCCGACGGCGACGCTGCCCGGGCCGCGGAGGAGGCCGGCGCCGACTTCGTCGGCGCCCAGGACCTCGCCGACCGGGTCAACGACGGCTGGACCGACTTCGACGTCGCGATCGCGACGCCCGACCTGATGGGCCCGGTGGTCTCCAAGCTGGGGCGGATCCTCGGCCCGCAGGGCAAGATGCCGAACCCGAAGGTCGGCACCGTGACCACCGACATCGCCAGGGCGGTCACCGAGTCGAAGGCCGGCAAGGTCGAGTACCGAACCGACCGCCAGGCGGTCGTCCACCTCGCGATCGGCAAGGCGAGCTTCGACGAGCGCGCGCTGCTGGAGAACTACGCCGCGGTCGTCGACGAGATCGTCCGCGCCCGCCCCGCCGCCGCCAAGGGCCGCTACCTGCTCTCGATCACCCTGGCGACGAGCATGGGGCCGGGGATCCGCGTCGATACCTCGCGGATCCGCGAGGCGGAGATCCTCGCCGGACTCGGCGAGGGGGCCGCGGCGGGCGACGGCGCCGCGCCCGACGAGGCGCCGGCCGCGACCTCCGCCTGATCGGGCATCAGCCCCTAGCTCGCCACCTCAAACTCGACGCGATCGGTGGTCGCGACGCCCCTGAAGTTGCGCACCGTGACCCTGACGGTGCCGACGCTCAGGCCGTGCGGGACCTCAACCCAGACCTCGTCATCGCCGGAGGCTTCATGTCGTGGCAGGTGCTCCGTGTCGCCGTCATCGGGCGCGAGATGCTCTTCCTCCTTGCGTAGACCGATCACCTGGGCCGCGCGCTGGTCGAAGAGCACGAAGACCTCGTGGTAGGCGCCGTCGTGGTGGGGAATGAGGAGATTGCGTCCGATGAGACGAACCGGGTCGCCGGGTGCCCCCTCCGCTGGCACCACGGCGCTGAGAACCGGAACGTTGCTCTGAATGGCCTTTCGTGAGACATACGTGGCGGCGCTCACGCTCGTCAGGCCGACTAGCAGGCCCGGGATCGATGGCACCCCGCCGCTGGGATCGGCGACGAAGCCGCCGAGCACGTAGAGCAGACCGAGGAAGTTGAAGAGCAGGTATTGCGTGTCGACGAGGTCGGTATTGCCTTGGTCATCGCCGAAGGCCTCGCCGGCGCGCCGGCCGGGGTCGGCGCGAGCCGCACCCTCCGTCTTGGTCAAGGTGCCGCTCTCCACCTTGCTGGAGACCAAGGCCTTGCTGGCGATTGCCGCGGCGAAGGGACCGCCGAGCAGGATCAGGTACTCCTCGGGGAGTCCCTGGTCGACGAGCGAGTCAAAGCCGGCGCTTGCCCCGATCCAGTTGGCGATGACGATCGCCAGCAGCACTCCAAGGAGCGCATAGGTCCAAAGGAGCGCCTGTAGCTTGGAGGTCGAGAGGCGCCTGTCCTGGCCGATCACCAAGCCGCTGACGCGAATCTTGAGCAGCCGCAGGACGATCGTGAAGAGGACCAACACCCCGACCGCCGCCAATCCGGCACACCAGTGCTCGTCGTTCCCAGAGGGGTTGCCGGCGACCACGCTCGCCACCGTCAACCCGAGGGCGAGCAGATAGCCGGCGACAAGCGCGCTGGCGAAGAGCCACCAGCCAGCCCTCAAAGTCCAGCGCTCCCTTGGCCAGGCCGCGCGCGCCCGTTGCTGGAGCGGTTCCCGATGGCCGCCACGCTAACCGACGGGCACGACGGATCGGCGGTTATGGTGGCCGGAGCGCACATGGCCGCGAAGGATGAAAGCGCGACTGTTCTCGCCTGCTCGAGCGAAAAGGATCCAGAGCGCCGGCTAACTATCCCGATCACCCGCGCCGCAGGTGCCAGCAAGCACGTCGTGATGTCGCTTGCGCCGGGCCACCCGGCGTACGCGAGCATGCCCGACCTCGCGCCGGGCGACAGGATCGAGGTCAGCGCCGAGCTCGAGGTCACGACCGACGCACCCCGCGCGAGCGACGCGGTCGGGAAGCCGTACGGCTACAGCCCTAAGCTCCTAGCGCGCCTGCTCCTGGCCGGCGGTGGCGACGCCACCGAGCCGAATGGCCACACGCGCGCCCTGACTCCGGTCAAGCGTGAGACCTGCGACCAAGCCCAGCACCACCACCGACTGGTTTTCGGCGGCATCTCCTACGCCGTCCCGGCGCGCGGCCTGGGCTGGCAAGGCGACACGCACCTCAACCTGGTGATAAGCGCCCACGATTCACGCGCCGAAGACGGCGATGTCCTCTTGGTCGGTCAGAACGAGCCTCCGGCCGGTGGCAAGCGGGCGTTTGCAAAGGGCGACATGGGCAAGCTCAGTCTCGTCCGCTACCGCGGTAAGCCGGAGCCGAGCGGCAGGCTGGTTTCCGCGAAGTCGCTCCGCAATTCGCACGTCGCGGTCGAGAAGAGCCAGCCGACGGTTGTCTACTCGATGCGACTAGTGAACCTGAAGAAAGACGAGCAGCTCTTGCTGAACGCGAAGATGACGGCCAGAAACCCACACGGCTACCCCGCCCGGGTCTCCACCCAGGTGATCCTCACCGATTCCCCTCGCGGCTCCGACCTCCATGGCCACGCACGCGACCTGGGCACGTTCAACGGCGAGATCGGCAAGTTCAACGGCACCAACTGCAAGCCGGGAAAGAGCTACACGACCGAGAAGTACGGCACGCTGCGCATGCTGAAGAACTCCCCAACGCCCCTGTATGTCAATTTGGTCGTGACGGCGGGCGATCCCGAGCATCGGGCCAATGCGAACGACGCGATCAAGGTCGAGCACGGTGGCTTTCTCAACATCCGCCGCCTGCCGCCGGAGGTCCTGGGCTAGTTGCTTCCGTCCCGGGCGCGGAGCGTGCTCCGCTAACGGAAGCTCCGGCGGAGCCGCATCGGCTACCATCGCGCCTCCAAGCGCTTGCCAAAGACCGCCGGCGGGGCTCGTGACCCATTCGGGCCCGGAAGACCGGCGCAGGCGAGGTCAGGAGCCTTTTGCTTCGAGCCCGCCTGCGTGCGGGCTTTTTCGCGGCGGCCCGAGCACAGAACGACGGATGAACAAGGAAGAGAAGACAGCGGTCGTAGAAGAGCTCGCCGCGCGGCTCGGCGACGCGAGCGCGATCTTCGCGGTCGATTACCGCGGGATCAGCGTGCCGCAGGCGGCGGAGCTGCGCTCCAGGCTGTCCGAGGCCGACGCGAGCTTCCGGGTGGTCAAGAACCGGCTCGCCAAGCGTGCGGCCGAGAAGGCCGGGACCGCGGAGCTGGAGGAGCTCTTCGAGGGGCCGATCGCCCTCACCTTCGTGAAGGGGGACGCGGTCACAGCCGCGAAGGCGATCGCCACCTTCGCCCGCCAGAACAACGTCCTCGACTACCGGGGCGGGGTGATGGACGGCGAGCCGCTCGAGCCGGAGAAGTTCCAGGAGATTGCCCGCCTGCCGGCGCTCGACGTCCTGCACGGGCAGCTGGTTGGGGTCGCGGCGAGCCCGCTCACCGGGTTGACCCGGGGCCTTGCGTCGCTGCTCTCCGGGCTCGCGGTGGGGCTCGGAGAGATCGCCGAGAAGGGGCTCGTCGGGGGCGGGGCGCCCCCTGAGGAGCCCGCAGCGGAGGGGGCCGCGCCCGAGGAGCCGGCCGCCGAGCCCGAGGTCGCGGAGGAGGCGGAAGAGGAGTCCGAGGAGCCCGAGCCGGCCCCTGAGCCGGAGCCGAACGCGGAGGAGCAGGAGCGGGCCCAGGTGCCGGTCGAGGAGGCCGAGGACCCAACGCAGTACGAGGAGGGCTCGCCCGAGCAGCAGATCGCGAAGGAGGCGGCGACCGGCGAGGACACAGATACAGAGACTTCGGAAGACACCACAGACGACGAAGAGGAGCAGTAAGTGGCAACCAAGGCGATGTCCACCGAGGAGTGGATCGAGGAGCTGAAGAGCATCTCCGTGCTGGAGCTATCTGCGCGCATCACGGCGCTCGAGGAGGAGTTCGGCGTCTCGGCGACCGCCGTGGCGGCGGCCGCCCCGGCCGCCGGTGCCCCGGCGGCCGACGGCGAGGGCGCGGCGGAGGAGGCCGCGACGGCCGACGTCGTGCTCACCGCGCCCGGCGACAGGAAGATCCAGGTGATCAAGGCAGTGCGCGCCGCCACCGGGCTGGGCCTGAAGGAGGCCAAGGCGCTGGTCGACTCGGCGCCGAAGCCCGTCAAGGAGGGCCTCGACCGCGAGGAGGCCGAGAAGCTCAAGGCGGAGCTGGAGGAGGCCGGCGGCGAGGTCGAGCTGAAGTAAGGCCGCTGCGGACCCTCGCGCTGGTGCACCCGGCCGAGTCTGGCGCACGGCCCGCCGTGCTCGGGACGTTAAGGCGGTGGGCGAAGCGTTCCCGAATCTTGGGGAGGGTGTATCGCTCGTCGCGGGCGGCCTTGGTGGGGCTGAAGGCCCCGCAGCGAGTCTGGAGCGAGGGTCTCCCAGAGGAGGTCGACTTCTGGGAGAAGGCGCTACCTGGCCGCGTCGCCCGGCTCGAGGACTACAAGCTCAGGGTCGACCGCCAGGCGCCGATGCGCGACCCAGTCGTGAGGATGCTGATCGGCCGGATCCCCGAAGACGCCATCTCGATCATCGATGTCGGCGCCGGGCCTCTGACGGCACTAGGCAAGACCTACCCTGGTAAGACGCTGAGGATCACCGCCACCGATCCGCTCGCGGATGAGTACGCGCGGATCAATGCGGAGGCGGGAATCGAACCGCCGGTGCCCACGATCGCTTGTCGCGGCGAGGACCTTCTAGATCGATTTCAGCGCGGTACGTACGACATCGCGTTCGCCCTGAACGCGCTCGACCACTGTTACGACCCCGTGCGGGTGATCACGAACATGGTCGAATTGGTAAAGGAGGAACGCTTCGTGGTCCTCAAGCACAATCGGAGCGAGGCACGCCATCAGTTCTACCGTGGCCTCCACCAATGGAACTTCGACATCGAGGAGGGGGAATTCATCATCCGGCGACCCCGGCACGGGACGGTCTATCTGAATCAGGTGCTGGCAGATACCGCTACCGTTGGCTGCTTTGTGGACGAGGACGACTGGCTCGTATGCCTGATCACGAAACGCAGCCTTCCCCGTTCAGGGGCGAGTCGAACTGAAGTAAAGTAGGTCGCGCCGGGTGCCTCTTGGCCCCATGGCGTCAAAAACGCGCCACCGGCCCTCATAACGCCCGATTACGCACGCACGCCTGCTAGGCTTGCATGTGCGTGCGTGGCTATGGTATTTTGCAGGGTCGCGCGCCGTTGAGCCTTGCTGCCACCGAATCTACTCGCGCAGATTCGCCGTTACCCGACCTTCTGAGGAGTCGCCCAGTTGGCCAGATCTCATGCTGCCCCTGTCACCCGGAGGACCTTTTCACGTCTCGAGAACCCGCTTGAAGTTCCACACCTAATAGACATCCAGCGCCTCTCCTTCGAGCACCTCACCAATCCGAAGGACGGGCTGCTGCGGGAGACGATCGACGACATCTCGCCGATCGAGGACTACACCGGCAACCTCGCGATCGTCTTCGACGACTTCAAGTTCGACGAGCCCACACACTCGGTCGCCGAGTGCCGTGAGAAGGACATCACCTACTCGCGCCCCTTGAACGTCAAGGTGGCGTTCCAGAACCGCGAGACCGGTGAGATCCGCGAGCAGACCGTGTTCATGGGCGACTTCCCGTGGATGACGGATCGCGGCACCTTCATCATCAACGGCACCGAGCGGGTCGTCGTCACCCAGCTCGTGCGCTCCCCGGGCGCCTACGTGATGGAGCCGAAGGACCGCGAGAAGCAGGTCTTCATCGCCAACCTGATGCCGGCCCGGGGCTCCTGGCTCGAGCTCGAGATCGACAAGAAGGGCCGCGTGTATGCCCGCATCGACCGCAAGCGAAAGCTCCCGGTCACCGTGCTCCTGCGCGCGATGGGCTTCGTCTCCGACGAGGAGATCCTGAAGCTCTTCGACGACTCGGTCTACATCCGCCACACGATCGAGGCCGACACCGAGCCGGTGGGGCAGTTCGACAAGCCTCTTGACGAGCGCGAGGATGTCCTCGGTCGTCAGCACGCGCGTGTCGTCGGGCACCTTGACGCCGAGCCGCTGGTTGAGCTTGTAGCGGCCCACCTTGGTCAGGTCGTAGCGCTTCGGGTCGAAGAAGAGCGCCTTGAGCAGGTTGCGGGCGTTGTCGAGCGTCGGAGGCTCGCCGGGGCGCTGCTTCTTGAACACCTCGAT
>JBKPIV010000140.1:0-10835 GCA_046730395.1 Actinomycetota bacterium | reverse complement strand
CGCCGGATCTCTAGCTCGGCAGCTCCCGCGGCCCGGTGCGGTCGAAAACCGATGTGACCTCGGCCACGAGGTTGGCGGGGAACCCGCCGGTCTTCGAGTGCTCGCGGATCACGTCCGCATTCTCGGCCTGGTGGAAGCAGTAGATCTTGTCGCCGGCGACGTAGCTGTGCAGCCATGTGTACGGCTTCTTGAGCGAGTCGACCGCGTCGTTCGACGTGGTGGTGATGCCCCTCAGCTCCTCGTCGGTGAGCTTGCTGGCCCCCGGAATCTCACGCTCAATCACGAATGTCTTCATCGATTTCTCCCCTTCCGCGGAGTTGATTGCTTGCGGGGAGGACCGTAGATCTCGCCACCCCCACCACACAACCGCTGAACTGCCGTATTTCGTCCGAGCGTTGCCGTATTCCGAGTGTCGGGAAGAAATCGGGGCGACTGGATTTGAACCAGCGACCTTTCGGCCCCCAGGGGAATGTGCATCATGATGCTAAGGTGCAGCTATGGCGAAGGTCCGGACCACTCTGACAATCGACGACGACGTGCTGCGTGCCGTCAAACATCGCGCTGCACGCGCCGGCCAGCGGGAGAGCCAAGTGATCGAGGACGCCCTCCGCCGCGATCTCGGCGTCAACCTGCTCGACGAGCTCTGGGCACGGAAGGGGATGTCCGAGAAGCAGGCGTCGCAGTTGGCCGTGGAGGCGCAGCACGAGACGAGGCCGGGTCGCCCACGCCGCAAGCGTCGCTGAGACGTGCGGGCGATCCTCGACCCGAACGTCATCATCTCGGCCCTCCTCTCGCGCGACGGCACGCCCGCCAAGGTCCTCCGCGCCTGGCTAGAGGGCCGCTTCGATCTGATCGTCTCCGCCCTCCTGCTCCAGGAGCTTGAGCGAGCCCTCGCCTATCCCAAGCTGGCCGAGCGGATCAGCAGTGATGAGTCAGCAGCACTGATCGACTGGCTCCGGCGCGAGGCGATCCTCGTCGACGACCCCGCCGAGCGTCCGACCACGCGATCGGAGGATCCCGGAGACGATTATCTGCTCGCCCTCGCGGAGTCGGAGCGAGCGGTGCTCGTCTCAGGCGATCGCCACCTGCTCGCGCTGACGGAGGAGCTACCGGTGCTGACGGTGCGCGAGTTTCTAGTCATGATCGGCGCCGGCTGAGGGCGTCGTCCGCTAGCGATCGATCCGGGCCTGCATCGCCGCGGGATAGCGCTCGCCCTCGACCTCGATCCGGGAGAGGGCTGATTCGATTCGGTCCAGCTCCGAGTCGTCGAACACGACCTCGGCAGCGCCGACGTTCTCCTCCAGCCGGCCGACCTTGGTCGTGCCCGGGATCGGCACTATCCACGGCTTCTGGGCCAGCAGCCACGCCAGCGCCAGCTGCGCGGGCGTTACACCTTTGTCCTCAGCGAGCTCGCCGAGCAGATCGACCAGCTCCTGGTTCGCCTTCAGCGCCTCGGCTGAGAAGCGAGGCACGATGCTGCGGAAATCATCCCCAGCAAACTCGGTGCTCTGATCGATCTTCCCGGTCAGAAAACCCTTCCCGAGAGGGCTGAAGGGGACGAAGCCGATGCCGAGCTCCTCGAGCGTCGGGAGGATCTCCTCCTCAGGCTCGCGCCACCACATCGAGTATTCGCTCTGCAGCGCGGTCACGGGCTGGACAGCGTGCGCGCGACGGATCGTCTCGGCACCCGCCTCCGACAATCCGAAATGCCCGACCTTGCCCTCCGCGATCAGCTCGCTCACGGTGCCCGCGACCTCTTCGATCGGCACGTTCTTGTCGACGCGGTGCTGGTAGAAGAGGTCGATCCGGTCGGTGCGCAGCCGCTTCAGCGCCGCCTCGGCGACCTCGCGGATCCGCTCCGGGCGACTGTCCTGATCTTTCCGTGGGTCGCCATCCTCGAAGCCGAACTTCGTGGCGATCACGACCTCGTCTCGGATCGGCTCGAGCGCCTCGCCGACGAGCTCCTCGTTGGTGAATGGTCCATAGGCCTCGGCGGTGTCGAAGAGGGTGACGCCCAGTTCATGGGCTCTTCGAATCAGGCGGATGCCCTCGTGCCGGTCGATTGCCGGGCCATAGCCGTAGCTGAGGCCCATGCAGCCGAGTCCGATCGCGGAGACCTCCAGGTCTTGTCCGAGCCTTCTCTTCCTCATCGCGTCTCCTTCAGGCCTCCGGAATCTCCCGGCCGAACGACTCCAGGGTGATGCTCTCGGGATCCGGCCCGCCGCGCACGCCGGTGTCGAGGGCGTCGATCGCCGTGAGCTCCTCACTCGCCAGCTCGAAGTCGAAGACGTCGAAGTTCTCGGCGATGCGGGCCGGCTTGGCGACTTCGGGATCGCTGAGCGGCCCTTCTGCAGGTGCCAGCGCAGCATCACCTGAGCCGCCGACTTGTCGTGTCTCCCCGCGATTTCGAGCAGCGTCGGGTCCTCGAAGGTGGTCTTCTCGCTGTCGCGGTAGGACGTGATGCCGCCGATGGGCGACCACGCCTGCGTCGCAATGCCGTGCTCGGCGTGCAGAGCTTGCAGCTCGCTCTGCTGGAAATACGGATGAAGCTCGATCTGGTTTACGGCGGGCACCACGGACGTCTCGGTCAGCAGCCGCTTGAGGTGCTCGGGCATGAAGTTGCTCACACCGATCGCGCGCACCTTGTCGTCGGCCAGCAGTTTCTCCAGTGCCCGGTAGGCGTCGAGCGTGAGATCGAAGTGGCTCGGCAGCGGCTGATGCAGGATCAGCAGGTCGAGCTGGTCGACGCCGAGCTTGCCGGCGCTCTTGTCGAACGCGTGCAGCGTGGCGTCGGAGCCGTAGTCGCTGATCCACACCTTCGTTTCGAGGAACACGTCGTCGGGGGCGAGGCCCGAGCTGCGGAGGCCTTCGCCGACCCCACGCTCGTTGCCGTAGCCAGCGGCGGTGTCGACCAACCGGTAGCCGACTCGCAGGGCCTCCTCGACCGACGCGGCGGTCTCCTCGGGCGGGGTCTGGAAGACGCCGAAGCCGAGGGCCGGCATTCTCGCGCCGTTGTTCAGCTCCAGGGTCGGATCGGGCGTCATCACCCCTCCTGTGCGGTGGGACGGACGAGGATCTCGTTGAGCGACACGCCACGCCGCCGCGAGACGGCGAAGGCGATGATCTCGGCGATGTCTTCGGCCCTGATCGCGGTCGCCTCGTACATCTGCTCGACAGCCGTTTTGGTCTCCTCGTCGGTGATGTGCTCGGGAAGCTCGGTGGCGACCGCACCGGGCTCGATGACGATCACGCGCACGTCGGGCTGCAGCTGTTGGCGCAGCGATTCGGACCAGCCGTTCATCCCCCACTTGGTCGCGGCATAGACGGCGTTCCCGGGCCGCGCGGTCCGGCCGGCGACGGAGGAGAGGTTGACCAGGTCGCCGCCGCCGTCGGCGAGGAGTTGGTCGAGGAACACCTCCGTCGTCGTGATCGCGCCGAGCAGATTCGTCTCGACCATCCGGCGGTAGTCGTCCGCGAGCTCGGTCGAGAAGGGCCCGAGCAGCATCAGGCCGGCGTTGTTGACCAGGATGTCGGCGCCGCCGAGCTCGTCCTGAACGCGCCGTCCGGCGGCCACGATCGAGTCGCGATCGGTGACGTCGGCCTGGATCGCGATTGCGTCCTTGCCGAGGTCTTCGGCCCGCGCCTCGATGCGGTCGAGGCGCCGTGCTAGCAGCGCTACGCGGTGGCCGTCGGCAGCCAGCGCTCGGGCGGTCGCTTCGCCGATGCCCGACGAGGCGCCGGTGATCACCGCGACGCGGTCTCGTGTGTTCTCAGCGTTCATGGGTTCCACCTTTCCACCGATCAGCGAAATCTGAGAGGCCTTGTCAGAGGGGTATTGAGAGGGCACCTCTGAGCGCGTTTACCCGGCGTACAGTGCAAACCGTGGACGCAGCAAGCCAGCTCTCGGAGTTCCTGACTTCAAGGCGAGCAAAGGTCACGCCCGAGCAGGTCGGCCTGCCGAGCTACGGCCAGCGGCGAGTTCCCGGACTGCGGCGCGAGGAGGTGGCCTCCCTGGCCGGAGTGAGCGTCGAGTACTACAAACGCCTGGAGCGGGGCAACGCCACCGGCGCGTCCGACAGCGTCCTCGAGGCGCTGGCCGACGCTCTGCGTCTCGACGACGCCGAGCGTGCGCACCTATTCGATCTCGCCCGGGCCGGCAACCCAGTCTCCGCGCGGTCTCGGCGCCGCCAGGTCCAAAGCCGCGTCCGGCCGGTCGTGCAGCAGATCCTCGACGACATAGGCTCGCCGGCGACGGTGAGCAACATGCGCTGTGACTATCTCGCCGCGAACCAGCTGGGCCGCGCTCTCTACGCTCCGCTTTTCGAGAGTCGCGAGCAGCCGCCCAACAGCGCACGCTTCACTTTCCTCGATCCGGCTGCTCAGGAGTTCTTCGTCGACTGGGAGAGGGCGGCAAAGGACCTAGTCGGAGCGCTTCGCTCGATGGCGGGCCGAAACCCCTACGACCGCGCGCTGTCGGATCTCGTCGGCGAACTCTCCACCCGCAGTGAGCCGTTTCGCACCTGGTGGGCGGCGCACAACGTGCGCTACCACCAGACGGGCAGCAAGCGCCTTCACCATCCAGTCGTCGGGGCCCTCGCGCTCAGCTACGAGGTCATGGAGCTCGCGGCCGACGCCGGACTACGGCTGGCGGTCTTCACCGCCGAACCGGGTAGCCGCTCCGAGGAAGCACCCAACCTGCTGGCAAGTTGGGCGGCCACTGATGACACCGAGCCGACGCAGGTCACGAAATAAATTGGACCCCATTTGGACCCCGCGGCGCGAACAAGAGATCACCTGACAAATAGAAAACCCCCGCGCTAGCGGGGGTTTTTCTCAGTCGGGGCGACTGGATTTGAACCAGCGACCTTTCGGCCCCCAGCCGAAGACGAAGTCCGCCCGAGACGTCTATGAGCCTCTCCGACGTCCACACCCTCCACGTCCGCGGACGTTCTGGACTCATCGGACGTAGCAGTGGGTACCAATCCGGTACCGGGAGGCTTAGCCGTCAGAAGCGCGGTCTTCATCGCTCCTGCTGGATCTGCGATCGAGAGTCGTCGTCTTCTGCCTCGACCGCGCGCGCGCCCGCGATCACTTGCTCGACCTGGCCATCCGGGATCACCACCGCCCCCGAGCTGTCCGCGAAGACGTACTGGCCGGGTATCACCCCTACGCCGGAGACGACGACCGGAACGTTGACCTGGAACGGGGTCACCTCCCCTCCGCCCCATTTGGTCGCCTCGCCCGAGCAGTAAGCGACGAAGTCATAGCCGGCCAGCTCGTCGAAGTCGCGCAGGCGGCCATCGGTGAGCACGCCGGAGCAGCCTTGGTTCTGGAGCCGCGAGAGCTTAGTACCGCCGCCCATCGAGACGTCGGTGTAGCCGTTGCTCGCCAGCACCAGGACCTTCCCCGCGGGCTCGTCCCCGACCGCCTCGTAGAAGAGGGTCTGGAGGTTGTAGCGCTCGGGATCGAGCGCCGCAGAGCAGCTCGGGAAGTAGGAGATCGTCACCGCCGGACCAAAGAGCACCCGTCCGGGTGTCGGGCTGACAAGGTCGAGGATGTGACAGCGGTGACGGTGGAGCCTGCCCATTGAATCGACGAGGTCCGCTGCTTTTAGGCCCGCTATCGAGAGGACCCTGCGCCCGCCTGCATCCGCAGACCTTGTCTTGCGCCACCTCGCCATCCGTCGACTCAGGTTACGTCGCCGGGCTCGATCTGGGTGAGGGCTCCCGCCACCGACCAGGTGAGCTCAGGGCGAGACGTCCTGCTGGGGAGTGAAGCAGGGAATACCAAGAAAATCGGGGCGACTGGATTTGAACCGGCGACCTTTCGGCCCCCAGCCGAATGCGCTATTCGTGTGAAGGGGTGCCGTCGGGTTCGGTTTACGCCTCCCCAGGCGGTTTCAAACGGTCTGAGTTGCTCTGACTCTCGCTCAAATTGGGCCCTCGAATGGGACCCTGGCCAGTCCCGCACGACGGTCCGCTAGCGGGTGGCCCAGGCGAAGGTCAGCGTCGTCACCAGCACCAGCAACAGGGTGGCACCGAGGGCGATCTCTTCGCCGGTCGTGACGCTGAGAACGGCGTCGGCGCCGAGGGCGACGACTAGGCCGCAGAGCAGAGTTACGATCAGCCGGGCGCTACGTCGCATGGTCACGACCCAGGATTGTCGCCGATTCGGCTCCGCCCCCGACGTCAAGGCCCATTAGACGATCGCCCCTGTCGCAGCCAGCACGAGGACCACCACCCCGAGCGGGATGCGGTACGCAGCGAACACAGCCAGCGTGTGGGACGACAGGTAGCGAAGCAGCCAAGCGATCGCCGCGAAGCCGGAGATAAAGGCAATGGCCGTCGCGGTCACGGTGGCGGCGATCGAGGCGCCCCCATCCCCGCCGATCTCCCGCAACTCGAAGAGGCCACTGAGGACCACGGCCGGGACCGAGAGCAGAAACGAGTAGCGCGCGGCGGCGAAACGATCGAAGTTGCGGAAGAGACCGGCGGAAATCGTCGCGCCCGATCGGGACACACCGGGAATGAGGGTGAGGGACTGGGCAATTCCGATGAACAGCCCGTCGCGCCCATTCAGGTCCTCCAACCGGCGGCGGTGCGCTCCCACCCGCTCGGAGACCAGCATGAGGAATGAGAACAGGATCAGCGCGGACCCGATCAGATATAGATCGCGGGCGCCCGACTCGATCTGGTCCCTGAAGGCGAAACCGAAGAGCGAGATCGGGATCGTGCCCAGCAGGATGAACGTGCCGAGCTTTGCCTCGTGGCTCTGTTGCCGGAAGGGAACCCGCAGCTCGCGCAGCCAGGCCTGCCCGATTCGCCAGAGGTCGGCGCGAAAGTAGACGAGCACCGCGGCCATCGTCCCCAGCTGGATGACGGCGGTGAACCCGGCGCCCGGGTCCTCCCAGCCAAACAGGGCGGGAACGATGCGCAGGTGACCGCTCGAGGAGATCGGCAGGAACTCCGTCCGCCCCTGGACGAGGCCGAGGACGATGGCCTCAAAGGCGCTCACGGCGACGTGAGGCTAGAGGCTTCGGCCGGATTCGGCCTCGGGCGTCCCCTGGCACGCTAACCTCGCACAGGCAAGGGAACTAGCCCTGCAACACGGCGCGTTCGTCAGCACGGTCCCACCGGGACCCGGCGTGTCGGCCCGGCGAGCGGGTGGGCGAAACCTTCGAGACACCGACCTCGAAGGAGTTCTGATGCTCGCCTGGATCGCGCTCACTGCATTCGTCGCCCTCGCCCTCGCTGCTGACCTGCGTAGCGGGGGACGTGGCACTCCGTCGCTTCGCAACGCGCTGCTCTGGTCGCTCGCCTGGACCGTCGCCGGTCTCGGATTCGCCATCCTGCTGGCGATCGGCGGCGACGGTGCCGCTGCCGGTGAGTATCTGGCCGGCTTCCTGATCGAGAAGTCCCTGTCCCTCGACAACCTCTTCGTCTTCGCGGTGCTGCTCTCGTTCTTCGCGGTGCCGGCGAAGCAGCGCCGCATGGTGCTTCTTTGCGGCATCGGCCTCGCCATCGTGCTCCGAGCGCTGTTCATCGTCGCCGGCGCGGCGGCACTCGACACGTTCGAAGCGGCCACCTACGCACTTGGCGCACTGCTCGCCTTCACAGCGGTCAAGATCGCGCGGCAGGGCGGCGAGGAGATCGACCCCGAGTCGACGCTCCCGATGCGGCTGCTTCGGCGCCTGATCCCAATGGCGAGGGGCTACGACGGGTCGCGCCTGACGACCGTTGCCGACGGACGCCGGATGGCGACGCCACTGCTCGCCGCGCTCGTGATGGTGGCGGCGTTCGATCTGATGTTCGCGATCGACTCGATCCCCGCGATCTTCGCGGTCACCCGCGACACGTTCGTGGTCTTCGCGGCGAACGCCTTCAGCCTGCTCGGCATGGTCAGCCTCTACTTCGTGCTCGAGGAGCTGCTCAGTCGGTTCCGCCACCTCAATCTCGCCTTGGCGGCGATTCTCGGCTACGTCGCCGCGAAGATGCTGCTCGAGGACATCTGGCATCCACCGCTCCCGCTGTCCCTCGCGGTGATAGTGGGAGCCCTGGCGGCGGCGATTGCCACCTCGGCCCTCGCAGAGCACCGGGACAACTTGGACCGAGCGCACCGAGGGGCCGCCTAGCCTTCTCTGACGCCAATCCGGGTCGAACTCGTCTTCGATCTCCCCCACGAGCTTCTCGAGGATGTCCTCCATCGTCAGGAGCCCAATGACCTTGCCATGCAGGTCATGGACCAGCGCAACGTGCACGCGCCCTTGGCGCATCTCCCGCAGCACATCGTCAAGGCGAGCAGCATCAGAAACGTGTCCCAGCGGACGCGCCAACTGCGAAGGCTCGAGGATCCGCCTTAGTGTGAAGGAGTCCCGCCCAGTTGCTTTTTGCGGACTATGGCCGCCTTAGGCAGGACAGTCCAACTCTCCTAGGCGCTTGCGCCCGCCTGCTTCGACAACTCGTTTGCCTCCATCCGCGCGAGGGACGCGTCGAGTGCCGCGTACTCCGCCTCGACGATCGCCGAGTAGGCGAAGTCGATCGCGAACCCGGCGTCGTCCTCCGCTCGGTCGGCGTGTCGCTCCGCTTTGTGCAGATCGTGCTCCCCCTTGCGATCCTCGATGTCCTCGCGAACCTTGCCGACGATTTCGTTCCAGGTGGCCTGCAGCTCGTTCCAGTGGTCCGAGATGCGCCCCTTTTCCTCACTCGCATGCTCGCGCAGCACGGTGTTTTGCTTCTCAACCGCGGTGCGGGTGTAGTCGACGTCCTCCTCGAGATCGGCCTTCGCCTTCTTCCGGGCCGCGGTCACGCGGTCCTCCGCTTCCTTCGCGCGAACCGTGAGCTTGCTCAAATCATCCGATGCAGCCATTTCAAACTCCTTCGCTTGTTGATGAACGAAGGTTCACGCCGGCACTGGTGAGTCGTCGTCATCCATAGTTGGTGATCTTCGGTCGAGCGCGACCGGGGATATGGCGCTCGGGAGCCTCCGCGCTACAGCTCGGGTCCGGTCAGTCGGCGAATGATGAGGGAGATGGCAGCCGTCAAGAGAACAGGGGCGACAAGCCCGAGCAGGACGAACGCGGTCGCCGTCCTGATCCGGTCAATCATCCAACCGAAGTTCATGCCGAAGAAGGCCGTGATCACCGTCAGCGGCAGGAAGATCGTCGTATGCCGAGCGGGCCCGCCGCAGCAGTCGCGCTTCCGAGTCAGGAACGGCACGAGCGAGGTCCTCGTCCGAGGCGAGCAGGCGGGCGTGGGCCGCGTACAGCTGTTGGAGCCCCATGAGCTGCGCCCGCATTCGGTTGATCTGCTTTCGCTCGGGCGAGGAGCTGTATCCGAGTGCCCGAGACTCGAACTCGCGAACCGGGCCCGCGGCGTCATCGAGACCCGCCTCGCCCTGGTGACCAAGCCGTAGGAGGACAGCAGCCAGCGCCGTCCTTCCGTCGCCGTCGACCCCATCCACCACCGGCCGTAGAGAGTCCAGCACGTCGTCGCGGGCGACGATCAAGACCCCCGACGACCCGCCAGGACCCGAACCGGGGCCGGCTCCATCCCCTCATCGGCCTTGAAGATGACAGCGCCGATTCGGTCGCCGTCGACGTGGACCCGTGGGCGCGAGCCGGCGCTCTTCAGGAGATCCGGCTCCCAGGCAAGCCCGAGCGCCGCGGCCGTTTGCCGTATCCGGGGGATCGTCAGCGCTTCGGAGCATGACGGCCACCGGGCCTCCGAGCCGTCGAGCCTCAGCTTCGTTGACGTCTTCAACGATCTTCATCGCGCGTGCGATCCCATGATTCGTCGCGTCCGGATTAGCCGTCCTCATCCGAATTTGACGATTTGCGCGGCGCGATCGATCGAATCTGGTCAACGATCGCCGAGCTGCACGGCCTCGGGCCCTGGATCATCCAGATTGGATGACGCCGGCTCACCCACCCGGGAGCGAGCCTCCCCGAACTCGATCGCAACCAAGGGGAGCTGAACATGGCAACCGGCGTTCCTACAAACCCGACCGCGACAAGCCCGCTGATCAACGTGCCCGAACCGGCGCTGCGCAAGATCGGCGTCTACGGATTCTTGATCGCACTCGGCAGCTTCATGTTCGGGTACGACACCGGCGTCATCTCGGGAGCGCTGCTCTTCATCAAGCACGACCTCGGCCTGAGCGACTTCCAGCAGGGAAGTGTCGTCAGCGTGTTGCTGATCGGCGCGATCATCGGCGCCATCACCGAGGGCCGGATCGCCGATCGCATCGGGCGCAGAGCGGCGCTGGGCCTGATCGGTGTCACCTTCGCCGTCGGCCTCGCGATCGCGGCGCTCGCACAGTCCTACGGGATGCTGCTCGTCGGCCGGGTGGTCATCGGCTTCGGTGTCGGCGGGGTCTCGGCCCTCATCCCCACCTATCTCTCCGAGATCTCTCCCGCGCAAATCCGCGGCCAGGTGCTCAGCCTGAATCAGCTGCTCATCGTGGTCGGCCTGCTCGTTTCCTACATCGTCGACCTCGTGTTCGCCAGCTCTGAGGACTGGCGAGCGATGTTCTGGGTCGGCGTGATTCCGTCCGTCGCCCTCATACTCGCCTCGCTGCGGGTGCCAGAGTCGTTCTTGTGGCAGTTCCACCACGGCAAGGTCGACAAAGCAAGGTCGGCGATGACCTCGCTCGGCGGGGCCGAGGCTGCACAGCAAGCGCTCGACGTCATGCAGGGCGAGACTGAGGCGCGGCAGCGGGCCAAGACCAAGGAAGAGGCTCGCGGCATGCGCGTCCTGACCGCCCCGCGCCTGCGGGCCGCTGTGGCGGTCTCGGTCACGCTCGCGGTGCTCCAGCAGTTCGTCGGGATCAACACGATC
>JBKPIV010000139.1:0-8130 GCA_046730395.1 Actinomycetota bacterium | reverse complement strand
GAGCATGTCGAGCACGTTCTCGAGCTGGGCGCGGGAGAGGTCGGCGAACGGGTAGGCGCCGCGGACGAGGTCGTGCAGCTCGCCGACCTCGATCTCCTCCTGCGCCGCGACGGCGACGATCTGCTGCGCGAGCACGTCGAGCGGGTTCTTCGGGATCACCGTCTCCTCGATCGCGCCCTCCCGCATCCGCGCGGCGACGACCGCCGACTCGAGCAGGTCGGCGCGGAACTTCGGGAAGATGCGGCCCTTCGAGACGGCGCCGAGCTCGTGGCCCGCGCGGCCGATCCGCTGGAGGCCCCGGGCGACCGACTGCGGGCTCTCGACCTGGATGACCAGGTCGACGGCGCCCATGTCGATCCCGAGCTCCCAGGACGAGGTGGCCACCAAGCAAGGAATCTCGCCGCGTTTCAAGAGCTCCTCTACTTCCACCCGTTGCTCCCGCGCCAGCGAGCCGTGGTGGGCGCGCGCGATCTCCGCTCTATCAGCCGGCAAGCCTCCGGCGCGGGCGAGCTCGTTCAGGCGCAGTGCGAGCCGCTCCGCCAGCCGCCGGTTGTTGACGAAGACGATCGTCGATCGGTGCTCCTCGACGAGCTTGAGCAGTTCGGGGTAGATCGACGGCCAGATCGACGTCGCGGCGGGGCCCTCGTGGCCGGTGCCGAGCAGCGGGTCGGTCTGCACCGAGCCGGCGCCGGGCTCCCGCATGTCCTCGACCGGGACGACGACGCGAAGATCGAGCTCCTTGCGCGTACCCGCGTCGACCAGCCGGATCGGCCGGGCACCGGAGACGAAGCGGCCGATCTCCTCGAGCGGGCGCTGCGTCGCGGACAGCCCGATGCGCTGAACGGGCTCGGCGACGAGGCGTTGCAGGCGCTCGACGGACAAGGCGAGGTGCGCTCCGCGTTTGGTGCCGGCAACGGCGTGCACCTCGTCGAGGATCAGCGTCCGAACGCCGCCGAGCATCTCGCGGCCCTGCGAGGTGAGGAGCAGGAACAGCGACTCGGGCGTCGTGATCAGGATGTCCGGCGGCTTGCGCAGCATCGCCGCACGCTCCTTCTGCGGCGTGTCGCCGGTGCGGACCGCCGCGGTCAGCTTCGACTCGAGCCCCGCGAGCGGCCCCCGCAGGTTGCGCTCGACGTCGTAGTTCAGAGCCTTCAGTGGAGAGACGTAGAGCAGCCGGAGACCCTGACCACGCGCCTCGTTCAGGCGGTCGATGCCGTAGAGGAAGGCGGCGAGCGTCTTCCCGGACCCGGTCGGCGCCTGGATCAGCGTGTGGTCGCCGGACGCGATCGCCGGCCAGCCCGCCTCCTGCGCCGGCGTCGGAGCCTGAAACGCCCGCTCGAACCACTCGCGTGTCGCCGGAGAGAAGAGCTCGAGCACGCTCATCCCGCCAGCGTACCCCGCCGGCGTTGTGCGAACAAGCGTTCGCCTTCCGACCGGCATCTATGATCGCCGCCGTGCTCGTCGCGGCTCCGCCCCCGCCTGAATCCAGCGCGCCGTCCCACCTCCGATCGTCGCCTGGCGCGAGGCGGATGTGCTCGGCACGCGGATCGTGGAAGGAATCGCCATCGACCGGGAGGCCGGGCGACTGACAGCGTCGTCGACTCGCGTTTCGACCCGCCGCGAATCGTCAGGCAGCGCGAGTTGGACGGCACCCGAGTCCGTTGGCTCCGCGCCGGCACGCGCGACGGGCTGGCTCGGAACGAGATCGCCCTCGACGTGGTCGACAAGGGCACGGAGCCGGCGTACCTGCTGCGCGTCCGCCCCCGCTTCCGGCTCGAGCTCGCGAGGACGATGCGCGGGCCCAACCTCGGCCCGCGCATCTTCTCGCGTTGCGACGCGGCCGAGCGCGCCGCGGATGTCCCAGAGCGGCCGCGACCAGATCTGGCCGTCGTGGTGGACCTTGCCGTTCAGGTCGTCCGGGAAGTGCAGGTTGTGTCGACGCGGCGCAGTCAGTGCGGCACCGTCGACGTGTACGAGACCGAGTCCCAGTCGCCCACGCACGCCGGATCGGGCGTCGGCGCGACGATGTTCGAGACGTCGGCGGCCCAATAGTCGCCGAAGCCTTCGCTGATCGCGCCGCCTTCGCCGTCGAACGAGAATTTCTGCGAGAAGTGGATCGCGTGCCCGTACTCGTGCAGGATCGCCTCGGCGTCCTCGGCGTCGTCCACCCTTCCCGAAGCGCAGCTCGTCCTTCGGGTGGTCTGTCGCGCACGAGTTGTCGTAACCGAGTTGGTTTATCCGCACACGCTGAGACTGCATTTGCCCGCCGCCGCGACGCCGGCGAGCGCTGTCGCTGCAGCTCCGATCAGCACCACGAGAGCGATACGTCCTTTCACGAAACTCCCCTCTTCGATCGTTGGACGGGCCGAGGTTATCTAGGATCGGGACATGCCCGACCGGTTGCACTTCACCGGGAACGACGAGGCTGATGCGCTTCTGGCGCAGGAGTCCATGGCGCTCCTGATCGGGTTCGCACTCGACCAGCAGGTGTCCGTGCCGACAGCGTTCTCCGGACCGCTGAAGCTCAAGCAGCGGCTCGGTACGCTCGACCCCGGCCGGATCGCGCGGACCGACCCGGCCGAGCTCGAGGCCGCCTTCCGCGAGAAACCGGCGATCCACCGCTTCCCGGGGACGATGGCGTCGCGCGTGCAGGAGCTGTCTGTCTTCGTCGAGGACCGATATGACGGCCAGGCAGAGAGGCTCTGGACCGAGGCGCGCGACGCGGACGACCTTCGGCGCCGGATAGAGGAGTTGCCCGGCTTCGGCGAGATGAAGGTGAAGGCGCTCGGCTCCGTCCTCGCCAAGCGGTTCGGCATCGAGGCGGCGCAGGGACTCGTCCCGGGCCACCCTACGCTCGGTGACGTCGACTCGGCGGAGGCACTCGCCTCCTACCAGGCCGCCAAGCGCGCGTACAAGGCATCGCTGAAGGCGAAGTCCTAGAATGCCCGCCCTTCGCGGCGCCGCCGAGCTCTGCTCAGCGGCGCTCGCAAAAATCAGAGCAGCGCGCGAAGCGCCTCGGTGTCACGCTGGACGTCTTCCTCCGGGAACGGCGGCGGGTCCTCGTCGGGCCACGGGAACGGCCAACCGGGCCGCGGGTCGTCGGCGTAGCGCGGCAGCAAATGCGCGTGCAAGTGCGGAACGGAGTTGCCGAGCAGCTGGTAGTTGAGCTTCACGGGCTCGAAGTGGCGTTCCAGCGCCCGGCCGACCAGCATCAGCTCGCGCCACCAGCCGGCAGCTTCCTCCTCCGTCAGCTCGGTCGGTTCCGAGACGTGGCGGCCGCGCCACGTGACGATCGAGTAGCCACGCTGGATGGAGGTGCGCTTCAGGTACGCGTCCACGAACGTCCCGGCGAAGAAGCGGACGCCCCAGCCCGGGTCGTCCGGTCGTCCGTCCGCGCAGATCGGGCAACCCTCGCCGGTCCTCATCGCGTAGAACGACTGCGGCCACTCCACGGGCGGCGACGTTAGCATCGAGCGAGCGATGGCCGAGACGCCCGAGCAGCTTCACGAGCGGGTCGCCGGCGCGCTGCGCATGCCGCCGGTCGAGACCTGGGAGACCTTCCCGTTCGACGGCGAGATGCGGCCACGCCAGCTGGCGCCGCCGACCGAGCGGGAGGCGCGGCGCCAAGGCGAGGGCGGCGTCGACTGCTGGGCCTGCAACGCCGCCGACGACGACTACGTCTGGACGACCGAGCGCTGGCGTCTACGGCCGATCGAGCCGCCGAGCGGGCTGCCCGTCGTCCTCCTCCTCGAGCCGCGCGAGCACGTCGACGCCCCGGGCGACTTGCCCGACCAGCTGGCCCCGGAGCTCGGCGTCCTGATCGCGCGGATCGAGCGGGCGATCAGCTCGCTCGACGGGATCGGCCGGGTGCACGTCGGCCGCTGGGGCGAGGGTTCGGAGCACCTCCACTGGTGGTTCATGGCGCGCCCGGCTCGCATGCCGCAACTCGCCAGCAGCTTCGCCGCAATCTGGGACGACATCCTCCCGCCCACGCCCCAGGAGATCTGGGACGCGAACCTCGCCGCTGTCGTCGCTGCGCTCGAGAGCTCGTGAGGGCCGCCGCGATCGCGGGTGTCGTGGTCGTCCTCGGCGGCGCAACGCAGGTTCCTCACCTCGGGCGCTGCGCGCTGTTCCCGGCAAACAACCCGTGGAACATCCGCGTCGACTCGCTGCCGGTCGCCCCGAACTCACAGGCGATCGTCGCGACGATCGGCACGGGAGCCGGCCTTCATCCCGACTTCGGCTCTGGCACGTGGGCAGGCGGGCCGATCGGCATCCCCTTCAACCTCGTCCGGCGGACGCAGCAGAGGTCGAAGGTCGCGTTCCAGTACGCCGCCGAGAGCGACCCGGGCCCGTACCCGATCGCGCGGAACGTCAAGCTCGAGTACGGCAGCGATCGCCACGCGGTGATCGTCGACACCGGCCGCTGCAGGCTGTACGAGCTCTTCGCCCTGGCGAAGGCGGGCGGCAGGTGGCACGCCGGGTCGGGCGCGATCTGGAACCTCGGCTCGAACGCCCTGCGCCCGTCCGGCTGGACGTCGGCCGACGCCGCGGGCCTGCCGATCCTCCCCGGCCTCGCCCGCTACGACGAGGTGGCCGCCGGCTCCATCGAGCACGCGCTGCGGTTCACGATCCAGCGCACGCGTCGGGCGTACGTCTACCCCGCGCGGCACTACGCGAGCTCGCTGACCGATCCGAACCTGCCGCCGATGGGGTTGCGCCTCCGCTTGAAGGCGGGCTTCGACATGAGCGGCTTCCCGCGCCAGGCGCGCGTCGTACTCGAGGCGCTGAAGCGTTACGGGATGATGGTCGCCGACAACGGGTCGAGCTGGTACATCAGCGGCGCCCCCGATCCTCGCTGGTCGAACGACGACCTGCACACGCTCGGCCGGGTCAAGGGGTCGGACTTCGAGGTCGTCGACCCCTCTTCGATCCACCGCTAGCTAACGCCGACGCGTCGTCCAGGCGTGCGTCTCGAGCCGGTTGCGGTACGACGGCTCGGTCAGGTGCTTTCTGATCTCGGTCAGGAGCGCCTCACGCTCCTCCGGTGCTCTGATCGTGAAGTTGCTCCACGATCCGATGCGGGCGACGAGGACGCCTCGCGGGACGTCCGCCTCATGCGGGAACACCTCGTGGCTGAGCGGCTCGAATTCGGAGCCCTCGAACGCGTCCCGCCAGGCGAACGCGCGGTACCGCTTCTCGCCCGGAGAGTGGAGAACGCGGTCGAGGATCGCGGCGACCTCCGGCGACCACGACGTCTCGCCACGGTTCCAGAACATCGCCAGCGAGCCGCCCGGCCGAAGGACGCGCGCGATCTCCGGCAGGGCGCGTGGCCAGTCGAACCAGTGGAAGGACTCGCCGCAGAAGACGCCGTCGAGGCTCGCGTCGGGCAAAGGCTCTCTTCGGCGGTACCTGCGAGCACCTCGGCCTCGGGTGGGATCAGTACCCGCATGCCGTCGAGCGGCTCGATCGCGATCACGCGGTCGAAGTGCTCGAGCAGGACGCGGGTCAACTTGCCGGTCCCCGCGCCGAGGTCGGCGATGTCGGCCTCTCGCGGCAGGCCGAGGCTGGTCATCGCCTCCGCGGGCCAGGACGGACGGCCGTAGTCGTACTCGGCGGCGACCCGCTCGAAGGTCGCCGCAGCCGGGTCGATCACCGGAAGGTCTCCACCAGCAGGAAGACGTTGAGGCTGCTGATCACCACCGCGATCGCCCACGCCGCCACGGTCGTCAGCCGGTTGTTCACGAGACCGCCCATCACCCGTCGGTTGCTCGTGAAGAGGACCAGCGGGATCAGCGCGAACGGAATGCCGAAGGAGAGCACGACCTGACTGAGAATGAGCGCCTTGGTCGGGTCGACACCGATCAAGGCGACGATCAACGCCGGCGCCGCGGTGATCGCTCGCCGGGCAAAGATCGGAATCTGGCGGCGGATGAACCCCTGCATCACGACCTGGCCGGCGAGGGTTCCGACCGACGACGACGAGAGCCCGGATGCCAGCAAGGCCACTCCGAGCAACACGGCCGCCCACCTACCCGGATCCGCGGCGAGGCCGTGGTAGGCGTCCTCGATCGACTCCGCGCTCGTCCCGTAAAACCGGGCGGCGAAGACGGAGAGCATCGCCAGGTTGACCAGGCCGGCAATCGACATGGCGATCAGGACGTCGATCCGCTCGAACCGTTGGATGCGCTTGAGCTCCTCCTCCGTATCGCCGCGAACGCGCGACTGCGTCAATGCGGAGTGCAGGTAGATGACGTGCGGCATGACCGTGGCGCCGATGATTCCGACTGCGAGCAGCAGGGCTTCCCCGCTGAAAGTCGGGGAGAACAGATCGTCCGCCATCTTGCTCGGGTCCGGTGTGACCTGGAACAGCTCGAGCGAGAATGCCGCGACGATCACGCCGACGAACACGGCGATCACGGCCTCTAGACGGCGGAAGCCCGAGGTCTGGAGCGCGAGGATGGTGAACGCCGCGACGACTGCGATCACCGCACCCCAGCCGAGCGGGATCCCGAAGAGCAGACTGAGTCCGAGCGCCGCTCCCAGCACCTCGGCCAAGTCGGTTGCCATCGCGATCACCTCCGCCTGCAGCCAGAGCCCGAACGAGACCCGTCGTGGGAATTCCTCGCGGCATACCTCGGCGAGGTTCCGGCCGGTGGCGATCCCGAGCTTCGCCGACAGCGTCTGGACGAGCATTGCCATCAGGTTCGCGCCCAGTACCGCCCACAGAAGCAGGTAGCCGAACTTCGCGCCCCCCGCGACGTCCGTGGCGAAGTTGCCGGGGTCGAGGTACGCGACGGATGCGATGAAAGCCGGCCCGATGAAGGGCCAGAGCGCCCGCAGGCCGTGCCGCTCGCCATCCAGCGCTTCCTGGGCGGCTTTCATCGTCGCCGCCTCGCCCGGCAGGACCCGGCCGAGCAGGTCTCGTGCGCGTCCGCCCCGCCTCGATCCCCACCGGCCGGTCGAAGGGTCTTGCGACAGCTCGCCGGCGCGAGCGTCGCCGTTCACCGGGGACACCTCACGCGACGGTTACGCGCATTGCACGGCTCAGGACCGCACCCAGCACGTGCACGTCGTCTCCGACTCGGACCGAGAGCGGTCCGTCGAACGGCTGCCGGTCGATCACCTCCAGCTCCGTCCCCGGCGTGATGCCGCGGTCGGTGAGGAAGCGCAACATCTCGGGGTCGTCGTCCGAGACGCGAACCAGCGTCCCGCGCGCACCCGGCTCGAGCTGGTAGAGGTCGCGGCTCTCGACGGCGTCCTCGATTGCCAGCTCCCGGCTCGGGATCGGATCGCCGTGCGGATCCAGGGTCGGGTGACCGAGCTTGGCGGCGATCAACTCCTCGAGCTCCTCGGAGAGGACGTGCTCGAGTACCTCGGCCTCCGCGTGGACCTCGTCCCACCCCATCCCCAGGCTCTCGACGAGAAAGAGCTCGAGCAACCGGTGATGGCGAACGACCTCCAGCGCCACCAGCCGGCCGCGATCGGTCAGACGCACGCCGCGGTACGGCTCGTGTTCGACCAGGCCGAGCGCGGTCAGCTTCGGGAGCATCCCCGAGACGGCGGCCGGAGTCACCTCGAGGCGCGCCGCCAACGCGGTCGTCGATGCCGTTCCTTCGCGCAGCTCGAGCGTGTAGACGGCCTTCACGTAGTCCTCGACGGCTGCAGTCAGCGCAGGCGCGCCGTTCACTGTGCGTCCCGTATCCATGTTTGAAGTTTAAGCGCGCCAAATATATCTTTTCGGTTGGATGTATCTTCCCTTCAGCGTGCCTCGGTGATGGGCAGGCGGGACAGCTAGGGATGACCAGGCTGACGCGAAGGCGAGTGCTGTGCCTCTTGGGGGGCCCCGTGCTCGCAGGGACGGGGCTGGGCTTCGTCCGCGACGCGGCCGGCGAGGAGCCGGCGGGCATGTCCGGCATGAGCCCCGCCGCACCGGCCCACGGTGCGGCAGCCCACGGGACACACGACGGGGCCGGACATGCGGGCTTTGCCGGCTCTGGGATGGTCGATCCGGCCGTCAATGGGTTCGACCCGAGCGCGATGGTCCGAGACTTCGACTGGGGAAAGACGCGACGACTGGCGAGCGGGCGCGTCCTCCGCGAATGGGAGCTCGTCGCGGTCGACAAGGAG
>JBKPIV010000138.1:0-10900 GCA_046730395.1 Actinomycetota bacterium | reverse complement strand
GCCCTGGTTGGCCGCTCGAACCTTCTCCAGCAGCCCCGTCGGATCGCCGTCGATGACCACGTGGTCGGGGGTGCCGGTTGGACGGTGGGATCCCAGCACGAAGACGTCAAGGTTTGGCCACGGCCACCGGTCAGCATCGAGTGCGGGCTCGAACGTCGTGCGGCCCATCAGCACCGCGTCGCAGCTCGCCTGGAACTCCGGGAAGCCGTGGCTATCGCCGGTGAACGTCGGATCAGCGAGCTGGGCCGGCCACCCGTCCGGTGTGGTTACGCACCCGTCCACACTCATGCACATGCGAGTTCGGATCTGCATCCGCTGGCTCCTTTCCGGGCTCGGTCGCTTGCCCTCACGCGCTGAGGCCAGGGTCACCGAGCCAGAGGTGGTAGGTGTCGAGGGCGGCTGACGGCGTCACCGGTGAAGGTGAACACCTCGCAGAAGACGAACCCCAGCCTCTCGCCATCCTTCTTGGCAACGCTTCCTCCGCCGGTCGCGACGACGCAGTCGCCCTCCTCGATCAAGCGGTCGATGGTGAGCGTCGGGCTGCCCTCGAAGGCGTCGTTTTCGATCTCGGCGTCGAAGGCGTCCTTGCCCCGGAGCGTCTTATGGCCATGCAGCTCCCAGACGACGTCGTCTGTCAGGCACGACAGGATCTGGGCGTGATCGCTGCGCCGGAAGCCCTCGACGTATCTCTCGACGATTCCCTTGCGTGCGGACACGTGACGATCTCCTGGCGCGATGGTCGGAAGCTTTACCGAGTACGACCGTCGTGAACCGCAGGACTCATCGGCGGGCTGGGCGATCAACCGCAATAGACGCCGGACCCACCGCCAGACGGGAAGAACCTCCGCTCGGGAGGGACCTCATTTCCAGGCGATTCTCAGAGGGGCAGCGACCGCTCGCATGCTCATCTTCGGTGCGGTGCTCGGCGCGCAAGGGGAGCAAGCTCAAGTGCCCGGACGGTGGTAGCCTCGGGCGACACAGCCCCGGGTCGGGGCAGGGCGAGACCGGGCCGAGTAGGGAGGCACTTATGCGCTCACGGATGATCCGGCTGCTCGCGCTGGCGGGTGCGTTCATCCTCGCCACCGCGGCCTCGTCGGCGGCCGGAATGTTCACCAGGAGCCCGCTGCAGGTCGTGTCGGTATACAGCCCCTTCGCCGGTTGCGATATCTCCGGGCTGGCGGCGGGGGGAACGAACTTCCCCAACACCGAGGTCGAGCCATGGGTGGAGGTCAACCCCGCTAACCCGAACAACGTGATCGCGGTGTGGCAGCAGGACCGCTGGTCGAATGGCGGTGCTAGGGGGCTGCTGACCGCGGCGTCGTCCAACGGCGGGCTGACCTGGCAGACGACCTTCCCTCACTTCAGCAAGTGCGCCGGGGGAACTGCGGCCAACGGGGGCAACTACGAGCGATCCTCGGATCCCTGGGTGACGTTCAGCCCCAATGGCAGTGCCTACCAGATCAGCCTGTCGGTGAACTTCGTCAACGACCCGGCGACAGCGGTCCTGGTCAGCAAGTCGACCGACGGCGGGGTTACGTGGAGCGAGCCGACGACGCTGGCCCGCGACCCGAGCGATGTCGCCCCCTTCCTGTTCAACGACAAGGAGTCCATCACCGCGGACCCCAAGGACTCCAACTACGCCTACGCGATCTGGGACCGGACCCGGTTCCCCAGCGATAGCGCCAACTTCAACGCCCAGCACGCCTTCTCGTTCCGGGGGGACGCGATCTTCTCCCGGACCACCGACGGGGGCGCCACCTGGGAATCGGCGCGGGCCATCTTCCGCCCGCAGGAGCTCCAGGCCACGATCGGCCATCAAATCGTGGTCCGGCCCACCGGGCAGCTAATCGACCTGTTCACGCTGTTTCAGGGGTCGGGGTTCAACCAGCCCGGCAGCAGCCTGGCGATGATGCGCTCCACGGACAAGGGCGCCACCTGGTCGGACCCCCAGGTGGTCCACAAGATCCGGTTCGACGGCGCGTTCGACCCCGACACCGGCCGGGCGATCCGCGCCGAAGGGTTCGTGCCCGAGGTGGCGGTGGATCCGAACAACGGCAACCTATACGCCACATGGCAGGACATCCGGTTCAGCGGGGTTGACCAGATCGCCTTCTCCATGTCCACGGACGGCGGGGATACCTGGTCGAAGCCGATCAAGGTCAGCCAGACCCCGCCCAGCGCCGACCCGGCGAACGAGCAGGCGTGGGTCCCGGCCGTGGACGTGGCCGACGACGGGACGATTGCGGTGACCTACTACGACTTTCGGTCCAATACGTCCGCACCCGGCGTCCCCACCGACCACTGGATGGTTCACTGCCATCCCTCGAGCACGACCACATGCGCCGAGGCCGATGATTGGGGTGACGAGCTGCGGCTGACCGACACCTCGTTCGACGTCGAGAAGCTGCCGTTCGCCCGAGGACCGTTCGGGTACTTCGTGGGCGAGTACGAGGGCCTGTCCAGCACAGGCAACACCTTCTGGCCGCTCTTCGCCGTTGGCCTGGACGATCTGGCGAACCGGACGACCGACATCGTGACCGCGACCGCCGGGCCATAGCGACCGCGGTCCGAGGGGAACACGCCCGCCGTCGTAGGGCGGCGAGCCTGTTCGCTCGCTTAGCGCAGCTTCAAGGCCGTGCTTCAGCGGCTGGCCATGATCGTGGTCAGGCGGCAGGGCCGCGAGCCTCGTATCGATGACATAGCGGGGGCCGGATTTGAACCCGCGACCTCCGGCTATGAGCCCGAAGCATCAGACCTAGGGGTCAGGACGACCTTCCCGTGTGCCTTCCCCGACTGGAGGTACTCGTGGGCCTCGGCCGCCCGCGCCAGCGGGAAGGTCTCGTCGACCACGACCCTGAGGCGCCCCTCCTCGGCGAGAGCCGCGACGGACTCGAGGCCCACGTGATCGGGCTCGACAAGGAAGCCTGTCGCACGCTTGGACTGTTCCTTGGCGGCGGCCAATACCGACTCCTCGACGCCGCTGGGAACTTCGACCAGCACGCCGCCCTCACGGAGGACCTGCAGCGACCGCATCCCATAGTCCTCGGTCCCCACCAGGTCGATGACCGCGTCGACCTCCGAAACGGCCTCCTCGAAGGCCTCCGTCTCGTAGTCGATCTGCTCGTCGATTCCGAGCTCGCGCAGGAAGTCGTGCTGCTCGGCGCGGGCGGTGCCGATCACGTGCGCGCCCCGCGCCTTGGCGACCTGGACCGCGAGATGGCCGACCCCACCAGCCGCGGCGTGGATCAGGACGCGATCGCCCTGCCCAACTCTCGCCGTATCGACGACGGTCTGCCAGGCGGTGAGGCCGGCGAGCGGGAGGCCGCCCGCGTACGCATCGGGAAGGGCGTCAGGGGCGAGCGCAAGCTGCCGGGATGGGGCAGTGACGAACTCGGCGTTGGCCTTGGCGAGGCGCGGGAACCACGGCATGCCGAAGACGCGATCGCCGGGGGCGAAGCGAGTGACCCCGCCGCCGACCTCCTCGACCGTACCGGCGACGTCCCAGCCGAGGATCATCGGCGGATCGCCGATCGCCTCGCGCCGGCCGCCGCGCTCGCGCGTCTTCCAGTCGACGGGATTGATCCCGGCGGCCGTGACGCGGACGAGGACCTCGGTCGGGATCGGGATCGGCCGCTCGACCTCCTTCACCTCGAGGACCTCGGGCCCGCCGAACTCCCGCATCACCACCGCCTTCACGCCCCGATCGTGTCACAGCCCTAAAGCAGGCGGGGGCCACTCGGCAAGGCTCGAGTCCGGACGCGACGTAGCGTTCGGCTGCTGCAATGGCCGGCGGATTAGGACTCGGATTGTGGCCATGGCGGCGCGCAGGGTCGGGCCCCGGTCCTTCGCGGGCGTGTAGGTGGCGATCGTCGCTCCGATCACCGCAAAGCGCTCATGGACCTGCCCGACCAAGCCGCTGAGCCCCTCTTCGGAGAGGCCGCCGGGGACGGGCGGATCGACGACCGCAGAGCCGATCGTCGGATCCAGGGCGTCGAGATCGAGGTGCACATACACCCGCTCCGCCTCGCTCGCGAGTTCATCCAGCGCGCCAGCCACGTCGTCATCGGGTGTGCCGTCCCGCCAGCCCACGGCCCGAATCGAACTCCGCTCAAGCCTCCGGGTCTCCTCCGCGGGGGACAGGCTCCGGACGCCGAACAGCCCCACCCGCTCAGCCGGGACGGGGCGCCAGCCGAGCGCCGACCACACCTCCTGACCGCAGTCGCCGACGACCACCGCAAGCGTCATCCCCGGCCAGAAGCCGCTGGCAGACGACTCCGGCGTATTGAAGTCAGCGTGCGCATCGATCCAGACGACACCCGCGCCGGCCTCACCGAGGCCCGCCAGCACGCCAGGGGCGACGTCGCAGGAACCGGCGAGGACCACTGGCGTGTCACCCGCAGCGACGACCCGGCGGACACGATCCGCTACCCCGCGACAGACCGCGATGGAGGCTGCGCGGGCGTCACCATCGAACTGCGGCACCTCTACGCGATGCACCGGCAGGCGCCAGCCTGCGGCCTCGAGCGAGGCGGTTAGCACGGCGGGACCGTCGGCTGCCGGATGGCCGGGGTCACCCGCCATCGCCGGCACTTCGATGATCGCGTGGCGCACACCGCCAGGTTCCCAGACTCCCGGCAAACCGGTGACCGATGAGTTCTGAGGCTCGAGACGGTCCCATCAGTCGAGAACCAAAGAGGAGGAGGCGACGGGATGGTGAGGCACAAGGTCGGAACGCGCGAGGAGTGGCTTGCCGCGCGCGTCGAGCTGCTCGAGCGCGAGAAGGAGCTGACCCGCCGCAGCGATGAGCTGGCACGCCAGCGACTAGAGCTGCCCTGGGTGCCGGTGGAGGAGGAGTACAGCTTCGAGACCGAGGACGATACGAAGACGCTGGCCGAGCTCTTCGACGGGCGCTCCCAGTTGCTCGTCTACCACTTCATGTTCGGCCCGCAGTACACGGCAGGGTGTCCGATTTGCTCGGCTGCGGCCGACACCTTCGACGGCGCCATCGTCCACCTCAACCATCGCGACGTCACGTTTCTCTGCGTCTCGCGCGCGCCGCTCGAGAAGCTCCAGGCCTACAAGCGGCGGATGGGGTGGGGGTTCCCATGGGCCTCCTCGCTCGGCAGCGACTTCAACTTCGATTTCGGCGTCTCGTTCACCGAGGAGCAGCAGCGAGAGGGATTTGAGTACAACTACCGCTCGATCGACCCGACCCCGATCCTCGGAAGGCGCGGCAAGGACCCCGCTCGGCGACATCGCTGCCTCGGTCGGGACCGATCCGGCGGGATACATGACGGAGGCGCACGGCCTCAGCGCCTTCGCGCTCTCCGAGGGCGTCGTCTACCACACCTACTCGACCTATGCGCGCGGACCCGAGTTCCTCTTGGGCTTCTACCCGCTGCTCGACAGGGCGCCACTGGGACGCAACGAGGGCGACCGGTCAGAGGGTTCGCGGCGTGGACGGGGTCGATCGCCAGGGATGTGGTTCGGCCGCCACGACGAGCACGAGGACGCGAAGCAATAGCGGGGGCCCGATATGTCTCTCGCTACGACGCACGGATCGTCGAGCGAGTACGCCTAGCGGCCTAGCGCTTTCGCTTCTCGCGCAAAGCAACGGCTAGACTGGTTTCTCGGGTCGACCATCCGTTCGACCAAACTAGTGCCCCGCGTTTTCGCAGTCGTTGCCTTCGGGCACCCTCCGCGTTCGCAGTGCACCCACACGGAGGGACCGAGAGATGGCCACAGGAACAGTCAAGTGGTTTAGCGACGACAAGGGCTTCGGATTCATCACGCCGGATGACCCCGGCGAAGACCTGTTCGTGCACCACAGCGCGATCCAGGGCATCGGCTTCAAGTCGCTGGCCGAGGGCGCAAAGGTGAGCTACGACGCCGAGCAGGGCGCCAAAGGTCCGGCGGCCGCGAACGTCCAGGCGCTTTAAGGAGAAGAGGCATGGCCTCAGGCAGCAGGCGGAAGACCACGATGGCGAAGCTCAACCGTGAACGCAGGCTCCTCGAGCGTCGGCAAGAGAAGCAGGCCAAGAAGGCTGCGCGGAAGCAGGCGGCCGCAGACGCCCGGGCCGACCCCACGACTAGCTAAATCGGCAACGTCCCGTTAGTCAGTCTGACCTCTCTTCCGCTTCCGCGTGAACGCAGAAGCCAAGACGACATCGATTGGCTCGAAGCACGACCCGCTGGAGCGCCGGGGCGCTCCGCGGCAGCATCCGCGCGGCTAGAGAGACCCAATCCATGCGTCGTACCGAAATTCGATCGGCGGCCCGATATGTCTCTCGCTACGACGCACGGATACTCAAAGCGGGTACGCCTAGCGTCCTAACGCTTTCGCCTCTCGCGCGAAGCGGGCGCGCTGCACGCTGCCGCGCATCACTCGTAATGCGGGTGACCACCCGTCTGGCTTTCCTTGCATGCCTGGCGGCGCGTGCCGCCACGAGCGGTTCGGTCGCGGTTTGTGTGCGTCGGTTCTTGCGAACATGCGGGCGTGCCACCGCTCAGCGCGAAAGAGCGCGCCCAGCTTCCCAACAGCGCCTTTGCATACATCGATTCGCGCGGCAGACGTCGTCTGCCGATCCACGACGCGGCGCACGTCCGCAATGCCCTCGCGCGGTTCAGCCAGGTGGCGTTCGAGGACGAAGACGCCCGAGACCGGGCGCGCAGCCGGCTGCTGAGGGCGGCCAAGAAGCACGGGATCATGCCGATCGGCTTCATCAGTGCACAGCTGCAACCGCAACGGAAGCTGCCTAAAGGCAATGTCACCTTCCTGCTGACCGATATCGAGGGCTCAACCGGGCTGCTTGGGCGCCTCGGCCAGCAGTACGCTCCCCTGCTCGCCCAGGTCCGCCGTCTGGTGCGCGCCGCGGTCCGGTCTGCCGGTGGTCGCGAGGTTTCCGCCACCGGCGACGATCTCTTCGCGGTGTTCGAACGCGCCCCCGCGGCGGTAAATGCGGCGCTGGCGATCCAGCGGGCGATGCACGCCGGCGCTTGGCCCGGAGGGATCGACGTGCGGCTGCGAGTCGGCCTGCACCGCGGGCGTCCCGCGCTCACCAATACCGGCTACGTCGGCCTCTCGGTCCACGCCGCCGCGCGCATCTGCTTCGCGGCGCATGGTGGCCAGATCGTGATGTCCTCTGCCGTTCGCGCCGCGGTCCCCGAATCGCTCGCAGATGGGGTTAGCCTGAGGAGCCTTGGCGCCTGGCGATTCCGCGGCCTGCCCGAGCCCATGGATCTCTTCCAAGTGGACGCCGCTGACCTGCTCGCTGACTTCCCGCCTCTACGATCGGCCGTTCCCGCCAAGTAGCGGACTCGGTCGTCTATCGCGGGGGCGGGATTTGAACCCGCGACCTCCGGGTTATGAGATCGCCGTAGGCCGGTCTGCCCCGTGCCATAGCGCTCTGTCAAGCACTCTCCGGTGCTGTGAGGTGAGCTGAGTTTCGCTCAGTTTGGTACCACGCCTGGTACCACGCGATCGCTGCGACCGGCCGCTGCCTCCCTCAGCTATTCCGGCGCGCCGAGGCCAGGCGCAGTCGCCCACACTTCGATGTTCTGGCTTCCGCGTGCTCGACCGAGTCGCCCATCAGCCAGAACATCGGCGGCCACAGGCCGACGAACAGGGCCCGGCGCTCGGCGTTGCCGCGCTCTTCCTGATCGACGGTCTTGGCCCGGATCCATAGAGCGATGCACAGGCCGATCGATCCGATCGAGAGCGAGTGCAGATGCCAGCCCCGGAGACCGATCCTGTGCAGCGCGTTCGTCAGCACAGTGGAAGGTTGCCCGCTTCGCCGCCGGTCTATGCGCCGCCGATAGATAGAGGCGCTGACCGGGTACCGGTTCGTCGTGCCGTGTCGCATACCGCTGAACCGCCGCCTCGGGACCGCCGCGCGCTGGCCCGTCGGGGTGGTGTTGACCTCGTGGCGGTACATGTGGCGCACGACCCCGATGCACCGCGACGAGGTGGAGGGCTCGTTCGACACCGACGCGCCGCCATCCCTTCCCGCCGCCGTCGAGCGCTCCGAGATCCAGCTGCCTGAGCATGGAGCAGGTCCGCTCTTTCACCGCCACTACCGGACGAGGATCCGGGACAGCCGCCTTACGGCCGCGGAGCTGATCCACGAGGTCAGCGCCGATCCCAACACGGTCGCCCCTTCCGAGTTCGCCTCCTTTCACAAGGTGCGTGGCGAACGGGGCCGGATGGCCGTCGGCGACGAGTACGTCGTCCGCATGCCCGGGCCATGGGACGGCCCGGTGCGGGTGGTCGTCTGCATCCCACTCTCGTTCCGGCTGGCGACGCTGGACGGTCACCTCGAAGCCGGTCAGATCGAGTTCCGGGCGAGGGAGGCAGACGAGGGCGTCGTGTTCGAGATCGAAAGCTGGGCACGGAGCGGCGATCGTCTCTCAGACCTTCTCTACGACCGGCTGCGCATGAGCAAGGAGATCCAGCTGCACATGTGGACGTCGACACTGGAGCGGGTCGTGAGACTCGCGGGCGGGCGGATGACCGGCGGCATCGATATCCACACGCGAAAGATCCCTTCGCCGGAACCTGGATGAGCGGGGACGCGCCCGCGCCGCGGATCCGCCGGGCCCTGGCCTCGCTTCCTGGGCACAAGGTGAACTTCGACCCCGAGCGGCTGCCGGAGCTCTCGCGCAGCGACCCTTGGCATGTGGACGACTACTGCATCGAGCTGCCCACGGAGCAGAGCGGTCCGCCGGTCGATGGCGGTAGCTTCGAGACCGCGCGGCGCCTGATGCGGCACTACGAGTTCGCAGACTCCCGCGTGGTCCGCGCGTTCTACGACGCCGGAGCCCCGCTCGAGGGCCGCGACATGCTGCTCGAGATCCGGTTCGCGGGGATGCGATTCCTGGTCGGCGTGCGCATCGAGGTCGTATTCGACGAGACCCGAAAGGTCGCCGGCCGCTCAGTGGCGGTCTGGGGCTGGGCGTACCGGACTCTCGACGGTCACCTCGAGCGGGGACAGATGGACTACCAGGTGTGGAAGTGGCTGGACACGGGCCGCGTCGATTTCCGCATCCACGCCGTCTCGGAGATCGCCGACATCCCGAACCCGTTCGTTCGCTTCGGCTTTCGCCTGTTCGGCCGCCGCGAACAGGTGAAGTTCGCCCGCCAGTGTGGTTCGCGGATGATGCGGCTGACCCAGGCCAGCCTCGCCTCGGGCGGGGCCCTCGAGCCGCGGCCGCGGATCGTAGAAGGGGTGGTCGTCTCACCGACCGCCGGCTGACCTCGGGACGCAGGCCGACACCGGCTAGTGGAAGGATCGCGGCGTCTGCCGAGGCACGCTACCTGTCCTTGCCCCGGCCACGCCGCCTCAGCAGCCTCGACGCGGTGCTCCTCAAGGTCCGCTGCTTGGCGTTCCGCCCTGCGCCCCAGCCCTCCAAATTCAAACCCCGGTACCTCGTCGGCCAACGTGCCCTGCAGGGCAACCCACATCTCCCGCACAAGACGCTCGAGAAAGTCACCCAGGCGAGTGCCCTGGTTGCTGGCGCGGCTGCGTTTGGCGAGCTCGACTCCGAGTGTCGCGCCCGCGAGATGATCGCTGAGACAGATCGAGAGGAGCTTGTCCCTGCTCACGGTAGATCCGTCATTCGTTCGCCAGCGCGGTCGACTCAACTGGCGCTGGGACCGCCCGCCGTGCGAAGCCACTCGGAGCCGAGGCGGTTCGCGTCCTCGCCCTTCCTGGCGAGCCACTCGGAGCGGAGTCGGTCCACTTCCCTGCCGTCCCGCAAGTGGAGATAATCGATTCCCCGCGCCGCAAGCCACGTGTCGAAGCTCAGGGCCAGCTCGAAGGGGGCCCACTCGGAAACGTCCGGGGGCGGGGCGGGGATTCGGGCGGCTCGCTCGCCTTCGATCGAAATGATCGAGGCTCGTCCCTCGTCCCGTGGGGTGTTGACCTTTGAGTCCAGGGCTCCCCGCGTCTCCTTGTTTGTCAGGAAGCCGACGAGCTGGCCTGGGCGAAAGCGGGCTCGCTGGGTTTCCAGGGTTGCGGACCTTCGGAGGCGATGAGTTCCCCCGAGGGCCAGGACGAGGATGGCTTGGAGGGTGGTTAGGGGAACGCCTGTCGGGTAGGCGAGTTCGGGAGGCGTCTATGACCGATGCGGTGGCCATTCATCTGCCGGCGGAGCCCGAAAGCGCGGGCCGTGCCCGCGAGGGTCTGGAGCCGTTCCGCGGAGCATTGAACGAGAGGTCGTTCACAGACCTGCGGCTGCTGGTCAGCGAGCTGGTGATCGAGGCGCTGGGTGCGGAGCGGGATTCGGACGGGGAGCGCATCGGGCTTCGGGCCGAGCTTCGCAAAGATCGGGTTCGCGTCGAGGTGACCGAAGGCGGTGCCGCCTATCGGCTTCGGTCCGGCCGGCTGGACCCCGGAGACTCGGGGTGGGGGCTTCAGCTGGTCCGGCAGCTGAGCGCCCGCTGGGAGCTCCGGCGCGAGGGTGCCAAGACGACCGTGTCGTTCGAGATGCCCCTGAGCGCCTAGGGAGTCAAGTCTCCTGCCGAATCGTCAGCGCCAAATGCGGCTCACTGGCTCGCGGGCTGAGTTGTCAAAGGCTCGTCGTTTGCTGAGGGCCCAGGTTTCCAGTCATAACTCGACGTTCCCCTGCGACATCACCTACTTCCGCAGCCAGGTCGCTGCGAGGAGACGCACTAGAGTTTCTTCGCCGCCTTGTCGGCAGTCTCGCTCACCATCTGAATGCTCCTCGCCATGCTGCTCACGCGTTGACCGAACCGATCGGCTTGCTTTGCCGCGTCGGTAACGGCCACCGCGATCTTCCGAGCGTCGACCTTCTTCAGGCCATTGCCTCTCGGCATCTTCACTCCGAGTAGCTTGCGGCGCCGCGAGCGCGCGCTGTTAAGCGCCGCCGCTCCGGCTAGGCC
>JBKPIV010000137.1:0-5784 GCA_046730395.1 Actinomycetota bacterium | reverse complement strand
CCGTCCGGCGCCTCGTCCAGGTCGACGATCACGGGCGCATGGTCGCTCGGCCCGCTGCCCTTGCGGGCCTGCCGGTCGACCCATGCCGCCCGAACCCGGTCAGCGACCGCTGGGCTGGCGAGTACCAGATCGATCCGCATCCCGAGGTCCTTCGGGAACATTCCCGCCCGGTAGTCCCAGTAGGTGAACACCCGCTCGTTCGGCCAGCGATCGCGGACGACGTCACGCAGTCCAAGCGCTTGGAGCTCCGCCAGCGCCGCCCGCTCGGGCGGCGTTACGTGGGTCTGGCCGATGTAGGCGTCCGGATCGAACACGTCGTCGTCGGTGGGTGCGATGTTCATGTCGCCACACACGATCGTCGCCTCCGGGCCGGCGGCAGCCGTCTCCCTTAGCGAGGCCAGCCAGGCGAGCTTGTACTTGTAGTGCTCCGAGCCCGGCGCGCGCCCGTTCGGTGCGTACACCGAGATCACCCGGATCCCACCACACCGAGCAGACACCGCCCGCGCCTCTGGACGCGGGAAACCCGGCGCCCCGGCGAGCCCCACCACCACGTCGTCCAGTCCCACGCGCGAGAGGATCGCCACGCCGTTCCACGTCGCCTCGCCGTGAACCGCAACGGCGTAGGCGCGGTCGGCGAGCTCTTCGCCGAGCAGGTCGAGGAACGCGTCGTCGGCGAGCTTGGTCTCCTGCAGACAGACGACATCCGGCCGCCGCTCATCCAACCAAGGCAGCAGCCGCGGCACGCGCTGCTTGACCGAGTTGACGTTCCAGGTCGCTATTCGCAACGACCCCACGGTAGCGGCACCGCCCACGCCTGCCGCGCGTCCAAACCCCACGACCGCGCACCCCGTACGGGTCTTGGGCGATCCAGCCGAAGGCGGTTACGGCCCCCGGGCCAGGAGCGCGCGTAGGTCGTCGATCGTGTCAGCCTCGGTGGCGGCCTTGTCCGGCCGGTAGCGCTTTAGCCGCGCGAAACGCAGCGCCACACCGCCCGGGTAGCGGGTCGAGGACTGGACTCCGTCCAAGGCGATCTCGACCAGGAGCTCCGGGCGCACGAGCACCGCGATCCCCTGCCGGCCGGTTTCGCGCGCGAGGAGCTCCCTCGTCTGCCACTCGAGGAGTTCATCCGTGAGCCCCTTGAAGGTCTTTCCCACCATCACGAAGTCGCCGGTGCTCGGGTCGTAGGCCCCAAGGTGGAGGTTCGAGAGCAAGCCCTGGCGCCGCCCATGGCCCCACTCGGCGCCGAGCACGACGAGGTCGTAGGTCCGGACCGGCTTCACCTTGCGCCAGGCCTTGCCGCGACGGCCCGCCGAGTAGAGGGACGCGGCGTCCTTTACGACGACGCCTTCGTGTCCAGCGCGCAGGGCCTCGTCGAGAACGCGCTGCGCCGTCTCCGGATCCGACGTGATCACGCTCGGGATCTTGAGGTGCGGCGCAACCGCTTCGAGCCGTGCTGAGCGTCTTTCGAGCGGCGTGTCCAGCAGGTCGTCGCCCTCGACATGGAGCAGGTCGAAGAGGAACGTCACGATCCCCTCGGGTGGCGCCGCGTTGTCGATCTGCGAGACGGTGTCCTGAAAGGCGGCCGGGCCGTGCTCGCTCATCCACAGCGCCTCGCCGTCGAACACCGCTTGGGTCACAGGCAGGAGGCGCGCCGCGGCGACGATCCCCGGCAGCGCCTGGGTGATGTCGTTGAGGTTGCGGGTATAGATGCGGATTTCCTCATCGCGGCGATGGATCTGGATCCGGATCCCGTCGAGCTTCCACTCCACCGACGAACTAGCGAAGCTCCCGACCGCCTCGGGCACGCTCGCGGCGGTCGAGGCGAGCATCGGAACGATGGGCCGGAAGATCTCTAAGCCCACCGCGCGAAGCCCGTCCTCGCCCTGGGTGATTGCGATCTCGGCCGTGCGCGTGAGATCGCCCGACAGCATCAGCGCACGGCGCGCGAGCTCGCCGGAGACCCCAGCAGCCTTTGCGATCGCGTCGACCATCAACCCGGCGAGTGCGCCCTGCCGCAACTCGCCCGTGAACAGCCGCTTCACGAAGTCGGCCTCTTGCTCGGTCGCCCGGCCCAGGAGCTCGCCGAGCATCTGCTTGCGCCTTGCCGCCGATCCGCTGCCCGTCGTCCCTTGGACCTCGGCGATCGCGCGATCGAGATCGTCGATGGTGAGAGACGCCTCCGGGGCTGGCGCGTGCTCGATGCCGTAGATCGTCCGGTAGCCGATGCCGACTCGGCCCTGCCGGGGCACGCCGGCGAGGAAACCGACTGCGGCCGCGACCTCACTCGCATCGAGCCGCCGCAGAAGCGCGGTGAGGATGGCGACCTTTCCGGAGCGCGAACTCGTGTCGGTCAGGTCCCGCGAGGCGGCGACTACATCTGCGAGCAGGGTCATGGCTGAGCCGGTATCAATAATGCGTCCTCAAGGCGCTTGACGCCCCCATCCCGCCAGGGTGCTCCGCTACCCTGGGGCGGGCCCAACGAACGATGACGATGGAGGCTTCCCTGCCCACGAGCGAGCACGAGGAGGCCACCACTCGAGTGGCCTCCGAGGCCCCCGCGCAGAGCGCCGAGGACGGTATCCCCGCGGGGCGCGGCGCGCTGCCGAACCTGATCGTCATCGGCGCCCAGAAGTGCGGGACGAGCGGCCTCCACTACTACCTGAGCCTGCATCCGGAGGTCTGGATGTCGCGACCGAAGGAGCTCAACTTCTTCCTCGAGGAGCGCAACTGGGCGCGCGGGCTGGAGTGGTATCGCGGCCACTTCGACGCCGACGCGCGGGTGCGGGGCGAGGCGTCGCCGAACTACACCGCCTATCCCCACCACCTGGGCGTGGCCGAGCGAATGGCGTCGGTGGTGCCGGACGCGAGGCTGATCTACCTGGTGCGCGACCCGCTGGAGCGGATCGCGGCCCACTGGGTCCACAACTACGCCAAGCGCCGCGAGAAGGGCACGCTGCGCCAGACGCTGATGCACCCGAACACCACGTACCTGATGCGAAGCCAGTACCACATGCAGCTCCAGCGCTTCCTCGCGCACTACCCGCGCGAACGGGTCCTGGTCCTCGACCAGGACGACCTGCGGACGAAGAGGGCCGCGACGCTCCGCCGCGTGTTCGAGTTCGCCGGGGCCGACCCCGAGTTCACGCATCCCCACTTTCAGAGCGAGCGCCATCAGACCGCCCGCAAGAGCCGCGCGACTCGGCTTGGGGCGCGCCTCGAGAGGGCGAGTCGCACGCGCGGGGGCAGGGTTCTGCCGAGAAACCTCTGGCTGGCGCTCGACGAGCGGCTCCCGTTCCGGCGCCCGATCGACCGCCCGGACGTCCGCGCCGCGCTCGACGACGAGGTGCTGAGCGTCCTGCGCGAGGACGCCGCGCGGCTTCGCGAGGAGACGGGGCAGGAGTTCGCGAGCTGGTCGATCTGGGAAGAGAGCTGATGGGGGAGGAGGAGCGCACGAGCGAGGATGCCGCCGCCGCGGCGCGGCGCAAGCGCCACTTTCACGGCAAGAAGCTCGACCACAGCCACCCGGGCGGGACGGGCGCCGTCCTCGGCACGCACCTGGCTCGGTTCTCGAGCTTCCAGGGGCTCTCGCTGCTGGTCACCAACGTCCTCCACTTCGCCTCCATCCCGGTGGTGGCGCGGTTCCTCGGGCCGAAGCCGCTCGGCACCTACGCCCTGCTCTTCTTCCTCACCGGGCTGATCACGCAGATCATCCACCTGGCCTCGAAGCCGGGGACGATGATGCGCACCTTCGGGGTCGCCGACGACGACGACGACGACGTCGAGGACGACGACGAGGACAAGCAGGAGGAGCCGGTCTCCACCCGCCCCGCCTACACGCTCGGCGTCGGGCTCGTCTGGTGCACGTTCCTGTCGCTATCGGTGATCGCGATCGTGTTCGCCTTCAGGACGCAGATCGCGCAGTTCCTCCTGCACGATCCCGGCCAGGCGGACGCGGTCATGTTCGCCACGATCACGGGCGCGCTCTGGGCGATCTTCAAGCTCGGCGAGATGGTCTACTGGTTCGAGAGCCGGCCGCTCGCCTACGCGGTCGTCGACGCCACCCGCCCGCTCTTCAACCTGATCGCGATCGTGGTGATCCTCTCGGCGGGCGCCGGGGTGAAGGGGGCGGTCCTCGGTCAGGCGATCGGGACCACCCTCGCGACGGCGCTCTGCATCTTCTTCCTGCGGAAGAGCTTCCAGCTCGGCTTCAGCTTCCACGAGCTCAAGGAGATCCTGAAGCGCGGCGCAATCCGGGTGCCGATCGCGTCCTCGATGTGGACCGTGCAGAACGCCGACTCGTTCATCCTCTCGCGCTTCCTCGACCACAAGTCGATCGGCCTCTACAACCTCGCCTCGCGGACCGGGTTCATGGTCGCCTTCCTCCCGCAGGGCTTCCGCATGGCGCTCCGCCCGCTTCGCAAGACCGCCGTCTACCGCGCCTACCGGCAGGAGTACGGGATCGCCGTCGCCCAAGGCCAGCTGCTCGCCTACTTCATCCTGATCACGCTGACCGCGGTGCTGGCGATGGTGCTGGGGGGCGAGATCCTGATCACGATCGGTGGCCCGCGCTTCGAGTCGGCGGCGCCGATCATCCCGCTGACGGCGCTGGCCATGTCGATGCCGGCGCTCTACCGGACGGTCAGCAGCATGTCGGTGTACCCGAACAAGCGGCGGACGTTCATCCTCTCGACGATCTTCGTCGCCCTCCTCTACGTCGGGCTGATGATCATGCTCCTCGGCAACACCGGGATCGGCATCTACACGGCGCCGATCTCGCTCCTGATCGCGTTCATGATCCCGGCGACGTTCATGTTCCTGCGCTCGCAGCTCGGGGAGGAGCCGATCGAATTCCCCTACCTGGCGATGCTGCAGGCGACCCTGCTCGCGGTGACGATCGCGGTCACATACCACTTCGTGCGCCCCGATGACAAGTGGGTCCAGCTGGCGCTGATCCCGCCGGTGATGGTGGTCTGGTTCGCGGCGCTCTTCGTGCTGCGGATCATCCCCAAGTACCACTGGCACCCGATTCGCCACATCGCCCTCTCCGCGTTCAAGGGCTCGGCGCTTCGCTTCGATGCCGCCGCCGGGCTGCGGTCACTGAAGCCGCGGGAGCGAAAGGCCCTGCGCGTTGCGGTCATCGATCGGATGCCGGCCCAGGAGCTGGTGTCCGTGGCCGGCGACGGGTCGGACGGCGCCGAAGGCGCCGGGGGCGACCTCTCCGAGTGGATGATCAGCGGCGACCGAAACCGCGACGACTCCGCCGAGGGGGCGAGGCTGGTGCGGCTCCTGCGGCAGGCGGGCCAGCGGGGCGGCGTGCCGGTGGCCGAGTCGAGCGACGTCGACGCGGGGATCTCGCTGTTCCTGTTCTCGGATCAGCCGGTGGCGGTGCGGCTGGCGAAGATGCGGGAGCTCTTGTCGGCGGGTTCGAACGCGCACGAGCTGCGCACGCTCGAGGACATCAGGGACGCGCTCTCCAAGGCGCCGCGCGAGGCGTGGCGGGCGCAGAAGGACGGGGGCGGCGCGGACGACGGCCGGGGGCGCCCGCGGGCCGCGAACGGCGCCAAGTCGGCGGCCGGCGGCGCCAGGTCGAGCAGCCCTAAGCGCGCCTGATCACGATCCGGTCCGGCTCGATCGTCACCTCGATCCGCCGTTGACCGGCCCAGTGCTCCGCGTACACCGGGTCGTCCTGGACGGCGGGATCGAGCCAGAGCCCGAAGCCGTCGTCGGTGCCGTGGTCGAAGGTCGCCTGTAGCGGCGCGCGCCCGCCCCCGCCCGCGCCTCGGC
>JBKPIV010000136.1:0-6799 GCA_046730395.1 Actinomycetota bacterium | reverse complement strand
GGCAGGTACATCGCGATTACGATCACGCCGACCATGCCTCCCACGAAGGCGATCATCAGCGGTTCCAGCAGCGAGGTCAAGGCCTTCACCTTGGCGTCCACCTCGGCCTCGTAGAAGTCGGCGATCTTGCTCAGCATCTGCTCGAGCTGGCCTGTCTCCTCGCCTACGGTCACCATGTGGCCCACCATCGCCGGGAAGAGATCGCTCTTCTCGATCGGGTGGGCGATCGTCCCACCACCGCGAACCGAGTTGTAGACGTCGTCCATCGACTGCTCGATCAGCGAGTTTCCGGACGTCTGTCCGGTGATCTTGATCGACTGCAGGATCGGCACTCCGGACGCAACCGTTCCGGCGAACGTTCGGGACCAGCGTGCCAGCGACGCCTTCTGGATCACGTCGCCGATGTGGAAGGGGATCTTGAGCTTGAGTTTGTCCCACTGCGGGCGGCCCCACTCCGTCTTCTTCCACTGGAAGAAACCGATCGTGCCGCCGATCAGCCCCGGGATCCAGATGAACCAGGCGCCGGTTATGGCACTCGAGAAGCCCATCACGATCCGGGTCAGCAGGGGAAGCTGCGAGGACTCGCCAGGCTGGTCCGCAACGACCTCCTTGAACACGCCGGCGAAGACGGGGACGATGAATGCGACCACGATCAGCAGCACGACGATCGCGAATCCGAAGACGAACGCGGGATACAACATCGCGGAGCGGATCTGGCGTCGTAGCGCGTCGAGTTTCTCGAGGTGGTACGCGACTCTCTCCAGGGCCTCGTCCAGGCGGCCCGAGCTCTCGCCCGAGCGAACCATGGCCCGGAACATCGTGTCGAAGATCTGCGGGCGGCGCTCCATCGCGTCCGCGAGCGAGCTCCCGGCCTCGACGTCCTGGCGGATTCCGGTGATCGCGTCTCGAAGCCGCTCGTCCTGGGTCTGGTCCTCGAGCGTGTGCAGCGAGCGGAGCATCGGCATGCCCGACTCGATCAGCGTGGCGAACTGGCGCGAGAAGATCGCCATGTCTCGCGCGCTGATCCCGCGGAAGCGGTCGAAGACCTGTTCCAGCCGGAACGCATCCTTCTTCTCCGAGACGTCAAGGACGATCAGGCCCCGTTCGCGCAGCTGTTCGGAGACCTGCCCCTTCGACTCCGCGTCAACCTCGCCCCGGGATGGGATGCCTGCCACGTCGACCGCCCTGAACGCGTAGGTGCTCAACTCAGCCTCCGTTGGTCATCGCGGCAGCGGCGGCCTGGCCGGCTTCGGCGCCCACCGGTCCCATAAGCCGCTTGAGCTCCTCCGGGACCGAGGCCCGCTGCATAGCGAGCTTGCGGGTGATCCTGTTCATCCTCACCAGTTGAGCCAGGTGCGCGTCCATGGTCTGCATCCCCAGCGAACCCGAGGTCTGGATCGCCGAGTAGATCTGGTGGGTCTTCCCCTCGCGGATCAGGTTGCGCACCGCCGGTGTGGGCACCAGCACCTCGCACGCCACGACCCGCCCGGCACCGTCCGCAGTCGGCAGGAGCTGCTGGGTGACGATCCCCTGCAGGCCAATCGAGAGCTGCATCCGCACCTGGGCCTGCTGCTCAGCCGGGAAGATGTCGATGATCCGGTCGATCGTCTGGGCGGTCGATTGCGTGTGAAGGGTGGCGAAGACCAAGTGGCCGGTCTCGGCGGCCGTCAGCGCGGTGGCCATCGTCTCGAGGTCGCGCATTTCGCCGACGAGGATCACGTCGGGGTCCTCGCGCAGCGCCGACGTCAATGCGAGGGAGAAGTCCTCGGCATCCGCCCCGATCTCCCGCTGGTTGACGATGCAGCGCTTGTGCTGGTGGAGGAACTCGATCGGATCCTCGATCGTGAGGATGTGCTCCTCCCGCTCGCGGTTGATGATGTCGAGCATCGCCGCCAGCGAGGTTGTCTTGCCGGAGCCGGTCGGGCCGGTGACCAGGATGAACCCGCGCGGCTTGCGGGTGAAGTCCTCGAGTACGGCGGGCAGTCCGAGCTCCTCGAGCTTCGGGATCTCAACTGGGATTCGCCGGAACGCGGCGCTGATCGAGCCGCGCTGGAAGAAGCAATTGACTCGGAAGCGGGCGACCCCCGGCACCGCGTAGGCGAGGTCGAGCTGCTTGCGCGACTCGAACCGCTTGCGCTGATCGTCGTTGAGCAGGCTGTAGACGGTGTCGCGGGTCTGCTGAGGCAGCATCGGGCCGTACTCCTCGAGCGGGACGATCCGCCCCTTCACCCGCATCGCCGGAGGGAACCCCGGGCTGAGGTGCACGTCCGACGCGCGCTCCTCGGACATCCGAGTGAGCACTTCGGCGAAATCGAAGGCCTTGACGCCTTCCGTGGCTGAGGGGGCAGCTTCCATTGCTGTTTGACTGATCGTCCGCGACCGCGTGTTGCTTAACACCCGAAAAATGGGTGTCTAGGAGGCGACCCGGGCGACCTCCTCGATGCTGGTGACGCCCGCGCGCACCTTGGCGAGCCCGGCCTGGCGGAGGGTTTGCATGCCTTCCTCCAAAGCCACCTTGGCGACGTCGGCCTCGGAGGCCATGCTCACGACCATCTCCTTGATCCTCTCGCTTAGCACCATCACCGAGTAGATCCCGATGCGACCGCGGTAGCCGGCCCCATGACAGCGGCCGCAGCCCACGGGCTCGTACGCCTCCACGTCGGTACCCACCCGAAAGCCGGACTCCGCCAGGGTCGCCTGCGGAATGACCGTCCTGCGCTTGCAGTGCGGGCAGAGCAGCCGGGCGAGCCGCTGCGCGACGACGCCGTCGACCGCGGACGAGGTGAGAAAGGGCTCGATGCCCATCTCCTGCAGGCGGGTGATCGCGCCCGGCGCGTCGTTGGTGTGCAAGGTGGTCAGCACCATGTGGCCGGTCAGGGCGGCCTCGATCGCGATGCGGCCCGTTTCCGCGTCGCGGACCTCGCCGACCATGATCACGTCGGGATCGGCCCGGAGCACCGAGCGCAGGCCGGTCGCGAAGGTCAGACCGGCCTTCCGGTTGACGCCGATCTGGTTGACGCCGACGAGCTGGTACTCGACCGGATCCTCGATCGTGACGATGTTCTTGCTCGCGTCGTTGAGTTCCTGGAGCGCGGCGTAGAGCGTGGTCGACTTACCGGCGCCGGTCGGGCCGGTGACCAGCACGGCCCCGTAGGGCTTGTGGAATACGTGCTCGAACCGCCGCCGCTCCTCTCCCTCCATGCCAAGGTCGTCAAGGGTGCGAACCGCCGCCGCCTCGTCGAGGATGCGAATCGACGCGCCCTCTCCCTCCTGCGTGGGCAGGGTCGTGACACGCAGGTCGATCCGGCGGTCCTCGATGTTGACGGCCACGCGGCCGTCCTGCGGGATCCGCTTCTCGGCGATGTCGAGTTCGCTCATGATCTTCACGCGGGAGATCACCCCGGAAACCATTCGCCTGGGCACCCTGGCCATCTCCTGCAAGACGCCGTCAACGCGGAACCGGATCCGCATCTCGCCGGCGTTAGGCTCGAAGTGGATGTCCGAGGCGCCCTCAGTGACGCCCTGGCCGAGGATGCTGTTGACCAGCTTGACCACCGGCCCCTCCTCGGCGGAGGCGCGCAGGTCGGTGATCTCGGCCGGACCTTCTTCTCCTTCCTCGTACTCGTCCTCGAGGATGGGCTCCGAAACGGTGCTCTGCAGTGTCGAGAGCTTGCCCACCAGCGCGTCAACGTCGTGGGTCGGCGCGACCGCGACGTGGCAGTTGAGCCCGGTTGCCATCTGGACGTCGTCGAGCGCGAGGACGTTGGCCGGGTCGGCCATCGCCAGCAGCAGCGTCTCCTTGTCGAGGAACCCGATCGGCACGGCCTGATGGCGGCGCGCCGCCTTGACCGAGATCAGGTTGGCCGCCGCCATGTCGACCTTGAAGACTGCGAGGTCGACGTAGTCGAGCCCGTAGCGCTCGGCGGTGGCGCGAGAGAGCTGCTCCGAGTCCATGACCCCCTGCTCCAGAAGGATTGCCTCCGGAGCCCGGCCGGCGGTTCTTCCCTGCTCGACTGCCCGCTCGACCTGCTCGCGGCTGGCGTAGCCCAGATCCACGATTGCGTCGGTGACGAAAGCGCCCGAATGGCCGCGACTGGTTGGAGGGATCAGGCCGCTGTACTCGGACTCCGTGCCCTCCGGCTGCGCCGGCTCGGCCGCGGCTGCCGATGCGTCACCCGGCCCTGGCACCGGCCGCAGGTACTCGGGTCGCTCCCGGGGCGCCATGTCTACCTCGGGCTGTAGGGAAGGTCGTCGCGGCCGGAGTAGAGCGCGTCGTGAACGGCCTGGACGACGCTCTGGGAGCTCCGGAACCCGTAGCTCACCTGCGCCTCGGGGACGGAGCCGCTCTCCTTGCGCGGGCGCACTATGACCAACGCCGGCGCTCGGTCAACCCCGACACCCTGGGTAATGCGTGAGTACCTGGCGACGTCCTTGGCCCGGGCGACGAACACCGCGACATTGGAGTCACCAGAGAGGGACTCCACCGAGCCTCGAACCAGGCGATCGTCGATCCCCCCTCCACGGACGATCAGCAGCGCGACGGCGTCGCCGCCCTTCCAAGCCTTGACGACCGGCCTCGGTAGGCCCGGGCCGGGGATCAGCGCATCGGGCGTGACCGTGCCGCTGGTGACCGACGGGGTCGCGGCGACGCTTGGTGCGCTCGACGGGGTCACGCCAGCCGTGGCGCTCCCATCGGGGGCAGTGACCGGGGCTGTCGTTCCGCCCGCCGTCGGCGGGGCTGTCGTCCCGCCCGCCGTCGAGCCGGGAACCGCTGGCGTCGAGGAGCTTGCCGCGCTCGGGCTCTTCTTCATGTTCGTCATGAAGAAGAAACCGACGATCAAGATCAGCGCTCCGATCACGCCGATCTGAACCTTCGGGTTGTTGTTGATGGCCTCCCTCATCCGACCACCTGCTCGATCCCGCTGGCCCTCTGGCCCTTGGCGGCCAGCATCAGCTTGAAGTCATGCGGGCTGGATGCCGTCTCCATCGCGACCTCCTCCGAGACGACGCCGTCGGTGACATAGCCGAGCAGGGCCTGATCGAAGGTCTGCATGCCGTAGAAGTCACCCTCGGAGATCACCTCGGTGATCCGGCCGGTCTCCTCGGGATTCAGGATCAGGTCCTGGATCCGCCCGGTCACGACCATCACCTCGGAGACCGCGACGCGGCCCCCCCGGTCGATCCGCGGCACCAGCCGCTGGGAGATCGCCCCCTTCAGCGTCGACGCCAGCATCACACGCGCCTGCTGCTGGAGGTGCGGCGGGAAGAAGTCGATGATCCGGTTGATCGTCTCGCTGGCGTCGAGGGTGTGGAGCGTCGACATCACGAGGTGGCCGGTCTCGGCGGCCGAGAGCGCGGTGCGGACGGTCTCCTCGTCGCGCATCTCCCCGATCAGGATCACGTCGGGGTCCTGGCGCAGCACGCGGCGCATCGCGCCGGCGAAGCTCTTCGTGTCCGCCCCGATCTCCCTCTGGTTGACGATCGAGAGCTTGTCGTGGTGGAGGTACTCGATCGGGTCCTCCATCGTCACGATGTGACGGGCCCGCGTCGAGTTGATGTGGTCGATCATCGCCGCGAGCGTCGTCGACTTGCCCGAGCCGGTCGTCCCGGTGAGCAGGATGATCCCGCGCGGTTCCTCCGCGAGCCGCCGGACGACCTCGGGCAACCCGAGGTCCTCGATGCTCTTCACCTGGAAGGGGATCGCGCGCAGGGCGATCGAGACGTCGCCACGCTGGCGGAAGGCGTTGACACGGAAGCGGGAGACGCCCGCAAGCTCATAGGAGAAGTCCACTTCGCCGTTCTCCTCGAACTCGGTTAGGTGGTGCTCGTCGGCGATCGTGTGAAGGGCCTTCTCGGTGTCGGTGCCGGTCAGGGTGCCGGCGTCCTTGAGCGCCCAGAGGTCGCCGTGGACCCTCGCCACGGGCGGCGAGTCCACCTTCACGTGGAGGTCGGATCCCTCCCGCTCGACCATGTAGGTGAGCGCAGCGTCGATCTCGAAGGCCATCTCTCGCCCTATCGGGCGTGGGCACGCTTACCTAGATCAGCAAAATCGGGGTGTCGCCTGCTCAGGGACCTGTTGCTGCCCTACGGGCGGATCTCCTCGACCACTTCGTAGATTCCCTCGATCGGGATGTCGTTGACGTGCTTCCCCATCTCCTCCACGCGCTTCGCCTCCGAGTCCGCATCGCCGCGAATTACGTCGATCGAGTCGCGGTCGACGTCGAAGATCCCGAAGGAGATCACCTCGTCCTCGTCCCTGATGCTGCGGGCGTGATAGATGACGGCGTTCTCAGGCAGATCCGCGAGCTCCTCGTCGCCTCCACCTCCCCACGCCTTGCGGAAATCGTCCCAGTGACCTGGCTTCAGGTGCCGTCCGCTGAAAAAGACCAGCATGCGTTCTCCTCTCCTCGCTGACGTCCGAGAGGAGCCTATGTCAAGGGCGGCGCCGGCTTAGGCGACTTCGCGGAGCTTCTGCGCCTCGGCGAGGCTCTGGAGCTTCTTGAGGCTCTGGTTCTCGATCTGCCGGATCCGCTCGCGGGTGACGTTGAAGGTCCGGCCGACCTCGTCCAGGGTCCGCGGGTGCTCGCCGCCGAGCCCGTAGCGGAGCTCGAGCACGCGGCGCTCGCGGTAGGAGAGGTTCTCGAGGGCCTCCTTCAGCGCCTCCTTGGTGAGCAGCTCGGCGGCCCGCTCGAAGGGGGACTCGGCGCGCTCATCGGCGATGAACTGGCCGAACTCCGACTCTTCCTCGTCGCCGACCGGCTTCTCCAGCGAAACCGGCGCCTGCGCCGAGCGCTTGATC
>JBKPIV010000135.1:0-9108 GCA_046730395.1 Actinomycetota bacterium | reverse complement strand
TCCGTTCAAGTCGCTCATCCCGTGTTCCTTTCGTGTCGTGGTTGCGGATTGCGTGTTTGTTGCCTGCGGACTCATCGGATTCCCCTTTCGTTCCCTTGGGCGCCGTGTCGTCGCCCCTTTTTGAAGTAGAGATCCGAAGAGTTGAGCTTGCGCATTGCTTGTCCTCCTCATCGAGCTGCGCCGACGATCCACCGTTGCTGGGCGGAGATATACTATCGTAGCGATAGTATGAGTCGGTGCTTGCTCGGCTCTGCTTGGTCCTAAGATCCAACGTCGCTGCTTCTCAGCTCCTGTTACGCGTCCAGGGCCCGACACCGCCGACTCGTTCCGGAGTGACGCGAAGTAGACAGAGGACATGTCAATCACCTCCGGTGGTTGTTGGCTTGATGAGGAAGATCGGGTGGTCCGCCGGGTCCGGAAGGGCGCGCAGGACGTCGGCGACGGTCGGGAACTTGCCGTAGCGGGTCGAATAGACCTCGAGCATCTGCGCCCGCTCGCCGACCGGCACCTCAGAGACCGTGATCTCCTCGACCTTGCCCCTGCGTCGGAGCCGCGCGCGTCCGGACGCTCGAAGGTTCCGCACCCACTCGCTCTCGCCGCGGTAGGAGACGAGGTAGCGCTTCCCCTCGTAGTCGAGAACCGCCACCGGCGTCGTGCGCCAGCGGCCGCTCCGTCGCCCGACGACCGACAGCTTCGAGAGCATCGACCGTCCGAACAGCCAGGCCATGCGGTTGCCGACGTGGCGCTGCATCCACGGCGGTCTGAGGTAGCGCGGCTTCGCCATCGACCTCTGCTCGTCAGGCCGTCGCATGACACTCAGCTCCGGATTGGCCTGGTTGTGGTTGTGGTTCTTCCTGCGATCCCCGTGAGCGCAGGGGCACTTCCTTGAGCGCAAGCACCACCAGCAGGCCGGCCAAGGCGATCGGCGCTCCCACCGCGAACACGGCCTGCACTCCGTCGATCACGTCGGAGCGCGCCCCGCCTCCGAGCGCCGTCGGGCCCTCGGTCACTGCGATCGTCCCCGCCCTGGTTGCGAAGACCGCTCCCAGAACCGCGGCACCGACCGCGCCACCGAGGCCGCGGAAGAAATTGGCCGTCGCCATCGCGATCCCCATCTCGCGGCTCTCGACGCCGTTCTGCACGGCGACGATCAGGATCTGGCTCACCATCCCGAAGCCGAGGCCGAAGACGGCGATGCCGATTCCGGTCGCGGTCTGCGACGGGTCCCCTGCGACAACCGCAAGCGTCACGAGGCTGGCTGCCATGAGCGCCAGCCCGCTGACCGGGAAGACCTTGTAGCGGCCCGTCCGCTCGATCCGCCTGCCGGCGAAGTTCGTCGAGACGGTGATTCCGAGCATCATCGGGATCAGGAGCAGCCCGGCCTGGGTCGGCGTCGCCCCGGTGGTCGCCTGCAGGAAGAGCGGCACGAAGACCGTGATCGCGAAGAGCGCGGCGGTCGCGAGAAACATGCCCGCGGTCGCGGTCGCCACCTCCGGCTTGCGCAGCAGGCCGAGCGGGACGATCGGGTCCGTGGCGCGGCGCTCGCGCACCACCAGCGCGCCGGCGAGAACCAGGGTTGCGGCGATCAACGTCAGGACCGTCGCCGACCCCCACGCGTACCAGGTCCCGCCCCAGATGGAGGCGAGCGTCAGGGCGGCCGTTGCGGCGGCGAGCATCGCGGCGCCGCTCGCGTCGAACCGCCGGCTCGGCCTCTCGGTCGAGCCGGCGGGCAACCGGCTTCGCAGGCCGGCCAGCGCCAGCAGGCCGAGCGGGAGGTTGACGTAGAAGACCCAGCGCCAGCTCGCGTGCTGAACGAGCAGGCCGCCGATCAGCGGCCCCGCCACGGTCGCGACTGCGAAGGTTGCCGTGACGTAGCCCTGAAAGCGTCCGCGCTCGCGAGGTGAGACGAGGTCACCGACGGCTGCCATCGCGAGGGTCATGAGCCCGCCGGCGGCGGCGCCCTGAATCGTTCGCGCGATGACCAGCATCGTGAGGTCTTGCGCGACGCCCGACGCGACTGATGCCGCGAGGAACATCACGACCGAGATCTCGAGCAGGAGCTTTCGCCCGTGGCGGTCGCCGAGCTTTCCCCAAACCGGGGTGGAGGCAGCGGCGGCGACGACGTAGGCTCCGTGACGATCCACGAGACGTCGGTCAGGTGGCCGAGATCGCTCGCGATCGTGGGCAGCGCAGTCGCGAGGATCGTCTGGTCGAGCACGGCCGGAAGCATCGCGAGCACGACCGCGGCAAAGCCGATGGTGATCTTGGCTGGCCGTCCGTCCGTCATGGGATCATCTCTTCCTAGGGTAGAATCAAAGTTATAGTAACACCAAAGTTCAATAACCCTAACGTTTGCACACATGCCAGCCGAAACGGGACTCCGAGAGCGAAAGAAGAAGCGGACGAGGGCGCTGATCGCCGAGACGGCGCGACGGCTCTTCGTCGAGCGGAGCTTCGAGGCCGTATCGGTGGCCGAGATCGCGCGCGAGGCCGAGGTCTCCGAGGCGACGGTCTTCAACTACTTCCCGACCAAGGAGGACCTCGTCTACAACCGGCTCGAGGCATTCGAGGAGGAGATGCTGGCGGCCGTCCGCGATCGTGCCGAGGGCGAGTCGATCACGGCCGCGTTCGCCAGCTTCATCTCGACCCCCCGCGGGCTCCTCGCCTCGCGTAACCCGAAGGAGGTCGATGCGCTCGCCGAGATCAGCCGCATGATCGCGTCAAGCCCGGCGCTCCTGGCTCGGGAGCGGCAGATCTTCGACTCCTACACCGACTCTCTGGCCGCGCTGATTGCGAACGAGACCGGCGCGGCTGCCGATTCGATCGAGCCCTGGGCGGTCGCAAACGCCCTCCTGGGCGTGCACCGGGCTGGCGTCGACTTCGCGCGCCGGCGGATCGTGGCGGGAGCGCGCAACCCGGGTCTCACCCGCAGCGTCCGGAAGCAGATCGCGCAGGCTTTCGCCGCCCTCGACCAGGGCCTCGCCGACTACGGTGGCGCGCGGGGTGGGACGTCCAACTAACCGGTCACGCGTGCGCCGCCGCCTTGCCGTCCCAGTAGTCGAGCTCGGGACTTGCGCTCTACTATGCGCGCATGTAATATGTGCGCATGATGTCTCCATTCACATACACACATACGGTCGAGACGGACGTGAGCGCCGCAACGGTCTTGTCGCTGTACGAGGACGTGACCACCTGGCCCCTGTGGGACGCAGAGGCGGAGTGGGTCACCCGCGATGGGCCCTTCGAGGCGGGCACGAGCGGCGCGATGAAGTTCAAGGGCCAGGAGCCGCTGGCATACCGCCTCGCGGCGGTGGAGCCGGGGCGCGGGTTCGTGGACGAGACTCCGGTCGGCGAGCTCGTCGTCCGCGTCTCGCATCGGCTGGAGCCGCTCGCGCCGCAACGGCTGCGAATGACCTACGAAGCCGAGATCGACGGACCGGCGGAGCAGGCGCAAGAGATCGGACCGCTCATCACCGCCGACTTCCCGGACACCATGGCCTCCCTCGTCGCCCTCGCCGAGGAGCGCTCGCGATAACCCGGCGGAGGCCACGAACGCGGTTCGGCGCGCCGGGGCGAAGCCCTGGCTTCCTGCTCTGGCGCGCCACGCTGTCATGGCAGCGACGCATCCGCTCGGCGCTCCGGCAGCACGAACTGACGCACGTGCAGTTCGTCCTCCTGGCGTCGCTGTGGTGGCTCGAGGATCACGAGCCCGGGCTTCCCACCCAGACTCGGCTCGCCGAGCAGGCCGGAACCGACCCGATGATGACGAGCCAGGTGCTGCGCAGGCTCGAGGCCCGGGGCCTGCTCGACCGCACGGCCGACCCGAGCGACAGCAGGGCGCGCCGGCTCGGCCTTACGCCGCGCGGGCGGGACCTGATCGCTGGCGCCCTCGCCGACGTCGAGAGCGCCGACACCGACTACTTCAAGCCGCTTGGCCAGAGGCAGGAGGAGTTCGTGGATGCGCTCGCCGCTTTGGCCGGTCCGCCGATGATGACGGAGTAGCGTCGTCGACTGTGAGCTCTTGAGGCTCGTGGGGATTCGACTTCCAGCAAGGCCCTCAACCTTGCGCTGCCTCCACCAGCGCGTGTCCCGAAACGTGTCCCGAACCGCCCCGACGTGAGGTGATCTCAGGTCAGCTCGTCCGGCCTATCCAGGCATGTGGTGAGTCGAGCGAACGGCTCTCGCGCCATTCTCATTCCGGAAACCCGGGTTCGAATCCGGGTAGCGGTGCTTCTTTCCCCTGCAAATGGTCACCTTTTCTCACAATACCCACATGGGGTATTTCAAATATGTCCCAAGAAATCCTCCGAATGGGCCGATCAGCGTCCCAGCCACGCACGCAATCGCGCCGCTAGGAGATGTCTTCCAGGCCGTAATCCGGAAACCCAGCCGCCGAGGAGCGAACGAGGACTCGCGCCCACTCGTCCTTAAAGGGCCGACGGCACGGCGTCATCTCTGCGCCATCGCTTCTGCTCGACTTCCCGCGGAAACGCCTATCGGGAGTCCGGCGTTTGCGCGACAGCCTCCATGGGAAGCAGCGGTCCGGATGCGAGCAGGGGTCAGGTGAGTGGGGCAAGATGTCGATCTCATCGCCAAGCTGACGCGGCGTAGCAGGTCGTAACGCTCCGACCGTCCGCGACCAAATACGGGTGTGAGGCACGAACAGCCAGCGCGCGGCGGACTCGACGCCGCTCCGGGAGCGCAGGTCTCTCGGATCGCCAGCGATCCCGACGCCTTCGAGGACTTCTACCGCGAGCACGTCGAGGCCGTTCAGCTCTTCGTCGCCCGGCGCGTCCCCGACCCGCATCTCGCCGCCGACCTGACCGGCGAGGTCTTCCTTGCGGTGATCGACTCCGCTCACACCTACCGGCCGGAGTCAGGACGGCCGATCGCCTGGCTTTTCGGCATCGCACGCAACGTGATCGCCGGCGAGCGGCGCCGGAACGCGCGCGAGCTCCGTGCACGGACGCGCCTGCCGGCGGCTGGGGCTCTCATCGAGCCCGACGACCTCGCGAGGCTGCACGCCCGAATCGACGCCGAGGCGGAATCACGGCGTATTTATGAGGCCATGGACCGGCTGTCCGCCGGCGAGCGCGCGGTGCTCGAGCTGGTCGCCCTGGACGGCCTTTCCTCGCGGGAGGCGGCCGGGGCGCTCGGGATCCGGCCGGCGACGGCCCGTGTGCGCCTCCACCGCGCGCGGAGACACCTTCAAGACGAGCTTGACGAGTCTGGGCCCGGGGCGATCGAGACCAAGCCCCGACTATCGGAGGCATCACGATGAACGCACCTGAACAGAGATCCCTGGGCGGATTCGAGCAGCGCCTGCTTGGCGAGCTCCGGCAGGTCGTCGCCAACGGCGCCGCATTGGCGCCAGTCAGCGAGCCCGCGCTCGCCAGCGCGGGCCGGACGAGGCGCAGATGGCCGCTCGCCTTCGCCGCGGGCCTTGCCGCGGCGCTCGCGGCGCTGCTCGTGTCCGGGTCGCCATTCGGCGGGGACGACGGCGGCCGGGCATGGGCCGTGACCAACAACAACGATGGCACCGTCAGCGTCGAGATCGACTCGCTGACCGACGCGGCTGGCCTCCAGCGCAAGCTGAACGAGGCCGGCATCCCAGCCCTGGTCCAGTACCTGCCTCCCGGCAAGATGTGCGCCGGCGGAGAGCTGTCGATGCCCCCGGTCGCGGTGACGCAGACCAACGGCGATCCCTCGGCTCCGCCCCCCGGCGCGCACAGCAGCGAGTACGGATCGAAGCCGGCCGGCTCGGCTGGCGCGGGACCCCTGACCCAGACTGAGGGCAACCCCTCGGGCGGCCGGCCCCAGGGCGGGGGCGGGGGTGGCTCGAGCTCGGACACGGTCCAGCAGAAGGTCACGGTCCAGCATAAGGCCAACGGAGCGGTCGAGTTCACGATCTACGAACAGCCCCATCCCAGCGGGACCCTGGTGATCCTCGGTCAGGGACTCGCCTCCGGCCAGGCCCCGGCCAGTCAGTCTCAGGGCGCCGCGGACCCCGGCACGATCAGCGTCTCCCAGATCCAGGGCCAGGCGCAGCCCTGCAAGGTCGTCGACTCCCCGGCCCAGTAGCGGGCGAACCCCCGGACCCTCCCACCGCAAGGTGGGAGGGTCCCGTCCCGCACCGGTCACCGCCCGAGCGTTGCCAACCGCCTTCGAGTGCTGTGAGGGGGAATACGTCGCCCGGGGCAAAGCCAAGCAGGACAGGTGAAAACACCCGGTCGCTCGGCTCGATCCAGAGAATCAACCTACGGATTCCCGAGTAGTTTGCTTTGAGCTCGGGACCGCTCGCTCGAGCCCCACAAGTAGCCGCTTTCCATGCGTAGGAGCACTCGTTTGGCGCCGTTAGCGTGCTGCTCCCTTCGCGTGAATGCGGCACTGTTTGGGCCCCAACGCTTCGAAGGCGTGTCCCGAAATATGTCCCGAACCGCCCCGACCTGAGGCGACGGCAGCACACCTCGTCGGACCTGCCGAGGCATGAGAGGAGCCCACCCAAGGGATTTCGTTTCATTCTCAGTCCGGAAACCCGGGTTCGAATCCCGGTAGCGGTGCTGAAAGCCCTGCAAATAGGCACCTTCTTCCGCGATACCCGGAAGGGGGTATCCCGAAATATGTCCCGAAAAATGCTCCGAATGGACCGGCCAGCGTCCTCGCCACGCACGTAATCACCGGGCTACGAGGCGTCTTCCGGGCCCGTAATCCGGAGCCCCCTGCGAAGCGGCATAGGGCTCGCTCCCATTCGTCCTCAACCGCAGCCGACCGCACCGCGTCATTGCTGCGCCAGCGCTTGTCCCGCTCCATTGCGATAGCCAACGCCGCGCCGTCGGGACTGCTGCAATTCGCGCATTGGAGGCGTGGCTCCGCTGGGCCACAGGAGTGCCGCTTTGCATGGAAAGCAGGAGCGCCGACGGCAGGGCGGGGGTGTGCGCGTGGAGTAGGTCGCGTGTGGATGGCTCCACCGGAGATAAGGGCGAGGTGAGTCTTCAGCGCCGGAGTTGAGGGGCACTGGGCTGCGGGTGAGCAGCCGCTGTCGGCTCGGCGTTCGATTCGTCCCGCCTTCCGACCAGCAGGTACGTGGTCATCGGCCCCTTGCCCTTCACCTCGATCGTCTCCCGCGGGCGCAGGTCGTAGCTGTCGCGCAGCTGCTCGTAGGCACGCTCGCTGACCTGGATCGCACCGGGCACGCCGTGGGACTCCATGCGGCTCGCCGTATTGACGGTGTCGCCCCAAAGGTCGTAGCTGAACTTGGCACGGCCAATCACCCCGGCAACCACGGGCCCGGTGTCGATGCCGATCCGAACCTCGAGCGACCGGCCGCTCTCCTCTGCGCAGCGCTCGACCTCCGCGCCGATCTCGAGCGCCAGATCGGCGATCGCCTCGGCGTGGTCCTCGCGCGGAGTGGGAAGGCCGCCGGCCACCATGTAGGAGTCTCCGATCGTCTTGATCTTCTCCACGCCATGGCGGGCGGCAAGCTCGTCCCAACGAGCGAACACCTTGTCGAGCAAGGCGACCGTGTCCGCCGGTGTGAGCGCCTGCGCGAGAGGCGTGAAGCCGACGATGTCAGCAAACAGCACCGTCGCAGAGGGGAACCCGTCCGCGATCACCTCGTCTGACTCCTTGAGCCGGCTCGCGACCGACGCCGGTAGGACGTTGAGCAGCAGGCCCTCGGACTTGGCCCGCTCGACTTCAAGTTCGGCCCGCGCCCGCTCGCGAGCCCGCACGAAGTACTGCAGTAGCACGTACGCCGTGGTCGAGACCCCCAGGATGTTCAGCACGAAGAACGCCACCACCACGCCGCCGGGGATGTGGGGCGGGCTCGCCGCGAGTGTGGGATCGATCGCACCGGAGAAGGCAACCAGCGCGCCGAAGCCGACGAACCATGGGACGGCCTGGCGCGCGCCGACGAAGAGCAGCGCGCCGACCGGGCAGGTGAAGGCCCAAAGCGACACTGCCGAGGAGTTGGCGAAGCCGCCGAGGCTCCACTGCAGGGCGAACGGCAGCAAGAGGCTCATCCAGAGCTGGCTTGTGCGGAAGAGGCGGTAGCGACGGGTGCGCGCGAAGGTGTAGATGCTGGCCGCCGACGCGAGCTGGTAGGCGAACGGAATCGCCGCCGACAGCCACAGGCCGAGCGCCGCGTACGTTGCGACCCAAACGAACGAGAGCGTCGCCATCAAGCTAGTTGACAGCGTGAGCACCGACTTGCGGAGCCGCTCCTCCTCGGAGTCCGATGTCAACGCGCCGACATCCGTCAGCCGCCGAAGCCAGTCGGGCAGTCTCCGCCAGGCCGGGCCGCGTTCCCGTCCGCTTCCCGATCTGGACATGGGGGACAAGGGCGTCCTAGAAGACAAGGATCCGATCCGCCCCCTGGATCCAGTCAGCGAGCTGCTCCATCGTCGATCGGTGGGCTCCCTCGACCAGTTGCGCCTCGGCCAGGCCCCGCGCGTCGAGGCAGGTGCCGCAGCAGCCGACGGTCGCCTCGTGGTTGAGCAGCCCCCGGATCATGCGATCCACGTGGTAGTAGCCATCCGCGAGCTGCTGGCCGGCAACCGCACAGCCGACGCCGTCGCCGATCAGAAACACCCGCAGCTCAACCTCTGTGCGGGCCGACAGAGTCGAGGCGACGCGAAGGGCGTTGTACGGGCGCTCGCTCCCGTAGGGCGCGTCGTTGATCACGATCAGGGCTTTCACGGCTTCGCCATCGTCGGGCGCGGTCGAGGGGAGTGATGGGCACCGGTCCCCGGCAGGCCAACCACCACCCAGAGCCCAGACAAGGCGGTGAGGCCAGCGACCACGGCGATCGTTGCCGCCGGGTCGATTGAGTCGGCGAGCAGGCCCACGGACAGGCCGCCGACTACGTAGCCCATGTCGCGCCAGAAGCGGTAGACGCCAACGGTGGCTGCTCGACCGACCGGAGTAACGGAGTCCGAAATCGCCGCAATCAACGTCGGATAGACAAGCGCGGTACCGGCGCCGAGGATGACCGCGGCAAGAGCCGCCCCCGCGATCGCTCCACCCGAGGCCGAGAGAAGAGCAAGCGCCCCGGCCTGCAGCAGCATCCCGGCGACGATCAAGGGCTTGCGGCCGACGCTGTCGGACCAG
>JBKPIV010000134.1:0-5089 GCA_046730395.1 Actinomycetota bacterium | reverse complement strand
CGTCGCAAGCGCCGAGGCCAAGGTGCGCCAGGCGGCGCTGGGCAACTGACGATCACTAACGGCACCGGCCTGTGCGCGGACCCGCACAGCGCTCGCTGGCCTCGGTGGGGTTGGGCCCACCCCATCCCGGAGGTGAATCGTCGCTTAAGGGTAGGCGGACCCTTTAGAGAGCTCTGCCCCATGCCTTCAGGAATCACCCCGTTACCGATAATCGCCGCGCTGGCGTAGACGCCCGCGACGCTCTAGGTGGCTGGTTCAACACTTGACCTTCGAGAGCTCACGTCCCAGGGGCTGAGGCCGAGAGCCTGGGCGCCTATCCGCGGGACTGGCCGGCGGAGCTCTCGGCGCGCAAGGCGGAAGCCTTCGTTTACCAACCGGGAGCCGCGAGCTCGCCAACGTTTAAGGGGCCCGTCGTTTCCTCGGCTCAGGGTTGCTGGAACTCACCCGCTCGCCGCAGCCGGCCGCCGTGCGATCGGCGTGCGATCGGCACTTCGGGCGACAGCGCGCGGTTCCGCGTCCCTTTTTCGATCAGCTGGGCCCGGCGCGGCCTGGCCTTTCGCCCGCCTCTAGGCACGAGAAAGGGCCGGTTTGCAGGCTCTTCCCGCTGAGAGCGGAGGGGGAGGGATTCGAACCCTCGACACGCCTTTACGACGTGTAACGGTTTTCGAGACCGCCGCATTCAACCACTCTGCCACCCCTCCGAGATGGCGCCCGAGGAAGGCTAGCGGGGGCTGGCGGGCCGGCGGTCGCGGCGGTCGCGATGCTGGCGCTCTATCCCTTCGGCGAGTGGGCGATCCACGTGTACCTGCTCCACATGCGCCCGTTCCGGTTTCGCGGCCGCGTGATCGACCCGCCGGCCGCGCGCTCCCACCGCGAGCATCATGAGACGCCCAACGATCTCGGGCTGATCCTGCTGGAGCCGAAGGAACTGGCCCAGCTCCTCCTGCTCGCGGTTCCGGTGGAGGTCGCGCTCGGCGCCCTCATCGTCGGGGCGGCGTTCGGACCGGTGCCATGGGGTGCCCTGGTGAGCGGGGCGATCTGCGCCTACCTCCTGATCGGCATCTATGAGTGGACGCACTTCCTGATCCACACGGCGTACCGGCCGCGCTCGCGGTACTACCGCTCGATCTGGCGAAACCATCGGCTCCACCACTTCAAGAACGAGCACTACTGGCACGGCATCACGAACACCGTGAGCGACCGCGCCTACGGCACGTTCCCGGAGCAGAGCGCGGTGCCGCGCTCCCCCACGGCGCGAACGCTCGATCCGGGATCGGCCGCCTAGTGGGCCGCGGAGGCGGCCGCCTGGCTCTCGGAGGCCGCTGCGCTCGTGGCGGAGTCCTCGCCGTCGCTTAGGGCCATGGCGAGAAGCTTCCGCAGCTCGGCGCGCTGCTCTCGATCCAGCGGGGCGAGCACCTGGTCCTCGACGCTCTCCATGCCCTTCTCGGCGCGCTCGAGCGCGCGCTCCCCGGCGGCCGTCAGCTCGACGATGTGGCGGCGACGATCCTCGGGATCGCGGCGGCGCTCGATGTAGCCGGCGTCCTCGAGCTCGTTGAGCATCAGGACGAGGTTGTTGGGGTCCAGGTGCAGCGCGCCGCAGAGCGCCTGCTGCGGCATCGCGCCCTCGCTGTCGCGAAGGTCGCCCAGGAGGGCGTACTGCTTGAACCGCATGCCGAGGATCTCCTCGCTTGAAGCGCGGTAGACCTCGCGCGCGAGACGCGTCAACAAGACCATCGATCCCCGTCCCCGGGTCGTGGCGGTACCCATCGCCTTGGCGAGAATATCACCGCCGTTGACCGTAATCCGTCTCATGATCATCCATGATACAGTGATGATCATGGCATCTGGGATTACCAACACAGCGTCCATCAAAGTCAACGAACGCCAGCGCTGGATCGCGCTCGTGGTCCTCTGCGTGGGCATGCTCATGATCGTCCTCGACGCGACGATCGTGAACGTCGCGCTTCCCTCGATCCAGGGAGATCTCGGGTTCTCACAGTCGAGCCTCGCCTGGGTCGTCAACGCCTACCTGATCACGTTCGGCGGTCTGCTCCTGCTCGCCGGGCGCCTCGGCGACCTCGTCGGTCGCAAGAGCGTCTTCATGGTCGGCCTCGCGGTCTTCACCGGCGCCTCCCTCCTGTGCGGCCTCGCCCAGAGCCAGGGAGTGCTGGTGGCCGCGCGCTTCCTGCAGGGCGCGGGCGGCGCCGCGACCTCTGCCGTAATCCTCGGCATGATCGTCACGATGTTCCCGGAGCCGCGGGAACAGGCGCGGGCGATCGGCGTCTACAGCTTCGTCGCCTCGGCCGGGGGATCGATCGGGCTCCTCGCCGGGGGCGTGATCACCCAGGCGATCAACTGGCATTGGATCTTCTTCGTGAACCTGCCGATCGGCCTCGCCACGGCCCTGCTCGCGGCGCGACTGGTCGAGCGGGACGCGGGCATCGGGTTCAGTCGCGGCGCCGACATCTCAGGCGCCGCGCTGGTGACGAGCGCTTTGATGCTCGCGGTCTACACGATCGTCAAGGCGACCGACTACGGCTGGGCCTCGGCCCACACCCTCGGCTTCGGCGGCGTCGCCTTGACGCTCCTGGCGGGGTTCGTGGTGCGGGAGGCGACCGCGCGCAATCCGCTGGTGCCGCTGCGGATCCTCCGTTCGCGCAACCTCTCCGGCGCCAACGTGATCCAGGCCCTGATGGTCGCCGGCATGTTCGGGATGTTCTTCCTCGGGGCGCTCTACCTGCAGCGCGTGCTGGGCTATGACGCGCTCGAGATCGGGCTCGCCTATCTGCCGGTGACGGTGATGATCGGGACCCTGTCACTGGGGTTCTCGGCCCGGCTGAATATGCGCTTCGGGGCTCGCGCCACGTTGATCCCTGGCCTGGCGCTGATCGCGGCCGGGCTGGCCCTCTTCGCATTCGTTCCGGTCGACGCCAGGTACGTCGCCAACCTCCTACCGGCGATGGTGCTCCTCGGCACCGGCGCGGGCCTCTCGTTCCCGTCGCTCATGACGCTCGCGATGTCAGGCGCCACTCGGAGCGACTCCGGCCTCGCGTCCGGGCTCGTCAATACCTCGCTCCAGGTTGGCGGCGCCCTCGGACTCGCCGTGCTCGCGACGCTCTCGACGACGCGAACGAGCAACCTGCTCGCGAGCGGGCACTCGCCCGCGTCGGCGCTGACGAGTGGCTACCACCTCGCCTTCGTCATCGGGGCCGCTCTGGCGATCGCCGCGATCGGCGTCGCCGCGACGGTCCTGCGTCCCGCCGCCGCGCCCGAACAGGAGGCCGAGCCCGAGCCGGCCGAGGCCGAGCTCGCATACGAGGAGGCCGCATAGATTCGAGCGCGGTGCCCTTTGGCGCCGCGACCGGCTGGTGCCGTTCGAGTAATTCTCGCCCCCCGACCCTCGCGGCTTGCGTCCATGCGGCGGACGCGACTCGCGAGGGTCGCCGCACCTAGAACCGCATGCTGACGCCGAGCAGAACCAGGGGCCAGAGGACCACGGCGAGCGCGGCCTCGGCGACCTGCTTGATGTGATCGACGTGCTCGAAGTAGTGATGATCGCCGGCCACGATCGCGCCGACCGCCAGGTAGACGATCGTGAGCAGGCCCGAGAACCGTCCGTACACGGAGCGCGCATACCCCGCCCGAGAGCGCGACAAACTCGCGCCGGAACTCGCTAGGACGCGATCGCGGTTGCGTCGGCAAGCCCATCGCTGGGCTTAGAATCGCGGCCAGCGGATGAGCGAGCCCGTCAAGTACCTGTTGTCCGAGTCCCAGATCCCCACGCACTGGGTGAACCTGTTGGCTGACCTCGGGCCGCCCCCGCATCCGCCGCTTCATCCCGGGACGAAGGAGCCGCTCGGCCCCGAGGACCTCGCGCCGATCTTCCCCATGGGCCTGATCGAACAGGAGGTCTCGGCCGAGCCCGAGATCGAGATCCCCGAGGAGGTTCGCGAGATCTACAAGCTGTGGCGCCCGTCACCGCTCTACCGGGCCCGCCGCCTCGAGCGCGTCCTCGATACCCCCGCGCACATCTACTACAAGTACGAGGGCGTCTCCCCCGCCGGCTCTCACAAGCCAAACACGGCGGTCGCCCAGGCCTACTTCAACAAGCGCGAGGGGGTGAGGAAGCTGGCCACCGAGACCGGCGCGGGCCAGTGGGGCTCGGCGCTGGCGCTCGCCTGCTGCCTCTTCGACATGGAGTGCGAGGTCTTCATGGTGGGAGTCAGCTACGACCAGAAGCCCTACCGGCGCGCGATGATGGAGAGCTGGGGCGCGACCGTCCATCGAAGCCCCTCCGAGCTCACGGACGCCGGGAAGGCGCAGGCCGAGCACTCCACCGGCAGCCTCGGGATCGCGATCTCCGAGGCGGTCGAGGTGGCGGCGAAGTCCGACGACACCAACTACTCGCTCGGCTCGGTGCTGAATCACGTCTGCCTCCACCAGACCGTTATCGGCCAGGAGACGCTCGCGCAGCTGGAGATGGCCGGCGAGTACCCCGAGGTGGTGGTCGGCTGCGTCGGCGGCGGCTCCAACTTCGCCGGGATCGCCTACCCGCTGATCCGCCGGCGGCTGCGGGAGGAACTCGAGACCCGCTTCGTCGCCGCCGAGCCCGCCGCGTGCCCGACGCTGACCCGAGGCGCCTACCGCTACGACTTCGGCGACACGGCGGGCCTGACGCCGTTGATCCCGATGTACACGCTCGGGCACGACTTCGTGCCCCCGCCGGTGCACGCCGGCGGCCTGCGCTACCACGGCGACGCGCCCAGCCTGTCCGGGCTGGTGAAGGGCGGGATCGTGGAGGCGCGAGCGATCGCCCAGACCGCCGCCTTCGAGGCGGCGGTCCGCTTCGCGCAGGCGGAGGGCATCCTCCCCGCACCCGAGCCGGCTCACGCGCTGCGGGTGGTGCTGGACGAGGCCGAGGCCGCGAAGCAGGCAGGGGAGGCGCGGGTGATCCTGGTCAACCTCTGCGGCCACGGCCACTTCGACATGGCCGCCTACGACGCCTATCACGCGGGCAAGCTCGAGGACCTCGAGTTCTCGGAAGCCGACATGGCGGCGGCCCTGGAGCGCCTGCCGGAGGCCCCGGCGC
>JBKPIV010000133.1:0-15014 GCA_046730395.1 Actinomycetota bacterium | reverse complement strand
CGGCGACGCTGAAGGCCGCGCCGCCCGCGGGCGAGGCCGGTGCGACGAGGTAGGTCGACGCACCGGCGAGCGCGGCCGAGGCGGGGGGCGTCCCCGAGGCCGTCACCCAGAAGACCGTGTCCGCACGTGCCGCGAGGCCGCGGCGAACGACCGGCGGGGCCCCTCCTCCCTCGACCAGTGCGAGCCGGGCGTGAATCTGGGGCCACGTCCGCAGCAGGGGATCGATCTCGTGCGGGCGACGATCGCCGGAGAGCAGCAGCGCACAGCCGCCTAGCGGCGCCAGGTGAACGCAAAGCGAGGCGGCCGCGCGCACCGCCCGGTCCAGGGCGTCGTCGTCGCCGGGCACCGAGGAGTCGAGCACGACGAGGGGCGAGGAATCCGCGCCGGCGACGAGCCGCCGCTCGACCAGCTCGCCGACGCGGGCGGCGGTGGGCCAGTGAATCCGCGACGCGGGGCTCCCGTCGCGGTAGGGGCGGATCCCGTCGACCTCGAAGTCGATCGAGCGGGTGTCGAGCCCGGCGCTGCCGAGGCCCTCGATGCCCTCGCCCCCCTCGACGCCGGCGGATCCTCGCCCCGGGCGGGTGACGACGGGCTCGATGCGAGGCAGGACCAGGACCTGATCCCGCTCCCCCGTGCGAACCGCGGCGCGGGTCAGGCGAAACGGGTCGATGACCTCCAGGGTCACGGGCTCGAGCAGATGGCGTCCCCGGCGGAGGCCGGGCACCTCGACCATGACCCGCCGCGGCAGCCGGACGCCGATCGCGGTCGAGCTTCGCGCCAGCGGGTGGACGACGCGCCCGCCGGGTAGGGGTATGCGACCGGCGTGGGCGGTCACCAGGAACTTGCACGACTCCCCCTCGACGATGCTCCACGGGCCACGCTCGCGCTCGATCCTTGCCTCGCGGGCGGCCAGCCTAACCCAGATCCGCGAACCCGCCACCAGAAGGGCGAGCGCGATTCCCGGCACGTACAGCGAGGGCGAGTCGAACGCGGCCCCCGCGAGCACCGACGCCGCCGCCAGGACGAGGGTTGCGCGCGCGCCGAGCACCGAGCCTCCCTCAGAGCGCCGGCACCCGCTCCAGGGCGTCGGCGACCACCGCGCGGCGGTCCTCCTCGGTCCCGCCGGGCGCGAGCAGCAGCCGATGCTCGAGCACGGAGTGGGCGAGCGCCTGGACGTCGTCGGGCAGCGCGTGATCGCGGGCCTCCAGCGCCGCGAGCGCCTTCGCGGCGCGGAAGAGGAGCAGGGCGGCGCGCGGGCTCGCGCCGAGCTCCACCCGCGAGTCCCCGCGGGTCGCCTCGCATAGCGCGACCACGTAGCGGCGAAGCGCCTCCGAGCCATGGATCGCAACGGCCCCGGCCTGCGCCCCTAGAACGGTGGCGACGTCCGCCACCGGACCCAGGTCGCGCACGAGATCGCGCTCGGCGTGCGCGGCGAGCATGTCTGCCTCGTCGGTCGGATCGGGATAGCCCAGCGTGAGCTGGACCATGAATCGGTCGAGCTGGGCCTCCGGGAGGGGGTAGGTGCCCTCGTACTCGATCGGGTTCTGGGTCGCGATCACGAGGAACGGCCGCGCGAGCTCGTGGGGCTGACCGTCGATCGTCACCCGGCGCTCCTGCATGCACTCGAGGAGGCCCGATTGGGTCTTCGGCGAGGTCCGGTTGATCCCGTCGACGAGGACGATGTTCGCGAACACCGGCCCGGGGTGGAACTCGAAGTGAGCATCGCGCTGATCGAACACGGTGGTCCCGATCACGTCGGCGGGCAGGAGGTCCACCGTGCACTGCACTCGCGCGTAGGCGCCGTCCAGCGAGCGGGCTAGCGCCCGGGCGAGGGCGGTCTTTCCCACCCCCGGGTAGTCCTCGATCAGAACGTGGCCCTCGGCGATCAGGGCGACCATCACGTCCCGGACGACCTCGTCCCGAACCTTGACCGCCCGCTGGATGTTCTCCCGAAGCCGCGCCCCGGTTTCCGCTACCGCGACCGGGTCGAACTTCGGCAGCGTGGCCATCCCTCCACCATCGTACGGCGCGGACGGACCGGGCTCAAGGCCGGGGGCCGGCGAGGCGGCGCCGGCGACCGGGAATCCGAGCTCGAGGGCGCCCTATGATGGCCCGCACGGATGTACCGGCTCGAGCTCGGCGTGGCATGCGCGTGCCTCGCGTCCGTCCTCTTCGATCTCGGGGTCGCGCTGCAGGCGCTGGAGGCGCGGGAGGTTTCCCGTCGTCACGCGCTGCGCCCGTCGCTGCTGGGGCGCCTGGTGACGCGCCCCCGGTGGGTGCTCGCGACGCTGCTCGCCGGCGCGGGGTGGCCATTCCACGTGGTCGCCCTGCTGCTGGCCCCGCTGACCGTGGTCCAGCCGGCGCTCGCGAGCGGACTGTTGCTGCTGCTGGTTCTCGGAGATCGCCTGCTGGGCGAGCGGGTCGGAGCACGCGAGGTCGGCGCGGTGCTGGCGATCATCGTCGGCGTCGGCGGGATGGCATGGGCCGCGCCGGACTACACGGCGAGCCACGCCGGAATCGGCAGGCTCGCCCCTGCCCTCGGCCTCCTCGCTCTGCTCGCGATCGCGCCGTACGCGGCGAGTAGGGAGGTGGCGGCGGCGAGCTCGCTGCTCCCGGTAAGCGCCGGATGCGCGTTCGCGTGGACGGGCGTCTCGAGCAAGCTGCTCGCCGACTATCTCTCCGGAGGAGACTGGCGCGCGGCAACGGCGTGGGCAGCGGCCACCGGGGCGGTTGCGGCGTTCGGCCTGGTCAGCGAGATGAGCGCGCTGCAGCGGCGGGCTGCCACGCGGGTTGTCCCGGTGGTCTTCGTGGTCCAGATCACGGTGCCCGTGGTGCTCGCGCCGCTTCTCACCGGCGAGAGCTGGGGGTCGACGCCCCTCGGGGGCCTGGCGCTCGGCGGCTTCCTGGCCCTGGTCGCCGCGGGCGCGGCCACGCTAGGACGGTCTCGCGCGATCAGCGGCCTGGTGGGCGGACGCGTCGAGCGGCTTGCCGACGGCTACCCGCGAGATCCCGCCGCCAGCGGGCCAGCGATCCGCTGAGCTCGAGGCCGTTAGGAGCCCAGCGGCCCGGCCCGCCGTGGGCCGTGGAACTCCTCGTCCTCGGCCGGTTGCACCGGTAGGCGGTCGTCGCTCCACGCCTTCATCCCGCCCTCCACGCTTGCCGCCTCGTACCCGCGCTCGCGGAGTCGACCCGCCGCCTCGGCGCTTCGCTCGCCCCTCGCGCAGACGACGATCAGCGGGCCACCGGCGACGACATAGGGTCCGGCACGTGAAGCGCGGCGATCCATCCCTGCCGCCCGGGACCTCGCGTCCGCGACGCTTCCTCCCGCGCCTGCACTACGAGCTCCTCGTCTGCGGGACCCGCGGTCACGAGCTGATGGGTACCGACGTGCGCGAGCTGAGGCCCGCGGACTCGATCGTTGCCCGGGATTCGAGCGGGCTGCGGTGGTACCGGTGTCTGCGGTGCGACAGCTGGCTGCCGTTGCCGCCGCCCGCCCACCCCTCGCGCGAGCACATGCAGCCACGCGAAGAGGTGCAGCTGCCCATGCGCGGGAAGCCCCTCCGGGACAAGATCGTGCTGCGGGTGATCGCGGTCGACCGCGCGCTCCACTGCGTGATCCTCGCTGCGTTGGCGGTGGCGGTCTTTCTGATCGCGTCCCACGAGGCCCAGCTGCGTCAGACCTTCTACCGCGTGTTCGCCGATATCCAGGGTGGGGTCGCCGGCGGGCCGCTCCAGTCCAGCCACAAGGGCGTGATCGGAAGGCTCGACGAGCTGTTCTCGCTCGACAAGGGGACGCTCCACCTCGTCGGCACCGGCCTCGCGGTCCTCGCCGCGGTCGAGGGCGCCGAGGCGGTGGGGCTGTGGCTCCAGCGCCGATGGGCGGAGTACCTGACTTTCATCGTCACCACCCTGCTGCTACCGGTCGAGGCCTACGAGCTGACGGCGCGGGTCTCGTGGTTCAAGCTCACCGCGCTGATCGTCAACCTGGCGATCGTCGTCTACCTGCTACTCGCGACGCGCCTGTTCGGGCTCCGTGGCGGCGGGGCCGCGGAGCGTGAACGGCGCGAGCGCGACGTCGGCTGGGGGGCGATCGAGCGGGCGACTCCGGGCCCGGTCGCCGAATGAGGCCGCGGCGAGTACCAGCAACCGCTTGCACTCGAGGCGCTAGCACTTAGATTCCAGTAGGGAAGGCAGACGGTGGACGGCGCAGACTTCCAGGAGTTGCTGCAAGGAGCTCGGGTCGGGCAGGACGAGGCCTGGGCGGCCATCTATGAGGATCTCGCTCCGGCGCTGCTCGGGTATCTACGCGCCCAAGGCGCCGCGGAGCCCGAGGACTTGCTGGGGGAGGTCTTCCTGCAGATGGTTCGCGACATCGCCGGCTTCGCGGGAGACAGGGGTCGGTTTCGCGCCTGGGCCTTCGCCATCGCCCACCACCGGCTGATCGACGATCGGCGCTACCGCGCTCGGCGACCCGTTCAGCCGGCTTCGGCCGAGGTGCTGGCGGAGTCGCAGCGCCAGTATCGGCTCGCGGAGAGTGAGGCGGTCGTCGATCGCCGCGTTGCCGGTGCCCTCAGACGCCTCCCCGAGGACCAACGAACCGTCATCCTGCTGCGCGTTCTCGGCGATCTCAGCATTTCCGACGTCGCGCGGATGCTCGGGAAGACGCCGGGGGCGGTGAAGGCGGCTCAGCGAAGGGCGTTCGCGACGCTGAAGCGCCAGCTGACGAAATTGACCGTAACCCTGTGAGCCGCATGAACGCTTCAGTGGATGAGATGGAGGATCTCGCGGACTTCCACGATGCCGACGCACAGCAGGTCGTCGACGCCCTGAATGCGTACGTCAAGGCGCCCGACCCCCGGATCAAATTCGCCCACCTCGCGGCGATCGCAGCGGAGACGTCGCCACTGCGTCTCGCCGCGGACGACAGGCACCGCTCCGCGAGCCGCCTGATTCCACGCCCAGCGCGGAGGTTCCGAATGACCCCGAAGCGCCTAGCATTCCTGCCGGCAGCGCTCCTAGTCGCCTTCCTCGGGACGGCAGGGCTGGCGGTCGCCGGCGTAAACCTTCCTCAAGCCGCCCGCGCCCCCTTCGATGCCGTCGGGGTTCAGCTGCCCAACCAGTCGAGCGCGAGCGACGTCCACGCCGTGATCGACGCCACTCCGCCGGCCGACCGCGGTTGCGCCTTCGGCCACGCCGTCGCGGCCGCGGCAAGCCAGGACCGCACGCACGCGCCCGCGGAGGCCTGCGACCACCAGCAGGGACAGGATCAGTCCCAGGCGGGTGCCCACGGCCAGGCCCAGAGCCATGCGCAGAGCGCCGAGGGCCAGGACAACGCGGCCTCGAAGCCGAGTGGCGTGCCACCGACGCCGCCGGCGGGACAGCAGTTCGGGCAGTCGACGGCCGCGGATGCGCAGCAGAACGCGTCGACCGACGGGCAGTCGTTTGGCGCGCGCACCTCCCAGGGCGCGCAGAGCCTGACGCCATCCACACCGCCGGCCGGCGCCGGCGCGCCCCCTGCCAGCCCGGACGCATCGAACGCCGGCAGCCCACCTGGCGGGTCAGCGCCCGTGAGCCCGCCCGGCGGATCAGCCTCCGGCAGCTCTCACGCTCCGTAACGAGCCGAGGTCAGGGAAGACTCCCCGAGCGCGGCACAGGTAGCCGCGCTCGGGGACTCGGTGCGCGCCGGCGCGGCTTGCTCAGCTCAGCGAGCGAGGGCCTCGGCCAGCGCGGCATGACCGTCCGCGAGGACGGGTTCGCCGTGGGAGACGACGACCCGCTCGATCGGCAGCTCGAGCAGCGGCCGCAGGAGCTCCCGCAGCCCCGATAGCGTGAGCCCGCTGGGCAGGTAGCGCAGCCAGGACTCGGGGCACAGCCGCAGCGCGCCGGCCGCTCCGAGGATGCGATCCCCGGGGATCAGCGCCCGCTGCCGAGACAGCCAGAACATGGTCTCGCCCGCCCCGCGAATCGGCAGCGCCTCGACTCCGGCCGGGAGCATGCGCCTGGCGCGGGAGGTGGTGGCGCCGTAGCGCCGGGCCAGCTCGTCGCGGCTTCGCCGGTGAAAGCCGATCGTCGTCAGCACTGCCACCCTGGCATCGCGCGACCTGACGTGCCGGTCGAGCTCATTCAGGAACGGCTCGCGGTCGGGTGGCACGAGAGGATCGATCAGCACCGTCGCGTCGTCCAGGTCGCAGAGCACGGAGCCGACCTGGCGCGGCCAGTCGGCGGGGCTCTCGGGCGCGGCCCCCGCCCGCCAGGCAGGATGAGGCGCGGTCCAGCGCCAGAGGGCGGGCGCGACCTCGCGAAGGGCGGCCATCCGCCCGGAGCCTACGCGCGCGGAATGCCGCCGTCCCACGCGGTCGCGACATGGAAGAATGTGACATCAAATCGTGTAATCTTCGGTGCCATGGAATCGACGACCCCAGAGCAGGCCGATGTCGCAGAGGGGCCCGCGAACGAGGCGGCGGACACCGCCCAGGAGGCAGCGCGGCAGGCGGCGGCCGCGAACGGCGCGGGGGACTCCGAGGCGAGCTTCAGCCTCGAGCTGAGCCAGGATCAAAAGGACATCCGCGAGTGGGTGCACGGCTTCGCCGAGGGGGTGGTGCGTCCCGCCGCCCACGAGTGGGACGAGCGTGAGGAGACCCCGTGGCCGGTGATTCAGGAGGCGGCGAAGATCGGCCTCTACGGCTTCGAGGGCTTGGCCCAGTTCTGGATGGACCCGAGCGGGTTGACGATGCCGATCGTCAACGAGGAGCTGTTTTGGGGGGACGGTGGGATCGGGATGTCGATCATGGGCACGACGCTCGCCGTGGCCGCGATCTACTCGTCCGGCACGCCCGACCAGCTGGCCGAATGGGTGCCCCAGTGCTTCGGCAGCCCCGATCAGCCCAAGGTGGGCTCGTTCTGCTCCTCGGAGCCGGACGCCGGCTCGGACGTCTCCGCGATCCGCACCACCGCCCGCTACGACGAGGCCAGCGACGAGTGGACCCTTAACGGCCAAAAGGCCTGGGCCACGAACGGCGGGATCGCCGACGTGCACGTGGTGATCGCGAGCGTGGACCGGGACCTGGGCGCGCGCGGGCACGCCGCTTTCGTGATACCGCCGGGCACCAAGGGGCTCGAGCAGGGCGCCAAGGTCGCCAAGCACGGCCTTCGCGCCTCCCATACGGCGGACGTGCATCTGGACGATTGCCGGGTGCCCGGATCGTGCCTGCTGGGCGGAAAGGACAGGCTCGACGAGCGGCTCGCGCGGGCACGAGAGGGCGGGAGCTCACGCGGTCAAGCGGCGATGAGGACCTTCGAGATCTCGCGTCCGACCGTCGGGGCGCAGGCGGTCGGCATCGCGCGGGCGGCCTACGAGTACGCGCTCGACTACGCCAAGGAGCGTGTCCAGTTCGGCCGGCCGATCGTCGAGAACCAGGCGATCGCCTTCGCCCTTGCGGACATGAAGATGGAGATCGACGCCGCGCGCCTGCTGGTCTGGCGCGCCGCGTGGATGGGCCGCACCGGTCAGGACTTCACGGCGGCCGAGGGGTCGATGTCGAAGCTGAAGGCCGGCGAGGTGGCCGTCTGGGCGACCGAGCGCGCGATCCAGATCCTCGGCGGCAACGGGTACACCCGCGAGTACCCGGTCGAGCGAATGCACCGCGACGCGAAGATCTACACGATCTTCGAGGGCACGTCCGAGATCCAGCGCCTGGTGATCTCGCGGGCGATCTCCGGGGCGCGAATCAGTTGACGGTGGTCAATCCGCACGCAGGGGAGGAGATGGCGTGAGCGAGGGGGCCCAGCGGATCGACACCAGTGCGGTGGATGCGGAGGAATTCGCTCGCGACATCGGCAAGACGCCCGACGCCGAGCTTCGAGCGGCCATGCGGGGGCCGCTCCGCGATCAGATCCTCACCGAGATCTTCCGCCGGATGGAGAAGCGCCATCGGCCGCAGAGGGGACGCAACGCGGTCATCCACTGGCGCATCGGAGATCGTCCCGAGGGCGGGGAGGATCACTGGGAGGCGACGATCGCCGACGGTGCGTGCACGACGACGTCCGCGCCGAGGTCCGTTCCACGGGTCACCCTGAAGCTCGACGGCGTCAGCTTCCTGAAGCTGGTGACCGGCAACGCCAGCGGCCCGATGCTGTTCATGACCGGCAAGCTGAAGATCGAGGGCGATCTGATGTTCGCCGCCCAGATCCCCGCGATGTTCGCGATCCCCGGCTAGCTCGGGATCGCGAGTTCCTGGCGCCGGGGGTGGTCGTGATGACGGCGTTCTTCACCGCCGGCTGGAGCGGTATGCCGATGATCGAGGACCTGGAGCGCGGCGTCGTCGACCGCTTCCTGGTCTCCCCGGTGAGGCGCTCGTCGCTGATCACCGGCCGCCTCGCCCAGGCGTCGCTTCAGATCGTGATCCAGACGCTGATCATCGTCGGGCTCGCGATCGCGGTCGGGGCGGGTTCTCGAACGGCGCCCTCGGGGTCGCGATGCTCGCGGGGGTGGCGATCCTGCTCGGGGCCGCGTTCGGCGCCCTGTCGAACGGCCTGGCGCTGCTGGCTCGGCGCGAGGAGACGCTGATCGCGCTGATGCAGTTCCTGATGCTGCCGCTGTCGTTCATGTCGGTGACCTTCATGCAGAAGAGCCTGATGCCCGGATGGATGCAGACGGCGTCGGCCTTCAACCCGGTCAACTGGGCGGTCGAGGCGGGGCGGGAGGCGCTGACGGCATCGCCCGACTGGGCCCTCATCGGCTCACGCGCGGGCTTGCTGGCGGCGTTCCTTGCGGCGAGCCTGTTCTTCGCCGTGCGCGCCTTTCGCGCCTATCAGCGGTCGGTCTGAACGGCGGCGAGTCGGGCGCCCTGTGGCGACCGTTCGGACAGACGTCCACGACCCGCGCTGGCGCTGCAGGGGGGTCGCCGGCTGCCGATAGCTGGGTGCATATCCATGACTGCGGGGCACCGAAAGGTCCTCGCGGGGCACCTCCCATGCCGAAGCGGGGCGCCGGGCGAGCGCCCCGCTTCGCCTTTGGGAGACCATCGCCTTCGGAGCGTCAGCTCCTCCGTGCGCCCCGGATCTCGTCGCGCCGCAGCCTGAGGCCGCCGACCACCATCGCCACGGCGCCGCCCATCGCGACGAAGATCCCGTACCTGAGGTGGATATGGACGTGGCCCGCGATCTCGTCGGGGCGATCGAGCATCAGGTAGGCGACGACGAGAGCGGCCCAGAGGCCGGCGAGCGCGAGGAGCGCGCCCTGTGAGAGGGGGCGCGGCAGGACGTAGCCGGTGGCGCAGCGGCCGATCAAGAAGAGGGCGGCCCCCGCCGTGAGCAACAGGGCCAGCTCGCCGAGCCCAAACGAGTCGAAGCCGGTTTGGGAGAGACCCGGACCGAACTGGATCCCGTACCAAGGGAACAGCATGCTGCCCGGGATCGCGATGGCGCCGACCGTGGCCAGGCGCGCGGGCGGCGGCAGCGAGCGGAAGAGCTCAGTCCAGCGGCTGGCGTCCACGGTACCCCGCGTCCGTCCCGTGCCACCAGCCGACCTCGTCCTCGCCCATCTCCCAGCACAGGTAGACCTCCTCGCCGTCGCGGAGCGCCGGGAAATCGACCAGGCCGCGCTCGATGTCGCGCACCACGATGCCGGCCTCTTGGATCGCCCCCAGGAGGCGGCGAACCTGCAGGAACGCCTCGCCGACGCGGCGGCCGGGGTCGCCGCCGCCGTTCGTCGGGGCGGACTCCGCGAGCAGGGCGTGAGAGTCCGTGTCGGTCAGCACGTCCCTCGCCTCGCGCAGCTGGCGAAGCAGTTCCCTGAGGTCGTCCAGAAGCGCGTTCGCCTCCTCGCGGGTGAAGTGGCGCTCGTGGATCACCGGGCCACGCGGAGCGGAGCGGTGATCTCCCGGACCAGGCCCGCGGTGAGATCGGGCCTGGACACGGGTCCCTCCTCACGCCCGCGGACGACCACGTTGGCCTCCGGCATCAGGCGGCCGATGATCCTGCGGCTCTCCTCCAGGGAGGGCAGCCAGGGGCCCGCGACGTCGGGAGCCGTAAGGATCCACAGGCGCTCGCCGACCTGCGCGGCCTCGGCGCTCGGGTCATCCTCGGACCACGCGCGAACCCTGGCCACCGCCGCCTCGTGGGGGCAATAGAAGAGCTGAACGGCAACCCGGTCGCGGAGCTCCTGCTCGGACATCTGCTCGTTGGTGGAGGTGAGCACGCTCCGAAGCGCGCCGCGGTAGTCGCGTGCCAGCATCTCGAGGAAGGCGTTCACGACCGCGTCCGAACCGATCATCGAGTCGCCGCGCGCGAATTGCGCGCGCGAGAACGGCCCGGCGCCGATCGCGATGACGGCGGCCACCAGCTCGGGCCGCTGGGCACCGAGCCGAACGGCGCGGTTGCACCCGTCGGCGACCGACAGCAGCACCGCGCCGCCGCCCGCCGCCTCCACCACGGCCTCGAGGTCGCGGCCGTCGGTGGCCATGTCGTAGGGGCCACGCCGCGTGGACCGCCCCGTGCCCCGGGCATCGAAGGTGACCACGCGGTGGTCTCGCGCGAGATCGGAGAGGAACGCCTCGAACACCCCCGGGTGGCCCGACCAGTAGGGGCAGAGCACCACGAGCGGTCCCTCGCCCCGCTCTTCGGCGTGGAGCTCTACTCCGTCGGGTCGCTCGAGCCGCGGCATCGCGGGTCAGGAGGCCGGGGTGGCGGCGCGGGCGGTGATCCGCCGCACGAGCGCGGCGGTGGCGTCCGGCCGAGTCACGATGCCGTCGGGGACCTCCTCGACGTGCGCATCGGGAAGGTTGGCGCGGACCACCCGCACGAGCTCCGGGCCGGAGGGAAACCAGCCTCCGCTCATGCCCTGGGAGTCGAGTATCCAGAGTCGGTCGTCCAGCGCCCGCCCCTGGTCGGTCGAGTCACCCTCCGCCCAAGCGCGCAGTCGCGGCACGGCGGCCTCGGGCGGGCAGTAGTCGGCCTGGGAGCGGACCCGCTCGCGAAGCTCCCTCTCGCTCATCTGCGGGTTCGTTGAGGTAACCAGCGAGCGGAGCGCCGCGCGGTAGTCGGTGCCCGCCATGTCGAGCAGGGCATTGACCACAACCTCAGAGGACGCGAGCGCGTCGAAGCCCGCGAGCTTGTCGCGTCCAAGCGGCGCGCCGATGCCGATCACGGCCTTCACCAGGTCGGGGCGCCGGGCGCCGGCCCTGACTCCTCGATGGCTGGCGTCCGCCGTGGCGATCACGACGGCATCGCTCCCGGCGGCCTCGATCACCGCCTCGAGATCCGCGCTCGACGTGTCCAGGTCGTACGGCCCGGCGCGCGTCGATTGGCCAGCGCCCCGGTCGTCATAGCGGACCACGCGATGGTCCCGCTCGAGCTCCGCCGTGATCGGCTGGAACACGGAGGGGTGGAAGGACCAGTAGCTGGCGAGCACCACCAGCGGCCCATCCCCCCGCGCCTCCCAGTGGATCTCGATCCCGTCCGGTCGGCCAACGCGCGGCATCGGGCCGATTCTCTCAGGACTGCCAGCGCGCCAGGACCGTAGCCATCCCTACGCGGGCATCAGCTCCCGCGCGAGCTCGGCGAGGTGGCGGACGCCGTAGCGCTCGGCCTCGACGGCGGCCGTCTCGAGCGCCTCACGCGCCTCGGAGGGGTCGGCCTCGCGCAGCAGCCGTCCGCGCAGGTGCTCGCAGCGGGCGGCGTCGAGGGGCCGCCCCAGTGCCAGCCAGGCCTCGCGCGCCTCCGCGAGCGCGGCGCTCGACTCCGACGGGTCCGCGGCCGCCGCACCGTGGGCCTCGCGGCTCGCGGCCTTGCCCACGGGGTACCGAAGTCGATCGGCGAGCCGCTCCGCCTCCTCGGCCGCCTCCCGTGCGGCATCCACCCGGCCGGCGAGGGCGAGGTTGACCGCGCGCGAGGAGATCGCCTCGACCGACTGCGCCACGAGGCCGGCGCGCTCGCAGAGGTCCAACGCCCTCGCAAGCTCGGTCTCGGCGTCGGCGTGATCGCCGCGTTGGCGTAGCGATGCCGCCAGCCAGAAGAGCGACTGGAACGCGACCTCCGAGCGACCCACCTGCTCGGCGAGGTCCGCGGCCCGCCTCAGGGCCTTCGCGGATTCGTCGAACTCCCCCTCCCGCCAGCGAAGCATTCCCCGCATCATGTACGGGAAGCACAGCTTCCCGGTGAGCCCCTCGCGCTCGGCGAGGCTTCCCGAAGCCTGGGCCTCGGCCCGCACCGACTCCCAGTCGCCGCTGTGGACGGCGAGCTGGGCGAGCGCGGCATGAAGCTCGACCTTCGAGGGCAGGTCGCCCGTCTGCTCCGCCAGTTCGAGCGCCTCCCTGTAGGCGGCCTCCGCCCCCTCGTAGTCGGCCTCGGAGACCTCGAGGTGGTAACCGAGGGTGAGCAGCGCCCGGACCGCCTCGGCGGGATCTGATTCCCGCGCCAGCTCGACCGAGCGCTCGAGATTCTGGCGGGCGCGCTCGGAGTCGCCGATGCGCCCGAAGACGCGACCGAAGATCCCGTGCGCGCGAGATGCGGCGGCGGCCTCGCCGAGGCGCTCGGCGAGACGGAGCGCCTTCTCGGACGCGTAGATCGCGAGCATGTTGTCGCCCGTGTGCATGTAGAGCGACGCTGCCTCCTCGTACAGCCGCACGAGCTCGATGCACGGCGGCCCGTCCTTGAGGAGGTCGATCCCCTTCTGGTAGTGCTCGATCGAGCCCTCGCGGTCGCCCTTGTGCCACAGCCCCGCGCCGATCTTCCGGTGCAGATCGCCGACCCGGGCGAGGTCCTCCTCGCGCCGGTGGAAGTCGAGGCACTGCTCCCAGACCTCGGTCGCCTGGTCGACGCGGCCGAGGCGAAGCGCGATGTCCCCGAGCTTCTCGGCGATTCGCGCCCTGGTCGCGGGGTCGAGCTCGCGCCGCAGGGACAACGCGGTCTCGTAGTGGCTCAGCGCCTCCTGGTTCGAGTAGAGGGCCGCGGCGCCGTCGCCGGCGGCCTCCAGCGCCCCGAGCGCCCGGTGGTTGATGCGCTCGAGCTCGGCCTGGTCGATGTCCGCGTCGGCGCCCAGGGCCGCCGCCCGGCCGTAGTGGTCGGCGACCATGGCGACCACCCCCTCCGAGCGGTCGGCGGCCCGCTCCTCGATGAACGCTCCCACCTGGGCGTGCTTTCGGGCCCGCACCGATTTCGGGAGCGTGGAGTAGGCGACGTCGCGGATCAGCACGTGCTTGAACGCGTACTCGTGCTCGCCCGCCAACCTGCTCCCGGCGGTGGGCACGACGAGGTCCTTCTCCTGGAGGCCGGCGAGGGCCTCGCCGAGGTCGATCCCCTCCTCGGCCTCGAGTCCGCCGAGCGAGCCCTCCCAGAAGGTCTGTCCCACCACCGACGCGTGCTGGAGGACGCGGCGCTCGTGGACCGACAGCGAGTCGAGGCGGGCGGCGAGCACGGCGTGGACCGTCTCGGGAAGCGTCTGAACGTCCTGCGATCCCTCCTCGCGGATCCGGTTCACCATCTCCTCCGCGAACAGTGGGTTGCCCGCGGACCGATCGGCGACCTGCGGCACGAGGGCGGCTCCGTTCGTCGCCTTTCCGTTGCCGTCCCGAAGCAGTGCCGCGACCAGGTCGCGCGTCTCGTCCGGGTTGAGCGGCTCGAGCGCGATCGTCGTCGCGTTGCGCCGGCCGCCGCCCCACCCCGGGCGCCGCTCGAGCAGCTCGTCGCGGGCGAGGCAGACGAATAGCGCCGGGCCGCGCACCCACCGCGCGAGGTACTCGATCAGGTCGAGCATCCCCTCGTCGGCCCAGTGGATGTCCTCGATCGCGATCACCACCGGCCATCTGCGACTCGCCGCCTCGATCAGCGAGCGGACGGCCGAGAACAGCCGGTCGCGCGTCTGTTGCGGATCCTCGGCGTCGTGTACCGCGGTCGAGGAGGAGGAGGCCTCCACGGGCGGCTCGATGCCGAGCGGGCGGGCGACCGTTGCCGCGATCCGCACCGGCGGCTCGTCCGTCTCGGCGTCGGAGATCACCGCCTCGATCCCCCGCCGCAGCTTCGACCAGGCGATCTCGGAGTCGTCGGTATCGACGATCTCGAATTGGCCGCGGATGATCTCTCCGAGCGCCCAGTAGGCGAGGCCCGCGCCGTACGCGGGGCAGTGGCCCACCCGAAACGCCGCCTTGTCGGTGCGCTCGCCGAGCTCGTTGGCGAGCTCGCGAAGCAGGCGCGACTTGCCGACCCCGGCCTGCCCGATCACGGTCACCTGGTACGGGCGGTTCTCGCGCACGACGCGATCGAACAGCGACACGAGGAGCGAGGACTCGTCCTCGCGCCCGATGAGCGGTGCCGCAGGACGCGCTCCACGCACCGAGGGGCCGGAGACGAGGATGCGGACCGCCTCCCACGCGGGCACCGGCTCGGACTTTCCCTTGAGCTCCAGGGGCTCGAGCTCGGCGTACTCGATCGCGCCTCGCGTCAGGCGATGGGTGATCTCGCCGACGGTGACGCTCGCGGGCCGCGCGGCGGCCTGCAGTCGCGAGGCGACGTTGACCGCGTCGCCGATCACGGTGTAGCCGTCGCCGATCTGTCCGGCGAGGACCTCGCCGGAGTTGATCCCGACCCGCAGCGAGAAGTTGACGCCTGCCGCCGCCGCCACGTCCTTGTTGATCTCCTCCATCGCGGCTTGCATCGCCAACCCCGCCCGCACCGCCCGCTCGGGATCGTCCTCGTGCGCGACCGGGGCGCCGAACACCGCCATCACGTTGTCGCCGATGTACTTGTCGACCCTGCCTCCGTAGCGAACGACCTCCTGGCCGAGGCGGCGGAGGGCGCGATCGACGAACGACTTCACCGCCTCCGGATCGAGGCGCTCCGCGACGGCCGTGTAGCCGGATAGATCCGCGAACAACACGGTCGCCTTGCGCCGCTCCTCGGGAAGGGCCGCGCTCGGGGAGCCCCAGGCGGGCACCCCTGCCGTCGGCAACTGGCCTCCGAACAGGCCGGCGCCCGAGGGGGCCTGGGGGGGCTGGGGCGCGCCCGGGCCGGGCGTGGCC
>JBKPIV010000132.1:0-11073 GCA_046730395.1 Actinomycetota bacterium | reverse complement strand
GTCGAGGATGGGCTTGGTGTTGACAAACGATGGTTGGCGGATACCGAAGGAGCTCTGGGTGAGGATGGAGCCGTTGCTGCCACCGCGCCCTGAGCACCCGCTCGGTTGCCACAACCCGCGCGTGCCTGACTGGGACGCGATGAACGCCATCCTTTTCGTTCTGCGCACGGGCTGTCAGTGGAACGCGCTGGATGCGACCGGCATCTGCAGTTGCTCGTCTGCCTATCGACGCTTCCGGGAGTGGACAGAGGCGGGGGTCTTCCTCGCGTTTTGGCAGCAGGGGCTGATCGAATACGACGGCATCAAGGGAGTTGATTGGGAGTGGCTAGCAGCGGATGGGGCGATGACGAAGGCACCGCTCGGCGGTGCCCCGAGCGGGCCGAACCCGACCGACAGAGCCAAGCAGGGAACGAAGCGAAGCCTGCTCTGCGCAGGCGACGGCGTACCGATCGGCCTCGAAGTTGCTGGCGCGAACGTCAACGACTTCAAGCTGCTCGCCAGAACGATCGCGAGCATCCCGATCGAGCGGCCCCAGCCCACACAGGATAGGCCGCAGAGGCTCTGCCTCGATAAGGGTTACGACTTCACCGAGGTCTACGAACTCGCGGCGGAGTTCGGGTTCACTGCCCACGTTCGTTCACGCGGCGAGGAGGCGCGCGCGATCAAATACGAGGCCGGCTTCCGCGCTCGCCGTTGGGTCGTCGAACGCACTCATTCCTGGCTGAACCGCTTTCGACGCTTGCTAGTTCGCTGGGAGAAGCGAGCCGACACGTACCTGGCGATGCTCCACCTCGCCTGCAGCCTCATCACCTGGCGAGCGGCCGGAGTCTTCGCGCGAAAGGACGCCTATTGAAATAGGCTTTAAGTGCGTACGACGAGCGAGCGCGGCATATACGCTATGTTCTCCGTGCAGAAAACACGCCCGTCAGGCGTCGTTTTGGGGGCGTATCCGCCTCTCGGCAGGGCGCGGGGATGACGGGTCGCCAAGCTCCGCCCACCGAGTGATGAGCGGGTGCACATCGAGGCGTTCGGCCGCCTCCAGCGCCTTCGTCGCGGCTTTGCCGGTCTTCCGCCCGATGGCGCCGCGAAATAGCCACCGCTTGATGAGGCGGTGGAGCCGCAAGCGACGATCGGACAGTTCGGGCAATCGTTTCGGTGCCAGGTAGAGCTCGACCGTGAGCTTCTTCACGAGCGCTGGGTCGGCCGGCTGCCGCGTGGTCTCCTCGATCCGGTGAGCGACCAGGGAGCCGAGCACCCGTACCTCGCGCGCACCGGTGCGCACGGTGAGACCGGTGGACACCGCAGTGGTGCCTAGCAGCACCCACGGCACCCTGGTGAACCTCGCTCCTTTCGCGACCGTCCGCACGACCGGCATGGCGAGGGCGACCACTCTCTGGAGGCGGTCGGCGACCGCCTCCGTGCCTTCCTCCGAGGCAAGAAGAGCCCGGCCCTCGGCCGCCGAGCTGACCCGCTCGGACGCGGCCAGCATGCGGTCGGTCGATCGCTCGTAAAGGGACGAGACTGCGTCGGCGAGGGACAGAGTGGCGGTCGCGGCGGCGCCCCTCACCCGCCGGTCGGAAGCCCCGACCCGGTCGCGCACCACGTTCCAGCGGGAGGACTTGACCGGTTCAGCCGTGTTGCTCATTTCATCCGCTCCGCCGAGGGAGCGAGAGGACGTCGTGCCCCGCCACGATCGTGGGGGGCACTCATCTTCTCAGGCCTAATCGCCTCAACGGCAATGGGATACCCCTCGAGCCGGCCTTCAACCGCTACCCGAGCGGCCGGCATCCTGGCGGATTCCGCACGGTGACCGGCGGGTCGTAGGCCTACCCGGGCTGGACCGGCAGGTCCGCCGGAACCCGGCTGTCCAGGGACGCATCTTTGTCGATCGTCTCGCCGACCGGAAGGGCAGCATCCTCGTCGTAGACCACGACGGTGCCGGCGAGGAAGTCCTGCAGAGCTCGTCGGCGGTCGTCTACCAGCACCGGCAGGAAGCCCGTGAACAGGAGAAGGATTGACAGTCCAAGTCCGACCAGGCGCAGCAGCGAGCGTCCGAGACCGGGTGCGGAGCCGGCACGGTCGACGACGCGCAGGTGCATCAGCCGCATTCCTGGCGTCTGCCCAGCGGTCGACCAGAACCACGTGAAGTAGGCGGCCTCTACGAGCAGCCCCGCGACGCCTATGAACGACCCGACCAGGGAGGCCGGCCGGGGGTCCCACACGAGCGATACGACGAGCCCGACCACGGCAGTGCCGGTCAGGAAGATCATCGTCGCGAGCGCAGCGTCGACGGCAAGCGCCAGCCCGCGGGTCCCGATGCCCCCGTAGCGGACGGGCGGCTGCCCAACCGGCGCGATTTGCGACCGGGGCGGTCGACGGAACCAGCGGCGGGGTCCGCGCTCGACGGCATCGTCGAGCCTGAACAGGCGACTGCGGAGGCCGGCAGCGATCTCCTCGGCCAGGGACATCGACTGCCCTTTGAGCGCCGCGCGCAGCTCGGGGCTCGACAGGACCTGCGTGAGCGCACGCCGAAACGCGGGGCTGCGCACCATCCGATCGGTGAGGTCGAGCGTGAGGCGGCTCTCCAGCGCCTCGGCCAGAAGCCGCTCCAGGGCGGGGCTCGCCAGAACCTGCGCTACGAGCCGCTCCGTGCGCTCGGTCTCGCGTGCCAAAACTGCCTCCCTTTCGAGCTCGACGCTCGCGAGCGCCTCGGCCACGGCGCGCTCGACGACCCGATGCTCGATGAGAGACCGCGCGACCGCTTCCGGTAGCTGCCCCGCCAGGACACCATCGACCACCTGCTCCGCCTCGGGCGCTGCGAGCACCCCCCCGGCCACGGTCTCGAGCCGGTGGCGCGCAGCGACCTCGGCGCTTCGGCCGGTCTCGGCGAGACGATCGCGAAACGGCCCGGCGAGCGGTGAACGCGCGACCATCCGCGCAGGGAAGAGCGCCAGCCGGGCCGTCGTCGCCCCGATCCGACCGGTCGTCACCGCCAGACCCATGACGACGTTTCGCCGGTTGGTCGGACGCTCCACGTAGCCAGCTTGGCAGACCCTCGCCGGGCTAGCAAACCACGGGCGTCCTCACTTCGTGCCGGCCATTGAGCGGCGGCACTCTGGACTCCAGCGACGCGATGAACGCGTCGCTAACGAGCGTGTTCCCCTTCGCCCTCGGCCCGGGCTCGGCCTTGCCGCTCCGCCTCGGCGGGCGCCGCGGGTGTGCTCGCTCTACGAGTTGCCGGCCGCTTGGCGCGGGTGGAAGCCCTGGGAGCAGTCGTCTTCTTCGGCTTCTCGAGCGAGTCGAGGCGCTCTTCGATCGTGGCCACCCGGTGAGCGAGCGGATCGGGCCCGCCCAGCTTCGTTGCGACGTCGTGAAGCCGCTCGCCTACGCTGTTCAACACCCCGACGACCATGCGACGCGGCACGTCAACGAGCCGCCGGAACACATCCTCGCCCGTGTCGGCCAGTCTCGAGATGACGTCCTCGTCTTGTGTCCTCCTCGTCTGTGCCATGCCGAGACGATAGCGCGTTCGGCTGAGTGCTCTCCGCATAAGGCGCTCGTCGACGAAACGAGGGTGACGTCACGACTCGACCCCCGACGATCGAGGCCACGAGCGACGAGGCCGCGCGCACCTGGCTAAGCCTTCCAGGCAGGGCCAAGCAGTAATCCTGGGTCATCCGGGATCGTTCAGGTGACCGGATGTGCCGACGCGCGACCCACTTCGACAGGGAGCCTGAAAGAGACGTCCTCGGAGCGAGACGCCAACGGCGCGATTTCGGTCACGCCACGCGCCCGGAACCAGTCGCACACGCCTACGAGGAGCTTCTCCGGGGCAGAGGCCCCGGAGGTGAGCCCGACGGTCTCGAGGCCTTCGAGCCACGTCTCGTCTATCTCACTCTCGTCCTCGATCATGTAGGCGGCGACCTCGCCCGTTCGCGCCGTCTCGACGAGCCTGGTGGAGTTCGAGCTGTTGCCGGAGCCGATTACGAGCAGCGCGTCGATCTGGGGGAGCATCTCCTTGACGGCACGCTGCCGGTTCGTGGTTGCGTAACAGATGTCCTCCTTCCGTGGGCCGATGATTTTTGGGAATCGCTCCTGCAGAGCGGCGATGATCTCCGCGGTTTCGTCGATCGAGAGGGTCGTCTGCGTCACGTAAGCGACACGTTGTGGGTCGGGCACTTCGACTGCGCACGCCTGCTGGAGCGTCTCGACCAACACGACCGCCCCGGGCGCTTCGCCCGCCGTGCCGACAACCTCGTCGTGGCCGGCGTGGCCGACCAGGATCACGCAGTAGCCTGCGTCCGCGAAACGGCGCACCTCGACGTGCACCTTTCTCACAAGCGGACAAGTCGCATCGATCGTCGCCAGGTTACGGGCGGCAGCAGTGCGGTAGACCTCGGGCGCGACACCATGCGCGGCGAGCACGAGCCTCCCTCCCTCGGGGACAGCCGCTGCCGACTCGACGAAAAGCACGCCCCGCGCTTCCAGGTCGCGGACGACGTGCGTGTTGTGGACGATCTGTTTGCGGACGTAGACGGGCGGACCGTAGATCTCTAGCGCGCGCTCCACCGTCTCGACCGCGCGCTCTACTCCGGCGCAGTAGCCTCGATGAGAGGCGATGATCACGCGCTTCACCACTGCGCGCCGTCAACCGGTGCCGACGGGGATACCCCCATGTGCAGAAGAAAATCTATACGCTCCGCATCCAGCATCGCCCGGTTGGGATGATGCTGCGGCCGGAGCTCGAGGATCTCCTGGCATGATGGCGCAATCCTTGAACAACCCGTTGCGCCTGGCTGCCAAGCGCGATGGAAAGCGTGTTCGGTGGTCGGTTGAGAGCCAGTGGCTCGAAGTATCCGGCCTCCGCATCCACGCCCGCATCGCTGGTGAAGGACCGCCCGTCGTGCTCGTACATGGGTACGGGGTCTCGAGCAGCTACATGCTCCCGCTTGCGCAGTCGCTCGCACCCTCCTTCTCCGTGTTCGCACCAGACCTGCCCGGGTTCGGGCGAAGTCAGCGGCCGCGCAGACCGGCCGGCATTGCGGAGCTTGCCGCCGCGCTCGCCGGGTGGCTGGACACGGCCGGACTCCAGCGCCCAGCGTTCGTGGCGAACTCAATGGGCTGTCAGATCGTCACCGAACTCGCGGTGCGTTTGCCGGGGCGCGTGGGGCCGATGGTGCTCATCGGTCCGACGGTCGATCCGCAGCGCCGCGCGGCCCGCCACCAGCTCCTCGCGGGGCTGCGTGATGCAGGGCGGGAACCGCGGTCGCTGCTCGCGCTTGCCGCACGCGACGACGCCGTTGCCGGCGTTGGTGCGCTGGTGGCGACCGCGCGATCGGCGCTCGCCGACCGGATCGAGGAGCGCCTGCCGCTGATCGCGCAGCCGACGCTTGTCGTGCGCGGCGAGCACGACGGCTTCGTCGGGCAGAGATGGGCAGAGATCGCCTCTGCCCTGTTACCCCGCGGTAGCCTCGTCATCGTCCCGCGTGAACCGCACGCCGTCCACTACACCCGTCCTGATCTCATCGCAAGGATCGCCCTCGAGCTCCTCGGCGAGGAAGGTGAGCAAGCAGGAAGCCAGCTCCCGCGGCGCCTCCCACATCGGCACGTGTCCGCATCGAAGGCGCACGAGCCGGGAGCGGGGCAGGATTCGCTGCCACTCCGCGGCGATCCGCGCCGGGAAGAGCCGGTCGTGATCGCCCCACACGAGCAGCGTCCTGGCTTGAACCGACGCGAGCTCCAGGCTCAGGTCTCGGTCGGATGCGAACACCGCTCCGCGAAGGAGACCGAGGGGCCCAGCCCGCACCGCGTCGCCGACGAGCGTCGGTAACCGTCCACGAACGTCGTAGAGCGTCCCGACCAGCCGTAGGCCGCGAGTCAGTACCGTACTCCCGCAGGGGATTCCCGCCGGAGCGACAAGCACGAGCCGCTGCGCACTCTGCGGTTGTTTCGAAGCCAGCTCAGCCGCGATTAGCCCGCCGAGCGAATGACCGATGAGATCGACGCTTCCGAGCGAGGCGGCCTCGAGCCAACGGCCGAGCCAGCCTGTCAGCCCGGCGGCCGGAAGGTGGCGTCCGAGCCGTGGCAGGTCGAGCAGGTGAACGCGGCGATGCTCCGCCAGCGGCTCGAGCACCGGCCGCCACCAGCGCCAAGAACCGGAAAGGCCATGCACAAGGACGACCGGTTCGCCCTCGCCGGCGACCCGACACTCGGTCGGCTGCCCGTCGACCACGAGCTCCCGAACCTCCACAAAGATCAGTTTCGCAGCCGTTGGCGCGGCTTGGGCACAGCCTCCGGAATCGTCGACCGTGCGAAGGCGAGGTCTGTGGCAGCACACCTGGTCGGGCCGCGGCTGTTTTCGGGCTGGGGTGTCTGGACGCCGGCCGTGGGAGAGCAGCGCTACAACCGGATCGGCGACCACGTCGGCACCGTCCGGCCGTTCGACAACTCGTTCATCGCCTGGGGCCTCAGACGCTACGGCTTCGAGGAGGAGGCTGCGCGGAGCGGAGCCGCGAGCCACGCCGCCGACTCTTCGACGGGCGTCTGCCCGAAGCGTTCGGCGGCTATGACCGAGACTTCACGAAGTACCCGGTCCAGTACCCGACCGCGTGCAGCCCGAAGGCTCATCGTCGATCCGTCCCTGCCGACGACCATCGGGCACCTCGAGCTGCTCGACATCCCCGATCGGTGGGGACGGACCGACGCCTTCGGACGGGCCGCGTCCGGGTCGAGGGCGGACGACGGAGAAGGCGCGGAGCGCGCCGCCGGCGGTGATGCGACCGGCCAGAATCGAACTTGCGCACGCGGTTTAGGAAACCGCTGAGGAGCCGCCGCACCCGATTTGACAGCTCCACGTACGAAGCGTACGCTTTGTACGACTATGCCGGAGGTGCTCTCAGCATCCGACGTTCGTAAGCGGTGGGCTGAGGTCCTTCGCCGAGCCGTGGCGGAGAAACATCCGGTGGCGATCGAACGCACTGGATTGGAGCCGGCGCTCCTGATCGGAGCCGACGAGCTAGAGCGCTTGCTGGTGGATTACGAGTTTCATCCTGAGGTCTTCTTCGAGGAAGACGTCGTGAGCATTTGGCTACCGGAGCTGACGCTCTACGGCAGGGGCGAGAGCTACGACGAGGCTCGGGAAGACCTCGTGCACGAGGTGCGCGACTACCTTGACGAGTATCTGGACGATGCGCCTCTCTATCTGCGCGCGCCAAACAGGGCCGAGCAGTTCCCGTACGTGATCAAGGCGCTCGTCGCGGACGCGACCGGCAGCTTGCCGGAGATCCTGATCGCCGCACCCCGGCCGGTTGCCGCGGCCTAGGTTCAGCGACATCCGTCGCTTCTGCGAGATCGACGGCTGGGAGGAGCTGGGTCGGACTCGCGGCGGAACAGGCGATCACTGGCGGTATCGGAAGGTGCTCGGCGACGGCATGGTGCTGCGCACGCGAGCATCCCACAGCGACGAGCAGATCGGTGACCCGGGCCTCTGGCAGCGCATCTGGAAGCATCAGCTCGACCTGGACAGCGAAGAGCAGTTCTGGGAGGCGCTCCGCGCGGGTCAGCCGGTCCCGCGGGAAGCGCACGAGCCCACCGCTCCTGCCGCCGGCCCTTCGATCCCGGCCTGGGTCGTCCAGGGGCTCCTGCGAGCGGGGGTGCCCGAGAGCGAGATCCGCGAGCTGGACCCCGACGAGGCTCGAGGCCGGCTCGAGGAGATCTGGTCGCGCCCGCGCCCCGAGAAGTGAGGGGCGCCGAGTCGTAGTTCTGCGCGTTACCCTCCCGCACGATGGCGGCGTGCGAAGGCCACGGCGAGAAGAGGAAACGGCGGGTCGCCCGAGCGCTTGTCGCGACCTACCACGAGGCGGAGCTCGCGGGACTCGTCGAGCACGTGGCGGAGGCGATGGAGAGCTACCGCGCCGGCGAGCTCGATGTCCATGATGTCGATGAGGTGATCCACCGCTACCACAAGGCGACGCAAGAGCTGTGGACGTTCTGCTTCCGCGGCGGCTCGGGCTCGTACGCCGAGGCTATCGCAGCAACGCTCGAGCACCTGACCGCGGAAGGCGAGCGGCCCGACTGGTGGGCGGCGACGGAGCGGCGGCGGCGTGGCTAGGAAGCGCTGGGTCTCGATCAAAGTCGAGCTCCTGTCAGGACGGGGCCTCGTGCTCGAGCATCCTCCGGGGCGGGTCATGATCGCCTCTCCTACGCACATGCTCGCCGAGCTCGGCGAGGCGATCGATCTCGCCTTCGGACGCTGGGACCACTCGCACCTGCACACATTCGACCTCGGCGACGGGAAGCGCTACATGCTCGGCGGGAGCGAGCTTGAGCCGAACGTAGTCGACAGCACCGGGGTAACGCTCGCTGCGCCGGGTTTCCGGGTTTGAACCTCGTTCGAATATGTCTTCGATCTCGGCGACGACTGGCTCCACCGCTGCGAAGTCCGGTCAACCGACGTCGATCCCGAAGATGAGTACGGCGCTCCGCCCGACCAGCCGGTTCCGATCTGGGGCTGGGGGTGGATCCCTGACCAGTATGGCCGCGTCCAAGCCCCGCTCGACCGGCATGGGCTCGATCGGATGCTCAGGAGTGCTGGTCACCTACGCCTTGGGCTTGGGCCCGCGGCGGGCCTGTTTCGTGCCCTTCGCCGCCAAATCGGCTACTTCGTCTGCGTTGACGTCGAGTACAACCTGACCCTTGCGCGCCTCGGCGTACTTGATTGTCACCGTCGCCGCGTCCTTCTCGTCAATCGTCCGACCGGTCAAGTCGCTGACGAAGATTTCGGTCTCCGGTGAGCGTAGATCTACTCGTCGACGGACATCCAGATCCGGCCTGCGCCGACGGCGACGCCGTGGGGGTGTTCGCCGATGGGGATCGTCGAGACGATGACGCCCGTCGCGGGGTCGATGCGCAGGAGGGTTCCTCTGTCGTAGTCCGTCAGCCAGACGGCCCCGTCGCCGGTGGCGAGCCCAAAGTACGCGCCGGGAAGGCGCGACTTCCCGAGCGGAATCGTCTGCGTGACCTGCAGCGTCTGCGGGTCGATCCGCCAGACGGCGGGATGTCCACCTCCCTGGTCCGCTCCCGCCACCCACACCGAGCCGTACCCGACGGCCAACGAACCCGGGTAAACGGTGCGCACGGGCTTGCCCGTCGGCGTCGCGGTCACGGCCGAGATCCGGACGACCACCTCGCTTGAATCAGCTATCCACACCGCGCCGACGCCGATGGCGACGTCGAACACTCCGTGGAAGGGGCCAGTTTGGCCGAGACCGGCGACGATCGTGCCCGAGGCAGGGTCGATCTTCAGCAGCCGGACGCCCGATGCGACCCAGACGGCGCCCTCGCCGGCGGCGACGGCAGGTGCAGTCGTCGGCTGGTCCTTCTCCTGGGGGAGCGGCAGCGTCGCGAGGACGGCTCCTGTTCGCGGGTGCATCTGGACGAGCGTGTTGTCGTTTCCGGTCGCCACCCACACGCCGCCGACACCCGTAGCGATATCGGTCGCCTGGGCGCCGATTCCGACCGTCTGGACGACCTCGAGCGTGCGCGGATCGACTTGCGACACAGTCCCGTCGCCGGAGTTCGCGACCCAGACGCTGCTGCCCACGGCGACGCCTCGGGGAGTCGACCCGACCGGAACGACCGCGACCAGACGGTTGCGACCCGGATCGACCACGGCGAGCGAGTTCGGCTTCGCAACGACAGGGCCGCCGCCGTCGCCGCCGTCGAGCGCGTACACGATCCCGACGACTCCCCCTGCAACGAGCGCGACCGCTACGAGCGCCAAGACGGCGCGGCGCCGGCGACCCGTCGGACTCGACACGGGCTCGAGTGGCCGGGGTGGTGGTGGGCGCGGCGGCGCCTCGAGCCCCGGATCCTGGTTGAGAATCCGAAGCTCGAGCTCCTGCAGCCGCGGGCTCGGCTCGAGCCCGAGCTCTTCCATCAGAGTTCTCCGCGCCCGCTGATAGGCCTCGAGCGCGTCCGCCTGCCGCCCCGCACGATAGAGCGCCAGCATCAGCTGCCCATGCAGGCGCTCGCGCAGCGGGTGCTCACGTACGAGCCGCTCGAGCTCCGACACGAGCTCGGCGCCGCAGCCTTCGGTCAGATCGGCCGCGATGCGGTCCTCGAGCACACCCAGACGCTCTTCCTCGAGGTGCAGACTCGCATGCTGCGCGAAGCCCTCATCGCGCACATCGACGAGCGCCGGGCCGCGCCAGAGCGCAAGCGCTTCCCGCAGCTTGGCGGCGTTCCCGCTCGCGCGCCCTTCCTCGGCCAGCAGCTGGAACTGGCGCAGATCGACTTCGTCCGGCGCGGCCCGCAGCTCGTAGCCATGCCCGCGGGTGAGCAGCCGACCGTCGCCGAGCGCCTTGCGCAAGTGCGAGACCGCGTTCTGGAGGATCTTGGCCGCCGTCGGCGGCGGCCGCTCGCCCCAGAGCTCGTCGATCAACCGCTCGCTCGGGACGACCTCGTTCGCGTGCAACACCAAGTAGGCAAGGAGCGCGCATTCCCGCCCCCTGCGCAGGGCGATCGGCCGCTCACCATCGACGACCTCGAGAGGGCCGAGAATGCGGAACTCCATGAGATCTTCTGCGCCGTGACCGTACCACCCGTGTCCGCCGGACGCCGAATTACCGCTGTGTTACCGATGCGGTTACCGATCGCTGGGCGCATCTTGGGCCGCCGATGACCGTCCCCGTGTCTCCTGTTCATGCGGGCGGCATGGTGCCGTCCAGGACGAAGGAGAACAAGATGAAGGTGACCGGCAACATCTTCGCGATTGTCGTTTTCTGCGCGACAGTCCTCGTCGGAACTGCGACCGCCGAGCCGCGCATGTACCTGCACCAGCAGCAGCAGCAAGGCCCGACGGCTCTCGGCCTGAAGGCCTGGGGCGAGCGGCTGCAAGGCGAGGCACGCGTGTACCAGCAGCAGCAGCAGCACCAGCAGCAAGGCCCGACAGCGCTGGGCCTGAAGGCCTGGGGCGAGCGGCTGCAAGGCGAGGCACGCGTGTACCAGCAGCAGCCTCCCCGTACCGTCCCGTCGTCGGCGGGCCACTTCGACTGGAGTGACGCCGGCATTGGT
>JBKPIV010000131.1:0-6964 GCA_046730395.1 Actinomycetota bacterium | reverse complement strand
GTCGACACGCACAAGATCCCGAGCTGGAACCAGTTCTACAAGCTGTTCACGTACGGGAAGCTCAACCCCGCGTCGAAGGTCTGCACGTACGGGCAGGGCAACGCGCCGTTCCGCACCACCTTCGTCGACCCGGACGGCTCGACCGGCCTACCGCGCTACGCCAACGGCCCGGCCAGCAACAAGCAGATCGTCCGCTGGATCGGCGAGAACGGGAAGCCGATCGGCGGCAAGTCGCAGCCCCGCTGGATCGTCGGGCCGGCGGCGCACTTCAACGCCGACTCGATGGGCTACAACGCGGACGTGATCAAGAAGGCTCCGAACCAGGTCTCGTGGGCGGAGCTCCTGAACACGAAGTGGAAGGGGCGGGTATCGCTCCTCCGCGACCCGGGCATCATGAGCCAGGACGCGGCCGCCGCCGTCGGGGCGCTCGGAATCCTCCACATCAAGGACTACGGCAACCCGACGAAAAGCGAGATCGACCGCCTCTTCAAGATCATGACGAGGTACAAGAAGCAGGGCCAGTTCCGGGCCTTCTGGGCGGCCTTCACCGACTCGGTGAACTTCATGGTCTCGAAGGAGGTCGTGATCGAGTCGATGTGGTCTCCGGCCGTCGCGCTCGTGAAGGCGGCCGGCATCAACATCCTGTACGCCGCTCCGCCGGAGGGCTTCCGCGGCTGGTGCAGCGCCGAGGGCATCTCGTCGAAGGTGACGGACCCGGCGAAGCTCCAGGCCTGCTACGACTACATCAACTGGAACTACAACGGGTTCCTCGGCGCGGTCATCATGCGCCAGGGCTACTACATCGCCAACGGGCAGAGGCTCCTCCCGTGGATCAACTCGGCCGCGGCAAAGAAGTACGGATTCACCCCGGCCGAGTACGACTACTGGTGGGGCGGTAAGGCGGCCCCCAGAGACCTGCCCGGCATCACCGGCAAGGTCGGCGACATCAAGAAGGGCACGCGCCGCGAGGGCGGCTCGTTCCAGCAGCGCATCTGCAAGTACATCTCCTGGAACTCGTACCCGAGGGAGAGCGTGTACCTCGTCAAGCGGGTGAACGACTTCCTCTCCGCCTAGGGCTGCATGGAGGACCAGGGGGTTTCGCAATCAGAGGGGGCGGCGCCCACCGCCCCCTCTCCGTCTGAGGGGTCTGGCCTCGACCTCGTCAGGCTGACCAAGGTCTTCCCGGGCGGCACCGTGGCCGTCGACGACGTCAACCTGCATGTCGACCACGGCGAGTACGTCGTACTGCTCGGCCCCTCGGGCTGCGGGAAGACGACGACGCTGCGCATGATCGGCGGCCATGAGTTCCCCACCGAGGGCGACATCAAGCTCGACGGCCAGTCGCTCGTCGACCTTCCTCCGCACCGACGGCCGACGACGACGGTGTTCCAGCACTTTGCGCTGTTCCCGCACCGCAGCGTGCTGTCGAACGTCGAGTTCGGCCTCAAGATGCACGGCGTCGAGAAGGAGGAGCGGCGGAAGCAGGCGTTCGAGGCCCTCGACATGGTCGGCCTGACGCCGCTCGCCGACCGTAAGCCGAGAGCTCTCTCCGGCGGGCAGCAGCAGCGCGTCGCATTGGCCCGCGTTCTCGTCACGAAGCCGAAGGCTCTGCTGCTCGACGAGCCGCTCGGCGACCTCGACCGGCTGCTGCAGCTGCGGATGCGCGTCGAGCTGCGCAACCTCCAGCGCCAGCTCGGCCTGATGTTCGTCCACGTCACGCACAACCAGGAAGAAGCGCTCTCCATGGCCGATCGCATCGTCGTCATGAACGAAGCGCGGATCCAGCAGATCGCCGATCCGCTGACGATCGCGACCAAGCCCGCGACCGAGCTCGTCGCCCGGTTCATGGGCGACAACAACATCATCCGCGGCAAGGTGACCGAGCGCGACGGCGACCGGCTGATCGTCGAGGACGACCAGCACGTCCGAGCCAGCGTGCTCGCGGGCGAGGCTCCCCAGAAGGTCGGAGACTCGGCGATGGTTGCGGTACGCGCGGCTGCGGTCACCGTCGACCCGAACGGTTCCGGGCCTGCGGGGCTCAACTCCGCCGAGTGCGAGATCGTCTTCGTCGAGTTTCTCGGCGACCTCGTGAAGCTTCACCTGCTCACGGGCGGCGAGCGGATGGTCGCCAAGGTCAACACCGAGCAGTACCCGTCGCTCCGGGGCCGCGAGGGCGAGCGGATACGGATCTCCTGGAAGGAAGAGGATGTCCAGCTCCTCGACACCTGAGTCTCCCGGCGAGGAGGCCGGTCTCTTCGCCCTCGAGGAGGTCGAGGAAGCCGAGGCGATCCTCGACCAGCAACCGCCCAAGGTGGAGAAGGCGCTCGGCGAGGGGCGCGGAGCCGAGCGTGGCGGCAGCTGGGTGACGACCGGGCTGGCCTTGCCCGGCTTCCTGTACATCGGCTTCTACCTGGTCGCGCCGCTCGTGATCATCATCCTCGTCAGCTTCTGGACGCGGACCGACTCCGGGTTCGCGAGGACTTGGACGACGGCGAACTACAGCGACCTCTTCCACGACTCGACGTACTGGCACAACATGCTCTCGACGTTCGAGACGTCGCTGATCGCGGTGGGGGCGTGTCTCGTCCTCGGGTTCCCGGTCGCCTACTTCCTGGCGCTCAAGGTCCAGAGCCTGCGGATCCAGATCGCGCTGTTCATCGTCGCGCTCGCCCCTTTCTGGACGAGCTTCCTTACCCGCGCGATCGCATGGACGTTCCCGCTGATGGGCCGCGAGGGGGCGCTGAACCAGGCGCTCATCAAGCTCCACATCGTCTCCGAGCCCGTGCAGCAGTTCGGCTTTTCGACGCTCTCGGTCCGGCTGGCGATGATCCAGCTCTACATCCTGTTCATGATCACGCCGCTCTTCTTCTCGCTCGCCCAGGTCGACCAGTCGGCGGTGGAGGCCGCCCGCGACCTCGGCGGAAACTGGTGGCGCACGTTCCGAGAGGTGATCCTGCCGCAGACGATGCCGGGTATCGTGATCGGGTCGATCTTCATCTTCGTGTTGACGATGGGCGACTACGGCACGGTGGCGACCGTGGGCGGCGGGAACATCACCTCGGTCGGGACGCTCATCTACTCCAAGATCGGCGCGATCCAGTACCCGCAGGGGGCGGCCTCGGCGGTGCTGCTCGTGATCGTGCTGATGATCGGCGTCTGGGTGATCACCCGCTTCTCGAACCTCCGGGAGGAGTTGTGATCCAGACGCTCGCGTCGGTGGCGGCGCCGGCGGAGCGCCCGCAGGATGCGGTCGTCCTGCGCAAGGTCAAGAGGCGCCGGGACTGGGCGAAGGTCGGGCTCGCCACGTACTTCGTCCTCTTCCTCCTCTTCCTCTACATGCCGATGATCCTGATGGCGATCCTCTCCTTCCAGGGACCGACCGGACAGCTGACGTTCCCGTTCCGCGGCCCGTTCGGCCTGGACTGGTGGAAGACGCTGTTCGACCCGAACGTCTTCAACACGATCTCCGACGACGTCAGCGCGTCGGGCCGCCAGTCGCTCTGGCTCAGCCTCGTTGCGGGCGCCATCGTCGCGGTGCTCGGGTTCTCGCTCTCGATGGCGTTCCGGCGCCGCTGGCGCCTCAAGAGCGACGTGATCGCGTTCTACGTGATCATGCTCGCGCTGATGACGCCGGCCTTTCTCGTCGGGCTCGGCAACCAGCTGCTCTGGAACTTCATCGGCCAGACTCCGAACCTCTGGGAGACCGCGCTCGGCGCGAACGTGATCTGGGGGATCCCGTTCTCGTTCCTCGTGATGCTCGCGGTCTGGAACCGCTACGACCGCCACATCGAGGAGGCGGCTCGCGACCTCGGCGCGAACTCGGCGACGACCTTCCGCGAGGTGACACTGCCCCTGGTCTGGACCGGGATCTTCGGCAGCTTCCTGTTCGGCTTCACCCTGACCTGGAACGACTTCGACCGGACGATCCTGCTCCAGAACGGCTACGAGGCGCAGCCGCTGCCGATCCTGATCGGTACGTGGCCGTCCAGCAGGCCGATCCTGCCCAACCTCTACGCGCTCGGCGCCGGGACGACCGCCGTCAGCCTGTTCCTCATCCTGGTCGTGCTCGTCGCCGTCACGCTGCGCCTGCGCTTCCGAGCCGCGCCGGCCCGCCGCGCTGCGGAGGAGTTCGGGGACACGGCGAGCCTCGGCGAGGCAGCCGACCTGGCCGCCCGCGCGAAGTAGCCGAGTGCGGCTCGTCGTCGCCGTCTGCCTGGCCGCGGGCCTCGCGGCGGGAGCACGGGGGCCCGAGGTCGACGTCTCGAGGGCGCCCGGAGCTCAGGACGAGCCGGCGATCGCCGTCGACCCGACCGACAGCCGAATTCTGGTCGCCGGCTCCAACAGCTTCCAGGAGGGATCGATGCGCGTCTACTCCTCGACCGACGGCGGGCTGTCGTGGACGAGCTCGTTTCTGTATCCGGCACCGGCGAGCTTCGTGAAGACGTGTGCGTCCGATCCCGTGGTCGCGATCGACTCGCGCGGCCGGCAGTACTTCTCCTTCATCCGCACGACGCCGTGCCGGACGGGCAAGCCGCAATTGTTCGTCGCCTCGCGCGTCGGCCCGAATGCCGGCTGGGAGAGTCCCGTTCTGGTCAACCCGCTCCGGAGGTCGGTCGCGGACGACAAGCCGGCGATCGCCGTCGATGCCTCCCCGACGAGCCCTCACCGCGACCGCGTCTACGCAGCGTGGTCGCGTCTGTCGCGCAGCCAGGCGCTGAGCATCGTGCTCAGCCACAGCGACGACGGCGGTCGCACGTGGTCGCGGGCGGTGAAGGTCAACCGGGATGGCGACCAGGTCACGTACGCGAGCCTCGCTGTCGCGCGCAACGGCGTCGTCTACGTCGCATGGGACGACTCGAGCGACAACTCGCTCGAGATCGCCCGGTCGACCGACGGCGGCGCCCTGTTCGAGGTCCCACGCACCGTCACGACGTTCTTCATCGTCCCGATCCCGTCGTGCGGATCGGGAATTCTGATCCCTGCCTCGCTCCGCGTCTGCCTGCACCCGAATCCGATCGTCTCGGTCGACCGTTCGCGTGGTCGTTACGCAGGGCGCGTCTACGTCTCCTACGCGCACACGGACGCGGGCGGCGACGAGGGCGTGGCCGTCCAGGCGTTCGATTCGAGGCTCCGCCCCGTGCGGGAGGACGAAACCCTGGTCGCACCGGCGCCGCGCAGGGTGCGCCCGGACCAGTTCTGGCCGGCGTCGGCGGTCGACGCGTCGAGCGGTGCGGCCTGGGTCTGTTACTACGCGACCGCCGGCGCCGCCCGGAAGAGAGCGTTCTACAGCTGTACGGTCTCGTGGGACGGCGGCGCCACCTGGGCGCGTCCGGTTCGGGCGGCCTCGGCGGCGACGGACGAGACCCAGCCGGGGACCGACCTGCGACAGTACGGCGACTACGAGGGACTCGCGGTCGCGGACGGCATCGCGCACCCCATCTGGACCGACTCGCGCAACCTGTCCGGGCTCGGTGAGGAGATCTACACGACGCGCCTGGCCGAGGCGGATCTCCCCGCCCCGGCCAAGCGCTCGCGCTAGCCGCGCGGGTAGCGCTGCTTGAAGTCGTCCGCGATCTCGTCCATCGTCGCCCAGCGGATGCCGTCGTGGCCGTTGATGTGCTCGATCAGCCGCTCGAGCATCAGGATCACCTGGGGCCGGCCGCTGACGTCCGGGTGGATCGTCATCCCGAAGACCGCGTAGTCCTCTTCGCGGTAGATGTAGTCGAACTGGTCGCGCCAGATCTCCTCGAGGTGCCGCGGGTTGACGAAGCCGTGGCTGTTCGGGGCGCCCTTGATGAACATCATCGGCGGCAGGTCGTCGAGGTACCAGCTCGCGGGGATCTCGACGAGATCGGTCTCCTCGCCGCGGACGAGCGGCTTCATCCACTCCTCGGGCTGCTTCGAGTAGTCGATCTTCGTCCACGAATCGCCGACGCGGACGTAGTAGGGGTGGAAGTCCTTGTGCATGAGGCTGTGGTCGTACTTGATGCCGTGCTTGAGGAGCAGCTCGTTGGTGACGTTCGAGAACTCCCACCACGGGGCGACGTAGCCGGTCGGCCGGCGGCCACAGACGTCCTCGATCAGTCCGATGCATTTGAGGAGCACGGCCTCCTCCTGCTCGGGCGTCATCGAGATCGGGTTCTCGTGCGAGTACCCGTGCATGCCGATCTCGTGCCCGGCGTCGACGACCATCTTCGTCTCCTCGGGGAACGTCTCGATCGAATGGCCCGGGATGAACCAGGTCGTCTTCAGGTCGTACTTGTCGAACAGGTTCAGCAGGCGCGGGACGCCGACCTCGCCGGCGAACAGGCCGCGCGAGATGTCGTCCGGCGAGTCCTCACCGCCGTAGGAGCCGAGCCAGCCGGCCACGGCGTCGACGTCCACGCCGATGCAGCAGAAGATCTCTTTCGCCATGTGCTCTCCTCCCGGTACGTGGTGGTACAACGCTATGCCATGTGTGCGCTCTGCGGGGTGCTACTGGAGGAGCACTGGGCCGAGGAGGGCGGACGGCGCGAGCGCACGCTCCGCGTCGCCCTGCTGAATCGCATCCTCGACCACTTCGGCCTCCACCTCGACGACTGGAGCGGCCGCGTGTACGTGCTCCGGGACCGCAAGGGGCGGTCCGCGGTGGTCGCGAACCTCGGCGCACTCTGGGTCGAGGCGGAGCGGCTCGTCGGCGTGCCGCTCGACCCACTCGATCCGGGGCTCGTCCGTGCCCTCGGCTGAGAAGACCCCGGTCGCGCTCGTCACCGGCTTCCTCGGGAGCGGGAAGACGACCTTGCTCTCGCGCCTGCTGGCGCGCCCGGAGCTCGGCGAGACCGCAGTGATCGTCAACGAGCTCGGCGAGGTGGCGATCGACCACCACCTACTGCGCCGCGTCGACGAGCGCACCGTGCTGCTGAAGAGCGGCTGCGTCTGCTGCTCGCTGCGCGGCGATCTCGCCGACGAGCTGCGCGACCTCCTC
>JBKPIV010000130.1:0-7674 GCA_046730395.1 Actinomycetota bacterium | reverse complement strand
CCGAGATGACGATGCGATCGGATGCAGCCATGGATCAACCTAGTGCGGCGGCTTCGCCGCCTGACCAGCCTGACTCGTCGCTACACGCTCCTCGACGTACATCTCATACGAGTTTACGGTGGCGAACGGGCGTTCCCGTGGACCGCTAAGCGCGGGACGGCTCGGGGCTCGGCCGGAGCGCCGGGCGCCCGAGCTGCGATGCGGCCCACGCCAGCGCCGCCCCCGCGAGGGCGAGGATGAACCCGAGCTGTATGTGGCCGCCGTTTACTGCCGCCCCCCCGATTGCCGACCCAATCCCCGAACCGAGGACCGTCGCCGTGATCACCCACCCGAATGCCTCGATGGAGGTGCCGGCAGGGGCGAGCCGGTCGATCAGGACGTACTCCACCGCCGCGGCGGGGGCGATCGCCAATCCGGCCACCAGCATCAGCACGCCCATCACCGGTAGGGAGCCCGCGAACACGAGGGGCAGAAAGCCGAGCGCGAGCAGGAGGTTCAGCCGCGGGTAGCGGTCCTCGGGCGGGCTCGCCCATCGCCGCGCGCCGTACCAGATGCCGCCAAGCATGCTCGCTGCAGCCTGGATCGAGATGAAGGGGCCGACGATCTCCGTGGCGTTGTGCTGGTGCCCGAACGCGGTCAACGCCAGCGCCAGCGCGCCGTTGGCGAGCCCGAACCCGAGCGAGGCGCCCAACAGCACCCAGATCCCCGACGAGCGCAGCGGGCCCGCCCAGTGCCTCGGCGCACCCGCGGGGCGCCACGACCGCGAGGCCTCGGTCGCGGCGAACATCAGACCGCCCGAGAGCGTGAGCACCAACCCCAGGATCACCGCCGCGCTCGGCGAGACCGAGGCCGCGACGACCGCGGCAAGCAGAGGGCCGCTTATGAACGCGAGCTCGATCACCACCGCATCCAGCGCGTACGCCGACTGGAGCGCGTCCTGGTCATCGAGAAGTGCGCTCCAAAGCCCCCGCATGCATTGAGAGAGCGGCGGATAGGTCAGGCCCGCGACCAGGTTGAGTGCGCCGAGCACCGCGACGCCCGAGCCGTCGCGCGCCGCGATCACGAACGCGGCCAGCGCCGCGGCGCTCGCCAGCGAGGCCGGGACCAGCACGCGGGTCTGCCCGACCCGGTCCACCAGCCTCCCCTGCGCGGGCAGCCCGATCGCCGCGCCGACCGTGTAGCAGGCCTCGACCACTCCGGCGTCGGTGAACGAGCCTGTCTCGGCCTGAACGAGGAAGATCGCCGCGAGGCCCGACAGGGCGATCGGCAGCCGCCCGATCACCGAGGCGATCAGCGGGAGTCGCGCCCGCCGGATCTCCAGGAGGTGTCTGTAGGCGGCGGGGAACACCCCGCTGGAACGGCCCTACTTGCCGGCCTTCGAGTAGACCTCGTCGAGAAGCGCGTCGAGGTCCGGAAGGTCGTACTCGGCGGCGAGCTGCTTACGAGCGTCGTCCCGCGAGGTGCCGTCCAGCGCCAGCTTCATCGCCACCAGACGCGCCGCCGCATCGCCGTTTTGCTGCTCCGGCGCCGGCGGATCGGCCTCGCCGGGCGGCGGGATCGGCTCGGGTACGGGATCGGGCGTCGGCTCGGGCATCGGTTGCGGGGACGGCTCCGGGGTGGGATTCGGCGTTGGCTCGGGGGTCGCCGGCGGCTCCGGCTCGGGCACCGTGACCGGCCCCGGATCTACCTCCGAGGCGGCCGCCGCGGAGAGCTTGCCCTGGAGCGCGTCGAGGGCACTTCGGACCTCGTTGAGGCGCCGCTGGGCCTCGGCCTCCGCGTTGCTGCGAGCCCGCTTCGCCGTGGCCTGCGCGTCGGCGCGAATCCGCTTCGCCTCCTCCTCGGCCTCGCGGACGATCTCCTCCGCCCTCCCCTGCGCGGCGTCGATCGCCGCGCGCATCGACTCCGCCGCCTGCTTGATCAGCTCCTCCGCATCCATGCAGGCGAGATTATCGCTCCGCGCGCGTTAGGCCCGCAGCGCCTCGAGATCCCGGCGGAGCTCCTTCAGCTCGTCGCGGATGCGGGCCGCCTCCTCGAAGCGGAGGTCCTCGGCGGCGGCAAGCATCTCCTCCTCGAGCTCGACGATCAGCTTCTCGAGCTGGTCAGGGGTCTGGATCTCCTCGGTTCCCCGCACCCGGCGACGCCTGGAGGGCGCCTGTCGTGACTCCATCGCCAGGAACTCGGTGATCTCGGAGATCCCCTTCTGCACCGTCTCGGGGGTGATCCCGTGCTCGCGGTTGTAGGCGAGCTGGATCTCGCGGCGGCGATTCGTCTCCTCGATCGCGGTCCGCATGGCCTGCGTCTCGCGGTCGGCATACATGAGCACCTGGCCGCGCACGTTGCGGGCCGCCCGCCCGATCGTCTGGATGAGGCTGGTCTCGCCGCGCAGGAAGCCCTCCTTGTCGGCGTCGAGGATCGCGACCAGCGAGACCTCCGGCAGGTCGAGGCCCTCGCGGAGCAGGTTGACCCCGACCAGCACGTCGTACTCCCCGAGCCGCAGGTCGCGGACGATCTGGATCCGCTCGAGCGTGTCGATCTCGGAGTGCAGGTAGCGGACGCGGAAGCCGTGCTCGAGCAGGTAGGCGGTGAGGTCCTCGGCCATCTTCTTGGTCAGCGTCGTCACCAGCGTGCGCTCGCCCGCCTCGGCGCGGCGACGGACCTCGTTCATCAGATCGTCGATCTGGTTGCGGGTCTCGCGGACCTCGACCTCGGGATCGACGATCCCGGTGGGACGTACGATCTGCTCGACGATGCGCGCCGACGAGGCGCGCTCGAACTCGCCGGGGGTCGCCGACACCATCACCAGCTGCCCGATCCGGCTCAGGAACTCCTCGAACCGGAGCGGGCGGTTGTCGAGCGCGGAGCGGAGCCGGAACCCGTGGTCGACGAGGGTCTGCTTGCGGGAGCGGTCCCCCTCGTACATGCCGCCGAGCTGGGGGATGGTCTGATGCGACTCGTCGACGAAGACGACGAAGTCGTCCGGGAAGTAGTCGATCAGCGTGTGCGGAGGGCTTCCCTCCGCCCGGCCGTCGAGGATCCGCGAGTAGTTCTCGATCCCGGGGCAGAAGCCCAGCTCCTTCAGCAGCTCGACGTCGTACTCGGTCCGCTGCCGCAGCCGGTGGGCCTCGAGCAGCTTGCCGCGCTCCTCGAACCACGCCACCCTCTCGGCCAGCTCGTGCTTGATCTCGTCGACGGAGCGCTCGATGGTCTCGTCCTTGGTGACGTAGTGCGTGGCCGGCCAGACCGCCACGTGGTCGATCTCGTCGAGCACCTCGCCGGTGAGCGGGTCGAAGTGCTGGATCGCCTCGATCTCGTCGCCGAAAAGGGCCACCCGATATGCGGTCTCGGCGTAGGCCGGGAAGACCTCGAGCAGCTCGCCCTTGACCCGGAACGTGCCGCGCGTGAGGTTGGTGTCGTTGCGCCCGTACTGCATGCCGATGAGCTTTCGGAACAGGGAGTCCCGATCGATCCACTCGCCGACCTTGAACAGCTGCATCTGTTCGCGATAGAGCTGCGGCGAGCCGATCCCGTAGATGCACGAGACCGACGCCACGATCACCACGTCGCGACGCGCCAGTAGCGCCGCGGTCGCCGAGTGCCGCAGCCGGTCGATCTCGTCGTTGATCGAGGAGTCCTTCTCGATGTAGAGGTCCTGCGCCGGGACGTAGGCCTCGGGCTGGTAGTAGTCGTAGTAGCTGACGAAGTACTCGACGGCGTTCTCCGGAAAGAACTCGCGGAACTCGTTGCAGAGCTGGGCGGCGAGGGTCTTGTTGTGGGCGATCACGAGCGCCGGGCGCTGCACGCGCTCGATCACGCCAGCCATCGTGAACGTCTTCCCGGTCCCCGTCGCCCCGAGGAGGGTCAGGAAGCGCTCGTCCTCGGCGAGGCCCGCGGCGAGTGACCCGATCGCCTTCGGCTGGTCGGCCGTGGGCGTATAGGCGGGATTGAGCTGGAAATCGGGCACGAGGATGACGATAGCGTGGGCCGGTGACCGAGAGTGAGGCGGGCAGGGCGGGCCTCGGCCGGCATCGGTCGGCTAGCGGTTAAGCGCCTCGATCCAATCCCAACGCCGCCCGCAGAGCCGCGCGGCGCGGTCCGGCGCGAGGAAGGTCAGGCGCGTATCGGCCGCGTCCTGCGAGCTGAGGGCCAGGGGGCCGACCGGGCTCGGGCTTCCGCCGCTGCCCGGATGGAGGTCGGCGCCGTGGAAGTCGATCGTGATGGTGTGCGGCCCCGGGGCGAGATCCGCCTCGCCCAGCAGGACGTACTCGCCCTGGTTGTTTAGCTGGTGGCGAACCTCGCCCGCCGCTCGCCCATCCACCTCGAGTTCGACCTGGGGGCGAACCGAGCCGCCGAGCCAGATCGAGTAGTCGGCAGAACGCCGAACCCGGATCCGGGCGCGGATCTCCCCCGGCGTGGTCGGCAGGAGGGCGCGGGGGAAGACGGCCGATTCCCACCCCTTCGGATGCGACGTCGCTCCTAGCGGAATGGTCCTCACCGCGCTCCGGGCGGCGGCCACGAGCTGGCCGTTCGGGCCCGCCTCTCGCGCCAACCGGCGGACCGCGGCGCAGCGCGGCACCGCCCCGGGCTGGACGCCTTGCCCCATCCCGAGGTGGTCGATTACGGTCCGGCGCCCCGGGGGCGGGCGTTGCCAAGCCTCGTAATAGGCGCCTCGCCAGATCAGCCGGAACGGCGACGGAGGACGGCTCTGAAAGGGCGAGCGTCGCAGGACCAGCGTCCGGTAGGTCATCAGCGCGTTGAGCTGGAAACGGTCGGTGTCCGCAGTGGTGCCCTTGCGAAGCGAGCCGCCGCCGACGAGCTGGACCACCCGGCGGCGCAGCTCGGAGGCGCCCTCCGGCGCCGCGTCGCGGAGGAAGTGGCGGACGCCGTAGGGCTCGTACTCGGTCATCAGCGTCGGCCCCTGGCCCGCGATTCGGTCGCCAATCGACTCGAGCTCGGCGAGCTGGTCGCGCGGGGCGAGGTTGACGTCGCGGTAGGCGAGAGCGTTGGACCACAAGACCCCGGCGGTAACCGCCGCGAGCACCACGGCGCCGAGGAGCGACCGGGCGCGGCGCCCCTTGGCGGCGAGACTCGCCCCGCCCACCATCGCCGCGATCACGATCGCCGGGGCCGCGATGGACATCGCCTTCGCCTCCACCCACGGCGAGCCGAAGGCGACGATGACGCCGCACGCCGCGAGCGCGCCGACCACGTAGAGCGGCAGCGCCCAGGCGCGCCGCTGCCACCCCGCGTAGAGGCCGACCAGCGCAGCCGCCCCGGCGACCGCGATCAACGCATACGTGATTCCCGGGTCGGTGGGATCCAGACGGAAGTCTCCGGCAGGCCAGATGCCGAAGAGCTCCAACTTGCTGAGCGGGTGGATCAGGTTGCCCAACGCGCTCGCGCTGGTGAGCGGCGCCGACGTCGGGGGCAGGAACCCGCCGGGCGCGAGGACGGGAACGCACAGAGCCGCAGTCACGGCGACGAAGACGCCTGCCCGCAGGAGCGCCGGCACCATCCCGAGCGTCCGGATCGCCGGCACGGCGGCGCCGACGAGGAGCGGCGCGAGCCAGATTCCGCCGCCCCCGCTGAGAACTCCGACCAGGGCGGCCGAGCCGACCGCCAGCGGCGCAAGCGCCATGGCCGCGAAGCGCTCCCGAACGGCCACGGCGACCAGGGCGGCGATCGTCGCGACGAGCGCCGCTCCGGCGACCTCTTTGATCCCGCCCCACAGGTAGTAGCCGAAGAGCAGCGCGGACTGGGCGGCCACGAACGCGGTCAGCGCGCGCATCGGTCGCGAGCCGACGAGCGGCGCGGCGAGCTGCCACAGCGCCAGCGCCAGGAGGCTCGCGCAGAACGCCAGGTAGGGCTGGATCACCCAGGCGACGTCCTGGCCGACCAGGAGGCGGGCGATCCCCAGCGGCAGGAAGACCCCGATCGGATAGCCGGCGCCGAGGTTGAACGCCAGGGTCGCCTCATAGGTCGAAGGGGGCAGCCCGGCGAGGCTCCGGCCGTGATCCATCACCCGATCCGTCAGCGCCATCCAGGTCGCTGTGTCGTCCAGCCGGATGTAGCCGGCGAACGTCGCCTTGCCGGAGAGGACGATTGGCGCCGAGTAGACGACGAAGACGGCGACCGCGGCTCCCAACGGCCAGGCGATCCCGCTCGCCGGGCGCCAGCGCCGCGACACAGCGAACCCGGCGATCGCGAGCGCCATCGCCAGCGGGCTGGCGACCGCGGCCGTGGCCGCCCACAGGGTTGGGACCTGCGCGACGACGACGATCGCCGCGAACCCAGCGGGGGGGACGAGCGGGCCCGGTATGACGCCCCCGGCCAGGGCATCGAGCAGCAGGCCGCAGCCGACGCACAGGGCCGCGAGCACGACCGGAAAGACGAGCCATGCGACGACCAGCGTCAGAGGCCTAGGTCGTGCGCATACTTGTCCCGGTACTCCTGGCGCTTGGCGAGGACGTCAGCGACATAGGCACGCGTCTCGGGGAAGCGGATCCCGTCGACGGATAGACGTGCCCCGCCCCACCGGTCGACGTTCCCGGTGCCGGCGTTGTAGGCGGCGAGCGCCGCGACCTCGTTGCCGTCGTAGCGGTCGAGGAGATGGCGGAGGTAGAACGAGCCGTACCTGATGTTGATGTCGGGATCGGAGAGGTCGGAGGTGACGAACGTCGTCCCTCCCGAGAGGCGCGCGATCGCGTGCGCGGTCCGCGGAGTGATCTGCATCAAGCCGATCGCGCCGGCGCTCGAGTGCTGGTCCTCGCGGAACTTGGACTCCTCGTAGATCACAGCCGCGATCAGGGACGGGTCCAGGTTCTTCTCGCTCGCCTGCTGACGGATGATGTCGTCGTGCTGGAGCGGCAGGGTGATCTCGCGGATCGCCTTCTCGAAGTCGATTCGGGTGATTGCGATCGCCAAGCCCACCCCCAAGGTCGCGGCGACCCCGATTCGCAGCCACTTGCGGCGACGCGCGCGGAAATCCGCGGCGGGGTTCCGAGAACCTCGCCCCCGGGCGACCGACCTCGTCGGACTCACACCGCCCCCCGCTCGAGCGTGGTGAGAGCCTCCATCAGCCGACCAGCCTGCGTCTCGAGGTCCTCGAGCGAGCCGTCGTTATGTAGCACGTGATCGGCCCTCGCGGCCTTCTCCTCCTGTGAGAGCTGGCGAGCGCTTCGGCGCTCGAGCAGGTCGGTTCCGCGGGCGCCGGCGCGATCGGCGCGCGTCTCATCCTCGGCGACCACGGCGACCGTGGCGTCGAATGCCTCGTCCATCCCGGTCTCGAACAGCAACGGGACCTCCACCACCGCGATCGGGACCTCTGACGGAAGCGTCTCCCTCCACGCCGCGAAGCGCTCGCCGACCCGCGGATGGAGCACGGCCTCGAGCCACGACAGCTCCTCCGGTCGCTTGAACACGACCGCGCCCACTCGACGGCGGTCGAGCCGACCGTCGCTCACGACGTCCTCGCCCCAGCGCTCGACCAGGCGTGAGCGAACCCCGGGGTCGTCCAGCAACTCGTGCACGAGAGCGTCGCTCGAGAGCGTCGCTGCGCCGAGGCGCGCGAAGGCGGCGAGAGCCTCCGACTTCCCGGCGGCGATGCCCCCGGTTAAACCGACGAAGACTGTTGGCGAGGGGCCCTCAGGCCCCGAGACAGGCTGGTGCCGTTTCGAG
>JBKPIV010000129.1:0-9259 GCA_046730395.1 Actinomycetota bacterium | reverse complement strand
GGCGTGACTGGGACGCAGTCGCTGCGCAGCTCCACAAAGAGTTCCGCAACGTCACGGCGAACGGCAGCCGGCTCGACCGCGGCGCCTACCTGGCGTTCCTCGCAGACTTCCCCGTGCAATGGAAGGCGCAGACGCTGTTCTAGAGGCGGACGACGAACCAGCCGTCCACGTTGTCGCAGCGCACGACGCCCGGCCCTTCGTGGACGTACGAGTAGACGGGCAGGCGGTTGTACGTCACCTGGAGCGTCCCGTTGGGCCTGCGGATCACACCGAAGGTCCCCTTGATCCCGGCGACGTGCACCGGGACCGCGGCTCTGGACTTGACGAGCAACGGCGGCCAGAGGGCGGCGCACGAGCCCGTGCAGCGCACCTTCCCGCCGGCCTTCTTCTCGATCTGCCAGTAGTAGAGGGCCTGCCGGTCGGCGCGGGCGAGCACCCAGCCGAAGCCGGCGGCCTTCAGCCTCTTCACGGGAGCGGCTTCCGAGCGGGCCATCGGTGCAGAGGCCACTCCGAGCGCGACCAGCGCGACCATCGCCGTGGTGAGGACGAACGTCTTCATGCGGCCTCCTCGATCGGTATCCCGAGTTCCTCTCCTACCAGGTCCTACGTTTCGGGAGGCTTAAATCGTCAGCGCCCGGAGAAGTTGCGGAAGGCCTCGAGCAGCCCGGCACGGAACTCGGGTGAGAGGTCCTCAGCGCTGATCGAACCCGCGACCCGGATCGTCGCCGCGATCTGCTCCAGGTAGTGCGTGCAGTGCGGGCAGCCGGCGAGGTGCGCCTCGAACGACGCCCGGAGCTGCGCGTCCATCGCCCCCTCCAGGTAGTCCGTGACCAGCTCGACGATCTCCTGGCAGGCGAGTCCTCTCGTGACGGGTGTGCTCATTCGTCCTCCAGGTACCGCTCCAGGGCGGCCCGCACCTTCGCCCGCGCCCGGTGGAGAAGTACCCGTTGATTGGTCTCGGAAAGGCCGAGGACGTTGCACGCCTCCCCGGCCGAGAGGCCCTCGACGTCGCGGAGCGTGATCACCGCACGCTGGTTCGGGGGGAGTGCGGCGATCGCCTCCTCGACGACGCGCCGCGTCTCGCCGGCGAGCAGCCGCTCCTCCGGGACGCCTCGCGGCGGCTCGACCCAGTGGCCGTCGCGCGCGAACCGGTCCACGTCGACCGCGGTGACGCCCTCGTCGCCGTCGGCGGCGAAGGAGGAGAACGGCCGGATGCGAGACTCGCGCTGACCGCGGGTTTTCGCCTTGTTCGTAAGGATCCGGAACAGCCACGTCTTCAGCGACGAGCGCCCCTCGAAGCGCTCGAGCCCGGTCAGGACCGCCAGCCACGTCTCCTGGACGACCTCTTCCGCGACCGAGCGCGACGGGACGTAGAGCGACGCCAGCCGGAGGAGCGAGGGGCCGTACTTGTCGATGAGCGCCGCGAAGGCAGCCTCGTCGCCGGTGCGCAGCGAGCTGAGGAGTTTCGCGTCCTCGTCCTGGGGAACCGAGCTCGACACGGCCGCGACCCTACAGCGGCTGCTGTCGGACCGCCCTGGGAGAATCGCCCCTCGTGTCTGCGCTCCCCCACGCTCTCGGCCGCGGCGCCCGCCCCCAGGGTCAGCTCGAGCTGATCTGCGGTCCGATGTTCAGCGGCAAGAGCGAGGAGCTGATGCGCCGCCTGCGGCGCGTCGGCTATGCGCGCAAGACGGCGATCCTCGTCAAGCCGGCGATCGACGACCGCTACAGCGTCGACGAGGTCGTCAGCCACGAAGGGCAGCGGATGGCCGCCCGCGTCGTGCGTACGCCTGAGGCGATCCTCAAGCTTGCAGCCGGCGCAGACGTGGTCGGCGTCGACGAGGGCCAGTTCCTCGACGACTCGCTGATCGACGTCTGCCAGGTGCTCGTCGCACGCGGGGTTCGCGTCGTGATCGCCGGCCTCGACCTCGACTACCGCCAGCAGCCGTTCGGGCCGATGCCGCGGTTGCTCGCGATGGCGGACGAGGTCGCCAAGCTCAAGGCGGTCTGCCACTCGTGCGGCGAGGCGGCGATGTACACGCAGCGCCTCGTCGACGGCGCGCCTGCCCCGTTCAACGGGGAGACGGTGGTGATCGGCGGCCTCGACTCGTACGAGGCCCGCTGCCGGGGCTGCTTCGAGCCCGGCTAGAGGCTAGAGTGCCCGCCTTTGCGTCGGTGCAGCCGGTAGCGACAGCCAGACGTCGGCGCCGGCCGAGGCTCCGTTCCTCGCGTGCACCGACCCGCCGTGCGCCTCCGCGATCGTGCGGACGATCGAAAGCCCCAGGCCGGCACCACCGCCCGAGCGAGCGGCATCCGGTCTGCTGAAGCGTTCGAAGGCCCGCTCGAGGAACCCCGCGGGGAAGCCCGGGCCGTCGTCGCGGACGTGCAGGTCGACCAGGCCGTCGCGCGTCGACGCCTCGAGCCCGACCGATGGCCCTCCGTACCGCAGTGCGTTGTCGACGAGGTTACCGAGTGCCTGCTCGAGGCGGATCCGGTCCCCGCGGAGCCGCGCCCGCGGCTCTCCGACGACGGTCACCGTCTTTCCCAGCTCCGTTGCACGCCACTCGAAGCGGGTGGCGACAGTGGCGAGCAGGTCGCCCGCCTCGAGGTTTTCCAGGCGGAGCGGCACCTCGCCGCGGTCACCGCGTGCGATCAGAAGCAGCCCTTCCGCGAGCTGCGTCAGGCGATCCGCCTCCTGGGAGGCACCGCGCACCGCCTCGCGGAGCTCGTCCGGCCCTTCGGCCTGGCGGAGCGCCAGCTCGAGCTCCGTCCGCAGGTGCGCGAGCGGCGTGCGCAGCTCGTGACCGGCGTCGGCGACGAAGCCGCGCTCCCGCTCGAGAGCGGCTTCGAGCCGGTCGAGCATCTCGTTCAGGGTCTCGGCGAGTCGCCGAAGCTCGTCGCGCGCGGTCGGCACGGGCAGCCGCTCGTCCACGGTCGCTGCGGAGATGGCCGCGGCCCTCTTGCGCATCGCCTCGACGTGGCGCAGGGAGACGCCGGCGAGCAGGTAGCCGACGCCGGTGGCGAGCAGCAGCGCGACCGGGCCGACGATCAGCAGTTCGTCGCGAAGGCTCGCCAGCGTCTCGGCTCGGTCCCCTGTCGTGGTGCCGACCACGAGCACCACCGGCCTGCCCGCTCGAGAGACCCTCGTGGCGAGGAGCCGTGAGGGCTCGTCCAGCCCCGGCACACGCGGCCGGTCGGCGTACAGAGGCCGCGCGAGCGCCGAACGGAGCTCGCCCGCGTCGACGAGCGGCGCACGGCCCAGCGGCTGCGTCGCGTCGAGGGCGCGGCCGTCCGTTCCGAGCACCTGGGCGTAGCTCTCGCCGCGCTCGACGAGCGCCGCGCGGGAGTCGAGTGCGAGCGACGGGGCTCGCCGGGAGACGACCACTCCGAGGTCCTGCGCCCGGAGCCGAAGGTCCCGGTCGAGAGCAGCGGAGAGGTGGGAGTCGAGCCGGACGTAGAGGTAGGACGTCGTGCCGGCCAGGACTGCGGCCATCGCGAGCGCGAACGTGGCGGCCAGGCGGACGCGAATCGGTAGCCGGGCGATCATGCTTCCGCCCGGAGCCGGTAGCCCGCTCGGCGCACCGTCTCCAGCGACCGGCGCCCGAACGGCTCGTCGATCTTCCGGCGCAGACGCCGGACGAGGACGTCGACGACGTTCGAGCGGCTCTCGTACGCGAAGTCCCAGGCGTGCTCGAGCAGGTGCAGACGGCTGAGCACCTCGCCGGGCCTCCGCATGAACGCCTCGAGGAGCGCGAACTCCTTCGCCGACAGCTCGATCGGAGCGTCGCCGCGCCTCACCTCTCGCGTGGCGGGGTCGAGGCGAAGGTCGCCGACGGCGAGCACCGCCGGTCGGCCCGTGTCGCCTCGTCGCGCGAGGGCGCGTAGCCTGGCCAGCAGCTCGGCGAAGGCGAACGGCTTGACGAGGTAGTCGTCGGCCCCGCTGTCCAGCCCGGCGACGCGGTCCTCGACCGTGTCCCGCGCGGTCAGCATCAACACCGGCGCCCACACCCCGGCGGCCCGCAGCCGCCGGCACGTCTCGAAGCCGTCCAGGCCCGGGAGCATCACGTCGAGCACGATCGCGTCGTAGGGGTGGGCCTCGGCCGTCCAGAGCGCATCCTCGCCGTTCGGGACGACGTCGGCCGCGAGCCCTTCCTTCACGAGCCCGCGCCGGACCAGGCTCGCCATGCGCAGGTCGTCCTCGACGATCAGCACGCGCATGGCCGGATCCTGGCAGGCGAGGATGAACCGAAGATGACGACAGGATGACAAGCCGTCATCCGCCGTTCATCTCCCGCTCCTACGGTTCGCTCGACGACGACCGAAGGAGATCCGATGCTCAAGTCCGCGCTCGTCCTCACCGCGATCGCGCTCGCCGTCTCGCTTCCCGCGGACGGCGTCGCACGGAGCGGCTCAGAGGGCTTCAGTGCCCGCGTGACCAACCCCTGGTTTCCGCTCAAGCCCGGGACTACCTACACGTACGTCGGCGTGAAGGACGGCAAGCCGTCCCGCGACGTCATCCACGTCACTCGACGGACGATCACGATCGCGGGCGCGCCGTGCGTCGTCGTCTCCGACCGCCTCTACCTGGCCGGTCACCTCCAGGAGCGGACGCTCGACTACTACTCCCAGAACGCGAGCGGCGACGTCTGGTACTTCGGCGAGGACACCGCCGAGCTCGACGAGAAGGGGCACGTGACGACCACAGAGGGAACCTGGCGGGCCGGCGTCGACGGCGCACGCCCGGGCATCTTCATGCCCGCCCACCCGCGCGTCGGCCAGACGGGGCAGCCGGAGTTCTACAAAGGCCATGCGCAGGACCACTTCCGTGTCGTCGCCTTCCTCGGGCCGAACGCACTGCGGACAGAGGAGTGGACGCCGCTGGAACCGGGCGTCCTCGACCACAAGCTGTACGTCCGTAGCGTCGGCGACGTGTTCGAGCGAACCGTGAAAGGCGGCGATGAGCTGAACGAGCTCGTCCGCGTGACGCGGCGCTAGCTCCTAGGCCGCTTCCTCGAGACCGAACGTCTCGCCGATGTCCTCCCCTACGCCGGTCGATTTCCGCAGCGGCATCTCCCGGAGAAGCCACGTCAGCAGGAACGCGGCGACGCCGATCCCGGCGCCGATGAGGAAGACCGGGCGGAGCGAGTCCAGCACCGCGACCTGGTAGCCGTGGTGCAACGCCGGCGGCAGGGCCTTGATGGCCTCCGGGGTCGCCGTCCCCGGCACCGGCACGCCCGGCAGCGCCGCTGCGAGGTTGGCGTGAAGGCGGTTGGCGAAGACGGCGCCGAAGAGGGCGATGCCGATCGAGCCGCCGATCTGCCGGAAGAGGATCGCGCCCGAGGTCGCGACCCCGAGCAGCCGGTGATCGACTGAGTTTTGGACGGCGAGGACGAGCACCTGCATGACCATTCCGATCCCGAGGCCGACAACCAACATGTCCCCGGCGGCCGTCAGGAGCGAGCTGCCGGTGCCGAGACGCCAGAGCAACACGAGCCCGACCGTCATGACAACCGTGCCGACGATCGGGAACACCTTGTACCGCCCGAACTTCGAAATCAGGAAGCCGCTCGCGATCGAGGTCAGGAGCAAGCCGAGCATCATCGGCGTGAGCTGGAAGCCCGAGGTCGTGGCACCCACGCCCTTGACGATCTGCAGGTACAGCGGCATGTAGACGATCGCGCCGAAGAGCGACAGCCCGACGGCGAAGCCGATCGCGCTGGCGGCGACGAAGATCCGGTTGCGGAAGAGCTCGAGGGGCATGATCGGCTCGGCCGCCCGCGCCTCCGCCCAGACGAACAGCGGTAGGAGCACGGCCGCGGCGACTGCGAGGCTGATGATCTCCGGCGAGCCCCATGGGTAGGTCGTCCCACCCAGCGAGATAAAGAGGACGAGCGCCGACAGGCCACCCGCGAGCAGCCCCGCACCGAGCCAGTCGATCTTGTGGCGCACCCGCTCGGCCGGCGCATGGAACACCGCTCCGATCACAAGGAACGCGACGATCCCGATCGGCAGGTTGACGTAGAAGATCCAACGCCACGAGAGGTTGTCGACGAAGAACCCGCCGAGCAGCGGCCCGATCACGGTCGCCACTCCGAAGACCGCGCCGATGAACCCCTGATAGCGGCCGCGGTCGCGCGGCGCGACGACGTCGCCGATGACGGCGACCGTGGTGATGATCAGGCCGCCGGCGCCGATCCCCTGGACCGCGCGAAAGGCGATCAGCTCACTCATGTTCTGACTCAGGCCGCAGAGCGCCGAGCCGACCAGGAAGATCACGATCGCGACCTGAAGCACGAGCTTGCGCCCGTACAGATCGCCGAGCTTGCCGTAGATCGGCCCCGAGACCGTCGACGTCAGCAGGTAGGCGGTCACCACCCACGAGAGGTGGTCGATCCCACCGAGATCGCCGACGATCGTGGGCAGCGCGGTCGAAACGATCGTCTGGTCGAGCGAGGCGAGCAGCAGGACGAGGACGAGCGCGCCGAAGATGACGCGAATGCGCGGCGGCTGCGGGCTCACGCTGCCGCTCTTCTGCGGTGGTAGCGCTCGCGCAGCGCGTCGATCGCGCGCTCGAGCCTGCGCCCGGCGAGCGGAGGAACCTCCTGCGGCGTCGCGGCGTCCGGCCGCATCCCGTCGAGGAGGATGCGGAGGTGCCGGCGCCAGACGTCCGGCGCCACGCCCGCGGTTGCCTCCAGCACGGGCGCGAACGACCACAGCGCGAGCGAGAGGTCGCCCACCGTGAGGTCGTCGCGAAGGACGCGCTGCTCCTTCCCTCGCTCGACCACCTGCTCGAGCAGGGGCAGGATCACCCGGCGGCGCTCCGCGGCGCGGCCGCCGCCGCTGTGGCGGAGGAACAGGCCGCGCAGGGGCAGGTTGCGGGCCTGGAGATCGAGCACGTGCTCGAGGAAGCCGACGAGGCCGGCCCAGGCGTCATCCGCAGCCGCCGCCGCCTCTGCAGCGGCGACGACCTCGTCGATGTGTTCGGCGAAGATCTCCTCGGCGAGCGCCTCGCGTGAAGGGAAGTGGCGGTAGAGCGTCCCGATCCCCACGCCTGCGCGACGGGCGACCTCCTCGAACGAGGCGTCCGGGCCCTGCTCGGCGAACACCTCGCGTCCCGCTGCGGTCAGCTTGGCGCGGTTCCTGGCGGCGTCACGGCGGAGCTGGGTCACACCTCCAGGCTAACAAAGAAACGGAGGCTGCCTCCGCTTTATGGGCCAGGTCCGTCGCCTAGTAGCTGCCGCCGCCGCAGCCCGCAAGGACGAGCGACGCCAGAAGCGCGAGCGCGATGACCAAGAATGTGATGTTCCGCATGACACCTCCTTCCATCAGGGGGTATCTACGGCACCGGCCGGAGGCCGGTTTGCAGGCCCTATTCCAGCTCGGCGGCGACCTGGCCATGGGCCGCCTCGTGTGCCGCCGCGATTCCGGGCCGGAGCAAGAGGCCGGCGACAACAGCGGCCCCGACCGCGAACGCGGTTCCGACGATGAACGCGAGGTGGTAGCCGCCGGTGAGCGCGTCGAGCTCGCTCGAGCCGGAGTCGCGGAGGTCGCCGGTGCGCGAGTCGGCAAGGCTCACCAGCACCGCGAGACCGAGCGCGCCGCCCATCATGAACGCGGTGTTGACGATGCCGGAGGCCAGCCCGGACTGCTCCGGCCGCACGTCACTCATGGCGGCAAGCAGTACCGGGTTGAACGCCATGCCCGCGCCAATCCCGAGCAGGATCATGCACGGCAGGAGATCGGTGACGAAATCGCCGTCGACCGGGGCACGCGCGAGCAGCATCAGCCCTGCCGCCGCGAGCCCGAGGCCGGCGACAAGCGGCGGCTTGATCCCGAAGCGCATCACCAGCCTGGCCGAGAGGCCGACCGAGAACAGGCCCATGATCACAGTCGCGGGCAAGAAGGCGAGGCCCACCTGGTTCGGCGTGTAACCGAGGACGAGCTGCATGTACAGCGCCGAGAGGAAGAACCAGGCGAACATCGCCGCCGCCCACAGCGTCCCGACCACGTTCGACGCCCAGATGTTGCGGAGCTTCAGAACCGCGAGCGGGATCAGCGGCTCCCGTACTCGACTCTCGATGAGCACGAACGCGACCACCAGCACCGCCGCGGCGGCGAGCAGGCCGAGCGTCTCGGCCGACAGCCAGCCGTTCCCGTTGCCGTTCACGATCGCGTATACCGCCAGCATCAGCGCCGCGGTCACGGTGACGGCGCCGGCGAGGTCGATCCTCCCGCGCGTCTCGCTTCCAGGCGACGGCAGCAGCAGCCGGAGGGTCAGCACGTAGACGAGCACGCCGATCGGGACGTTGACGAGGAAGATCCAGTGCCAGCTGAGAGCGTCCGTGAGCACTCCGCCGAGCAGCACGCCGAGGCTGCCGCCCCCGGCCATGACGAACCCGAAGACCCCCATCGCCTTCGTCCGCTCCTCTGTCTCCGTGAACAGGGTCATGATCAGCGAGAGGGCGACCGCGGACACGACCGCGCCGCCGACCCCCTGCACCGCCCGAGCGGTGACGAGCATGCCCTGGCTGGTGGAGAGCCCGCACAGGACCGAGGCGCCGGTGAAGAGCGCGATGCCGCCCAGGAACATCCGGCGGTGCCCGAAAAGGTCGCCCAACCGTCCGCCCAGCAGCAGGAAGCCTCCGAAGGTCAGCAGGTAGGCGTTTATGACCCAGGCGAGCGAGGTCTCTGAGAAGCCGAGGTCGTCGCGGATCGACGGCAGCGCGACGTTCACAATCGTCGTGTCGAGGACGATCATCAGATCGCCGAGGCAGAGGACGATCAGGGCGAGCCAACGGGTGCGGGTATCGGTGATAGTCACGCGTGTGTTCCTTTCGGTTCTACCGATACGACGCACCCCGGCGTCGGAACTCATCGGTGGAAAGGGCCGAAACCGCTACTCGAGGGCGCTGATCGCGAACGCGAGCGCAAAGCCGAGCGTGGTCACCAGTCCGACCAGCTTGCCCTCGTGCTCGAACGCCTCCGGCATCATCGTGTCGGCAAGCATGGTCAGGATCGCGCCGGCGGCGAACGAGAGGACGAACGCGATCACGTGTGGCAACGCCCCGTCCAGCAGCGCGTAGCCGGCCAGCGCGCAGAGCCCGCTCACGACCATCACCATGACCCAGAGGCCGATCACCCGGGCACGCGCCCAGCCCGATTGCAGGAGCCCGCTCGTTGCGGCGATCGACTCCGGAACATTCGAGATGAACACCGCCACCAGGAACGCCGCGCTCACGGTGCCCGCCTGCAGGACCGTCAG
>JBKPIV010000128.1:0-13019 GCA_046730395.1 Actinomycetota bacterium | reverse complement strand
CCGCATGGGCGCCGACCCGGCCACCTCGGTCGCCAACCCGTGGGGAGAGCTGCACGACACCCCTGGGGTATGGATCGGCGACGGCAGCGCCTTCCCCACCGCTTCGGGCACCAATCCGATGTTCACGATCATGTCCCTCGCTCGCCGAACGGCCGACGCGATCGAGGCGGCCTAAGGGGAGGGCCTGGTGAGCGCGCTGCTCTATGCAGTCGGTCGCTTCTCCGTCCGGCATCGGTATTCGGTGCTGATCGCCTGGGTGGCCCTCGTGATCGCGATCGTCGCGGTGGCGAACGGCCTCGGCAAGCAGACGAGCAACAACCTCACCATTCCCGGCAGCGGGTCCACCCAGGCCCAGGATCTCCTCCAGGACAACCTCCCCAACGAGGCAAACGGCACCAACCCCGTGGTCATGGAGGCAGCCCGCGGGACTCTCGACTCCGGGGGGAACGCCAACGCGGTCAAGGCCACGGTCAAGTCGCTGAAGAAGGCCCCGCACGTGATCGGTGCGGTCAGCCCACTGAGCAGCCAGGGCGCGGACCAGCTGAGCAAGGACAAGACGATCGGCTACATCTCGCTCACGATCGACCTCAGCTCCGCCGATCTCACCGAGGACGACGCGAACGACATCATCGACACCGAGGCCCCGGCGAAGGCGGCCGGGCTGAAGGTCGCGAACGGGGGCTACCTCGGCCAGGCGGTCTCGAAGCCGAAGGTCGAGCAGAGCGAGGTGGTCGGGCTCGCCGCCGCGGTGATCATTCTCCTGTACACGTTCGGCACCGCGACTGCGATGGCGCTGCCCATCCTGACCGCCATCATCGGACTGGCCACGGGGCTGAGCGCGATCGGGCTGCTCGGGCACGGAATCGAGGTGCCCACGGTCGGCCCGACCCTGGGGACGATGCTGGGGCTCGGCGTCGGGATCGATTACGCGCTCTTCATCGTCACCCGCCACCGCGGCTTCATGGAGCAGGGCCACCCCTTCGAGGAGGCTGCCGCCCGCGCGGTGGCCACCGCCGGCGGCGCCGTGGTGTTCGCGGGCGGCACGGTGGTGATCGCGCTCTGCTCGCTCGCGGTCGCACGCATCCCCCTGGTCAGCGCGCTCGGCTACTCCGCTGCCCTCGTGGTCCTGATCGCCGTTATCGCCGCGACCACCTTGCTTCCGGCGCTGCTGGCGATCCTCGGCGCCCGCGTCAATCGCCTCCGGGTCCCCTTCCTGCGCCCCCCGCCCCACGACCATCGCCCGCACGGCTGGGCGAGGTGGGCCCGGGAGGTCGGAAAGAGGCCAATCGGGGCGATGACGCTCGGGGTCGCCATCCTCTGCGTGCTTGCGATCCCGGTCCTGAACCTCGGGCTCGGCCAGCAGGACAACGGCCAGCTTCCGAAGTCGACCCAGAGCCGGCAGGCCTACGACCTGCTGACGAAGGGCTTCGGGCCCGGGATCAACGGGCCGATGCTGATCGCGGTCGACTTCGACGGCAGCCCAGCGCACCCCGATCACAAGAAGCTCAACCAGGTTCAGCAGAAGCAGCAAAAGCAGGAGCAGCAGGCCGTCCAGCAGACGACCGCGCAGCTCGAGGCCCAGGGCGTGCCGCCGGACCAAGCGCAGTCGGAGGCTGAGCAGGAGGTGAAGTCCCAGCCGCCGACCAAGCAGGAGAAGCAGGCGTCCCAGCAGGAGGCGTTCCTGAAGACCAAGGCCAGCGACCCGCGCCTGGTGAAGCTCGAGAACAAGATCGGAAAGACGAAGGGAGTCAAGGACGTCTCACCGGCGCAGGTCGACAAGTCCGGGAGCACGGCGGTGTTCACGGTCATACCGACCACCGCACCGTCGGCCCACGCCACCGAGACGCTGGTTCGGACCTTGCGTTCGCCCGTTATCCCGAACGCGGTCAAGGGCACCACGCTGACCGCCTACGTCGGCGGACAGACGGCCGGATACATTGACCTCGCCAACCAGATCAGCAAGCGGCTCCCGGTCGTGATCGCGACCGTGATCGTGCTCAGCTTCCTGCTGCTCATGGTCGCCTTCCGCTCGATCGTCGTGCCGCTCACCTCGGGCCTCATGAACCTGCTCTCAGTGGGCGCTGCCTACGGCATCCTCACCTTCGTCTTCCAGGAGGGCCACGGCGCGAAGCTGATTGGTCTCTCGGGATCCACCCCGATCGTCAGCTACGTGCCGCTCCTGATGTTCGCGATCCTGTTCGGCCTCTCGATGGACTACCAGGTGTTCCTGCTCACCAGGGTCCAGGAGCACTACCGGGAGCATGGGGATAACCACGACGCCGTCGTCGATGGTCTCGCGGTCAGCGCCCGAGTGATCACGTCAGCGGCGCTGATCATGGTCAGCGTCTACACCAGCTTCATCCTCAGCGGCGACCCGACCGTGAAGGAGTTCGGACTCGGGCTCGCCGCGGCGATCGCGGTCGACGCGACGATCGTACGCTGCCTGCTGGTCCCCGCGGTAATGGTGCTCCTTGGGCGGGCCAACTGGTGGTTGCCGAGCTGGGCGCAACGGCTGCCTAGGGTGGGCATCGAGGGGGAGGACTACTTCCGCGCGAAGGACGCCGCGGCCGCCGCCAGTGGGTCCTCGCCGCCGGGTTGAGCGCGGCTCAGAGTCTGACGGAGATCGCCGAGGTGATCAGCTCGGCCAGCGGACCCGTGGGATACCCGGCGACGGTGCCGCCGCCCGAGACCACGACCACGCGGCCGCCCTCGCTCCGGAGATCCATATCGAGAGCGATCGGGATCGGCCGGTTGCCTAGCGCGTTCCGAGTGAAGAAGCCGAGGAGCGGACCACCGGGGATGCCCAGGCGGTCGGCGCCGTACTGAGCGACGTCCCCGGGGGTAGCGCGGCTACGGGAGACGAGGTGGTAGGGCGCCGACGATCCGTCTCGGGTGAGCTCGAAGCTGGCGGCCGAGAACGGGCCGGCGCGGAAGTCGCGCAGGCTCACGTCGACCTGATCGAAGCCGTCGAGCTTGCCGAAGACGTCGGTGCGCTGCTCCAGCCCCAGGTCGAGCCCGTTGCCGGTGATCGTGATCCGGCTCCCGTCGCCGAACAGGAGCCTCGCGGCCGGGAAACCCGAGACCGAGACGTCGGCGCTGCCACCACCGTCGGTGAGCCGGCTCTCGATCCGGTGCTCGACCACGGGCGGGATCACGAGCTGGCTTGCGACGAAGAGGGCGACCAGCGCGAGGACCGCGATCACCAGCCACCGACGCATCGAGGAAAGATTGTCAGGTCGGGCGCGGGCCCGGGATAGACTCGCCCGGCGCGGAGCCACCAGAAACGCGATCGATTCGAGGTCCGAGCGCGAGGCAGAGCGTGTGATGGCGGAGCAGCGGAATCCGAGGGTGCTGGCGATCGACGCCGGCGGGACGATGACCGACACCTTCGTCGTCGACGAGGCCGGATCGTTCGTCGTCGGCAAGGCGCAGACGACGCCAGAGGACGAGTCGATCGGCTTCATGGCCTCCGCGCGCGACGCGCTCGGGCAGTGGCGGACGACGCCGGAGGGAGCGTTCGGCCAAATCGCCTCCGGGATCTACAGCGGGACCGCGATGCTGAACCGCCTGCTCTCGCGCCAGGGGCTTCGGATCGGCGCGATCGTGACCGCGGGACAGGAGGACTACCTGCGCATCGAGCGCGGCATCCAGACCTACCTCGGCTACTCCTACTCGGATCGCCTTCACCTCGCGACCCATCACCACAACCCGCCGCTGGTGCCGCGCGAGCGGGTGAAGGGGGTCCGGGGGCGGATCGACGTCCTGGGAGCCGAGGTGCTGCCGCTGCGCACCGAGGACGCCCGCCAGGCGGCCGCCGAGCTCCTGGACGCGGGCGTTCAGGCCATCTGCGTCTGCCTCCTGTTCTCCTACCGGAACGCCGAGCACGAGATCCGGGTGGGCGAGATCCTGGCCGAGGAGAAGGCGAAGCGCGGGCTGGACGGTGAGGTGCCCGTCTTCCTGTCCTCGGATCTCTATCCGATGCGCCGCGACCTGCCGCGGCTGAACTCGACGCTGATCGAGGCCTACGCGGCCGAGCCGTCCCGGGGGGCCCTGCAGCGCGTGCGCGAGGAGACCAAGGACGCCGGCGCCCGGTTCGAGCTCCGCGTGATGGCGTCCCACGGCGGGACGATCTCGATCGACGCCAAGGAGCTCGCGCGCACCCTGGTCTCCGGGCCGATCGGCGGCGTGGTGGGCGGGCAGGGGATCGCGGAGCGCCTCGGAATCCAGAACGTGCTCTGCACCGACATCGGCGGCACCTCGTTCGACATCGCTCTGATCACGGACGGGCGCGTAGAGATCACCCCGACGCCCGACATCGCCCGGTTCGTGCTCAACATGCCGCTCGTACGGATCGACTCGATCTGCGCCGGCACGGGCTCGTTCGTGCGCGTGAACCCGAACTCGGGTCGCCCGGAGCTCGGTCCCGACTCGGCCGGCGCGCGGATCGGCGTCTCGTGGCCGGAGGGAGGGCTTGAGACGGTCTCGATCACCGACCTGAACCTGGTGCTGGGGCGCGTCAACCCCGATTACTTCCTCGGTGGGGACGTGCGGCTCGACCCCGAGCGGGCGCGAAGCGAGGTGGAGCGCCAGCTCGCCGAGCCGCTAGGCCTGGAGGTGGACGACGCGGCGGCCGGCGTGGTGAGCCTGTTCGAGCAGACGCTCAAGAACGAGGCGGTCGGGAGGATCCTCGGCAAGGGCTACTCGCCGGCGGACTACGCCCTGCTCTGCTACGGCGGCGGCGGCCCGCTGCACGTCGCCGGCTACACGGACGGGGTCGCCTATCGCGACGTGCTCGTGCCCGCGTGGGCGGCGGGGTTCTCGGCCTACGGCTGCGCGTGCGCCGACTTCGAGTACCGCTACGACCAGACGATCGACATGCCCATCCTGCCCGGGCAGGACGAGCTGGAGCGCGCCGGCGTGGGGATCATGATCTCGGGCGCCTGGCTTGGGCTCGAGGACAAGGTGGCCGAGGAGTTCGCCAAGTCCGGCATCGAGCGCGAGGCGATCTCGTTCAGTCACGCCGTGCGCATGCAGTACTACGGCCAGCTCAACGACATCGAGATCACCTCGCCGCACCCGGAGCTCGAGGACGCGGAGGGGGTCGAGGACCTGATCGCCGAGTTCGAGGAGGCGTACAGCAAGGTGTACGCGCGCTCGGCGCGCTCTCCGGAGCTCGGCTACCTGGTCACCCAGGCGATCGTGCACGGCTCGGTGGAGGTGGAGAAGCCGGCGCTCCCGGACTTCCCGGAGGTGGACGGGACCCCACCCACCAAGGGAACGCGGCGGGTGCGGTGGCGAGACGACTACGCGGAGACGGACCTGTACGAGCTGGCCGAGGTCGAGGCCGGCAACTCCATCGCGGGCCCGGCGATCGTCGAGTCGGTGGCGACCACGTTCACGATCCCGCCGGGGCGCTCAGCGCGCCTCGACCGCCACCACATCTTCCACCTCAGCGGCGAATAGGGTTAGCGCGCAAATGGCGATCGTCGAGGCAACCAGAGAGCTCGAGCCGGCCGACGCGCGCCCGATCGGCTGGGACGGCAATCGCCTCGACGAGATGCTCGCCGCCTCCGAGCGCCTGTTCGAGGAAACCGGCTCCTACGCCGGCCTCACCGGCGAGCTGGCGATGAAGGATTCGGACCCGATCGGCTACGAGAAGCTGTTCGCGCGGCTTCGGGGCGGCCTCGTGTCCGCGCGCGAGACGGCGCTCAACATCTCCGCCTCGCCGATCGTTCGCGAGCTGGGCGAGCTGTGCTTCGCGCTCTACACGCCGGAGGGCGACTCGATCGCGCTCTCCACCGGGATCATCGTCCACGTCCACACGATGTCGGACGCGATCAAGTTCATGGTCCGAAACGGGTGGGAGGACAACCCCGGGATCCGGCCGGGAGACATCTTCGCCAACGACGACCCGACGATCGGCGACGTCCACAACGCCGACGTGCAGACGTTCGTGCCGATCTTCGACCCCACGAAGCCGGGCCAACCCGAGCTGATCGCCTGGGCCGGGGGCGTCACCCACGTCCTCGACATCGGCGCCTCGACGCCCGGCGGCGTGCCGGTGGGGCCGACAAACCGGCTCGACGACGGGATCGACTTGCCGTGCATGAAGATCGGCGAGGACGACGAGCTCGCCCAGTGGCACCTGCTCCGTTGCCAGAAGCAGACCCGGGCGCCGATGTACTACCTGCTCGACGAGCGCACCCGGCTGGCCGGCTGCCACATGATCCGCGACGCGGTGGAGCGGGTGGTGCTCGAGGAGGGCGCGGAGCGGTTCAAGCAATTCAGCCGCGAGGTGATCGAGGAGGGGCGGCGCTCGTTCAAGTCGCGGATCCGCGAGATGACGGTGCCGGGGCGCTACCGCTCCGCCACGGGCTTCGACGTCACCTTCGCCGACAAGGCGCAGCTTCCGGCGCGGGCCCGCCGCGACTTCTTGATGCACGCGCCGTTCGAGGTGCGGATCGGCGGCGACGGCGCCTACGCGCTCGACATGGACGGGGCCTCGTCATGGGGATGGCACTCGATGAACTGCACGCCGTCTGGGATGCAGGGGGCGATCTGGGTGCAGTTCACGCAGACGCTGATCTGCAACGACAAGGTCAACGACGGCGCCTACCTGGCGATCGAGACCAACTTCCCCGAGGGGACGATCGCCAATCTGGGCGGCGCCGAGGGCTCGACCGGGATCGCCTGGGCGTTCCTCCAGCCCGCCTTCCAGGGGTTTCCGCGCACGCTCTCGCGGGCGCTTCAGGCACGAGGGTTCATCGAGGAGGTGATCAGCCCCTACTCCACCTCCGGCAACGTGATCCAGGGCGGCGGCATCGACCAATACGGCAACTCGTCCGCGATCATGAACTTCGAGATCGCCGCGCAGGGGATGGGTGCGAAGTACGTGCTCGACGGCACCGACACGTGCGCGGCGATGTTCAATCCGGAGGGGGACGCCGGCGACGTCGAGATGTGGGAGCTGATCTGCCCGATGATCTACCTCTCGCGGCGGATCAAGGCCAACTCCGGTGGGGCGGGGCGACACCGGGGCGGGTCGAGCTTCGAATCGCTCCTGATGGTGCACGGCACGCGGTTCTGGGAGCTCCAGAACCTCGGCGCGACCCGGATCCTCGCCTCAGGGCTCTTCGGCGGGTACCCCGGATCCGCGTCCTACGTCCACAACGTCAAGGCGGCGGACCTGCTGGAGCGGGCGAGGCGCGGCGAGGCCTACCCGCTCTGCGACGGGAGCTTCGAGGACCCGGCGCTGATGGCGATCGAGGGCGAGCGCGACTACAAGCAGGACAACTTCACGACCCTGGAGCCGTTCGCCGAGGGCGACCTGTACCTGTCGGTCATGAAGGGAGCGCCCGGATTGGGCGACCCGCTCCTGCGCCCGGTCGAGGACGTCGAGCGCGACGTGGCCGAGGGTCACCTGTTGCCGCGGTTCGCGGAGTCCATCTACGGGGTCTCCGACCGCGAGGCCCACCGGCGCCGGCGTCTGGAGCGCGGGCGGCCGGCCCGCGAGTGGTGGGCGAAGGAGCGCGAGCGCGTGCTGGCGGGCGACTTCATCGACGCGGTCAAGGTGGGCTATGCGGAGTCGATGAGGCTGTCGGCGCGGTTCGCCGCCGAGTTCCGAGGCTTCTGGGACCTCCCCGACGACTTTGCCTTCGAGATCGAGACGCCGACGGTGCCCGCGGAGGTCCGCGAGCAGCCGGGGAAGATCACGCCGGAGGAGTCGGCCGACGCGTTCCTGGCGCGATCCGAGGTGGCCTCGGTGGAGCCGCCGCGGGCCGCGGGCGGGACGCTCGATCGCGAGACCCTGGCCGCGATGCTCGACGAGCGGCTGACGAGGCGCGAGGTGAAGGAGATCCAGTCCGGCTACAAGGACGCGGACCGGTTCGAAAAGTGGGTCGCCCTGCTCCAGGAGCGGACGCCCTACGACGATCCGATCGTGCTGCCGAGGGGGGAGGGGCTGAATGCGGTGCGGCGGGCCGCCGACGGGGAGCTGGTCGTCCGCTGCGACTGCGGGCACGACTTCTGTTCGCCCGATCGCAACTGGAAGATGGAGGCTCTGATCTTCGTTCGCGACGACGAGGAGACCATGGGGGAGATCTACCCGGGGTTCGCCGGGCCCGATACGAACTGGTCCGAGCTTCGCGAGTACTACTGCCCGTCGTGCGCGCGCCAGCTCGAGTCCGAGGCGGTGCCGCCTGGATATCCGGTCCTCCACGAGTTCCTGCCGGACATCGAGGGGTTCTACCGCGGCTGGTTGGGCCGCGCCGTTCCGTAGTGACGTCGACTAGGAGGTGACCGATGGCGGCAACGAGCGACGACGCAAGGCTGGTCGTTGAGCTCGCCCAGTGGGGCGCGATGATGGGGCTACAGGATGCCGTCTCTGCGATCTTCGACGAGGGGTTCGATCCCGAGACCGCGAACGCCAACGACGATCCGGTTCGCATCGCGCTTTACTTCAACGAGACGATCGGCACGCTGGTGAAGAACGGCCTGCTCGACAAGGACCTCGTCCTCGACTGGCTCTGGGTGCGCGGGATCTGGGACCGCGTCGGGCCGGCGGCGCTGCGGGCACGCGAGCAGTTCGGCGTTCCGGCGCTGTACGAGAACTTCGAGGCACTCGCGAACCAGCAGCCAAACTGACACTCGCAGGCTCGCTAGGGCACCCGGCGAGGCCGCAACTCTCGCCAGTCCGGCCATTCGGTCGGCGGGCCGTCGGGGCGGCGGACCGTGCGGGGATCGCCGGGAGGAAGATCTGCGACCAGCTCGAGGTTCTCGGGCTCGCGCAGCTGCTCGGCGACGGTGCGCTGCGCGATCTCGATCACCTTGTTCCGGTTCCGGGGGCTCATCAGGTTCGGGCCCATGGCCTGGAGGTCGGCGCGGAGCGGCTGGATCAGGACGACCTCGGTCCCCGCCGCGCGGAGCTTCTTCGCCTCGCTACCGAGCCGCCGTCCCGAGGCGCGCTGGAACGCGATGTTGAGGGCGTCGCGCGGGTTGATGGCTCGGAGCGGATGGAGGGTTGACGTTGGGTTGAGGCAGACGACCAGGTCGAGCCCCTCGTTCTTCAGCAGGTCGAGGTTCGACGTCGAGCGGATGCCGCCGTCGACGTAGCGGCGCCCGCCGATCTTCACCGGGTGATAGATGCCGGGGATCGCGCACGATGCCTCGACGGCGTCCGCGAGGTCGGCCTCGGGGGCGTCGGGGCGGCCGAAGGGGACTCGCCGGCCGGTCTCGTAGTCGCAGGCGACGATCCAGAGGTTCGGGTGCAGGCTCCAGCCGCTCGGCACAACCCGGCGGATCGTCTCGCCGAGCGAGTCGGTGGCGAAGATCCCGCGCGGTAGCCAGCCGCTGGCGACGGTCGCTGGCGAGTACCGGCGCGGGTTCGCGAGGGTGCGAAGCGCGAGCCGCCACGAGCCGGGGCCGATCGGGGGCCAGGTCCGCACGAGATCGAAGCGCGCCCCGGCGGCGCGGTCGGCATCGGAGGCCGCTCGGCCGTCGGCGTCGACGACGCCCTCGAACGTCTCGCCGCGCGAGTGGGCGACCATGAACCACGGAGGCACGCCCGAGGCGGCGAGCGCTCCGATCATCGCTCCCGCGGAGGTGCCGACGACGTAATCGGCCGTGGCGGGGTCCCAGCCGGTCTCGGTGGCGAGCGCATCGAGCCCGCCGGTGAGCCAGGCGCCGCCCTGTATGCCCCCGGCGCCGAGGACGAGACCGATCCTCATCGGGGAGGGATTGTCACGGACGCGTCGGCGCGACGCGGCAGCTCATCGCACTCTCGGCACACCGCGGTCACAAACCCTCCACAAACTCCACACACGGGTCACATATTTCCCACCAAATTGCGGGAAATGCACCCGCCCAAGGTCAAGTCCGAAGTCCTCGCCCTGGTCGAGGCGGGCCTTAACGACTGCGAGATCTCCCGCCGCCTCGGCATCCCGCGCCGCACCATCCTTGATTGGCGCCGGCCGACTTACGTGCGCCGAACCAACACGGAGACCTGCCCGAGATGCTGGGAGCCAGCGAAGCCGATCCGCTTCACGCCCGAGCACTACACCGAGCTTCTCGGCCTCTATCTCGGCGACGGTTGCATCTCCGAGGGCGCCCGCACGACGCGGCTAAGGATCGCGCTCGATGCGAAGTACGAGCGGATGAACGGCGAGATCCGCGAACTGCTTGAACGGTGCTTTCCAGCGAACCCAGTCTGCAGGCAGTCTGTTCACCGCGGATCGATGATCTATCTGTCCGTCTATTCCCGTCACATGCCGTGTCTGTTCCCCCAAGACGGCGAGGGTCCCAAGCACTGTCGTTCACTTGAGCTGGAGGACTGGCAATCCGATCTGGTCGAGCGCGCACCGTGGGGCGTGATTCGCGGGTTGATTCGCTCGGATGGGTGCGCCTTCATAAACCGGACCGGGCCGTATGAGTACTTGAGCTATGACTTCACCAACAAGTCCAAAGACATCGTCGACCTCTTCACCAGTACCTGCGACGCTGTTGGCGTCAGGTACCGGCTCACTCAATTCCGCGGTTGCTGGAAGGTCCGGATCAACCGCAGGACGAGCGTCCAGCGAATGCTCGAACGCGTGGGCGTCAAGTCTTGACCGGTAAATTTTGAGTCACTCACGCGGCTGTGGTGGAACGGAAGACACGCGTGCCTCAGGCGCACGTGGGCGAAAGCCCGTGGGGGTTCGAATCCCTCCAGCCGCATCGATTCGCCGCTGATCGGCGCACCTGGCCCAAGCTAGAATCGCCCACCCGCGCCGCTATCGTCTAGGGGACTAGGACGCCGGATTCTCAGTCCGGAAACCCGGGTTCGAATCCCGGTAGCGGTGCCTCAGGAAAAGCCCCGCTCAGGCGAACCTTTCTTAGTCTCGGAAGTCGCGACGCCGGCCTAAACAGCAACGCTACGGCAACGCCTGGGGCAACAGCTTGCAGGTCGCTGCATCCCCGCACCGCCCCCCCGCAGCGCGCCCGGGCTGGTCGACTTGCCTGAACAGTGAGGTTGTGGTCTCGCTGCGTCAGCGGTACGTTCCTATGAGCGCGTCGTGTTCGTCCCGAGCAGCCGTCTGGGGCGGTGCCTCGCAGACACTCGCTTCTACCGGTTCTCAGCACTGAGCCGCCGCAGAAAGACGGCCACAGGCTCTTCGCACCGGAACGGGACGCTGCGAAGCGAGCCCTGGCGTGGCCGAGCGGTACGGGAGATACTTGGCGGCAAAATACCCGTGCGCTCGCGGTCCTCGAGCGCAGAGGAGCCCATGCAGCCACCGAAGACCCAATACGCCCGCAACAACGAAGTGAACATCGCCTACCAGGTAGTCGGCGACGGGCCGATCGACCTGGCCGTGGTCCCGGGCTTCATCTCCCACCTCGACCTCTGGTGGACGAGGCCCGAAACCACCGCCTTCGCCCACCGCCTGGCGAGCTTCTCCCGCCTGATCCTCTTCGACAAGCCGGGGACGGGCCTCTCCGACCCGGTCGCCGGCCTCTCCTCGCTCGAGGAGCGGATGGAGGACCTCCACGCCGTGCTCGACGCAGCGGGCTCCGAGCGTTCCGCCCTGCTGGGCGTATCCGAAGGTGGCCCGATGAGCGTGCTGTTTGCCGGCACCTATCCCGACCGGGTGACCTCACTGGCGCTGTACGGAACGTTCCCGACCGCGAAGCCAGGGAGCGACATCTTCTCTCAGGAGCTCGAGGAGCGGTTCGACGCGAAGTTCGACGAGCTGGCCACGCTCATCGACGAGCATTGGGGCGAGGGGCTCGCGATCGAGTGGTTCGTACCGAACCTCGCGGGCAGCTCCACGATGCGCCGCATCTGGGGGCTGTTCGAGCGGGCGGCCGCCAGTCCTGGGATGGTCGCGGCGCTCCTGCGCTCGTATCGCGAGATCGACGTGACAGAGGTGCTGCCCACTCTGCGGGTGCCGACCCTCGTTCTGCACCGCGTAGGTGACACCGCCGTCCCGGTCGAGGCCGGGCACGCCCTGGCCGACAGGATCCCGGGGGCGCGCTATGTCGAGCTCCCCGGGAACGACCACATCCCCTGGTACGGCGAATCCGACGCGCTGCTCGACGAGATCGAGGAGTTTCTGACCGGCACCCGCCACGCGCGCGAGCCCGAGCGCGCTCTGGCGACCGTGCTCTTCACCGACATTGCGGGCTCGACGGAGCGGGCGGCGGCGGTCGGTGACAGGCGGTGGCGCGACCTGCTCGAGCACCACCACACGCTCGTGCGCGACCAGCTCTCGGCCTACGGCGGGCGCGAGGTCAAGACCATGGGAGACGGTTTCCTTGCCACCTTCGACGGGCCGGCCAGGGCGATCCGCTGCGCGTGTGCTATCGCCGAACGGTCGTCCTCGGAGGGGGTGGAGATCCGTGCAGGGGTGCACACGGGCGAGTGCGAGCTGATCGGTGAGGACGTCGGGGGCATGGCGGTCCACATCGGCGCGCGCGTAGCGGCGCACGCCTCACCCGGCGAAGTGCTCGTCTCGAGCGCGGTCAAGGACCTCGTGGTGGGCTCGGGCATCGAGTTCGTCGACCACGGCAGCCACGAGCTCAAGGGCGTGCCGGGCGAATGGCGATTGCTCGCTGTGGCTGACCACCGCGCGGGGTCGCCGGCGGTCGCAGAGGGACCGCCCGACAGCGTCGCACCAAACGCGGCGCTGCGCCGGCGCGGCGATCGCACCATGCTGCGCTTGGCGCGTCGCGCGCCCAGCGCGATGCGCCTTGCGTCGCGAGCCGCACGCCGGCGAGCCGAACGCGAGATAGCCACATAGGTTCGGTCCCGTCTCAGGCGGGTCGGTCCACCCGAGGGACGCCGCGCGCTATCGCTTGCGGCGCCAAGCGATCACGCCGTCACTGTGATCGCGCGTGACTGCTCCGGACGACACGCGAGCGTATTGGCGGGAGCTGGCGACCGAAGGCCCGAGAGACTCGAAGATCGTCCATCGGGGGCGTCTTGCCCGGGGCCGGCAACACGCTCGCCTTTCGCGCGGAGCAGGCGCCGGGTGGCATCCTCTGGG
>JBKPIV010000127.1:0-9099 GCA_046730395.1 Actinomycetota bacterium | reverse complement strand
GACGATAACTCCGGTCACTAGCAGCTCGGCGTCGTCGCGATACTGGCGTTCGAGCTTCGTGGTGATCTTCTCGACCACTCCGGCGATCTGCACTTTGAGCGACACAGTGCCTCCCTTCGCTTTGCGCGTGCGAAGGTAGCGGGTGGAGGCTCCCCGATCCGGCCGAGACCTATGCGAACATGCGTTCGATGAAGCGCCTTTTGTGGCAGCCCCACAGCGCGATGGCGCTATCCCGCGCGTGAGGGCGATGGCTGGCAGGCATGCGAGCGGTGCCACCGAGCAATTGAGGCAGACGATCGAGGGGCGCTTCTCGGTCGCGTACTTCTGATGCCAGTCCCACGGACGCTTCCGGATCGCTATGCGCCGCGCTTTCGCCAGCGGGCTCGGGAGCTGAACGAGGACTTCTGGATCAGACGAGCCGGCGGCGGGGAGCCGCTCTAGCCGCAACCGATTGCCGCTGTCACGGCTGGGGCAATGTTGCCGAGGACAGGTTTTCATTTGCGGCTTCAGCTTCCTTGCGAGGCGCGGGGGCGGCAGATCCCCTAGCGGTCGCCGTTCCCACGTCCCCAACTAAGTAGCTGGCCCGACCTGCCAACAGCAGGGGCCGTGCTGGTTTTCCTGGGCCCTGAAAACCGCATAAATAAGCCATTAGGCGTAACCCATGCGCTCCAAAATGGCGATCTCGTGGATCTGGGGCGGCTGCAGGTGGTCCCAGAGGATGCCGCGGGGGCGGTCGTACGCCCGCTCGACCTCGATCACGGCTCGCGGGGTGGCGACCAGGTCGACCGGCAGGTCGTGGTCGGTCATCATCAGGTGCTCGCGGAGGATCTGGATCGGGTGCACGGTCGTCGCCACGCAGGTGTGGGAATCCATCTTCCCCTCCTCGATCAGGAGCCCGTACTCGAGATCGGAGAATCCACCGCCCTTGCCGATCCGGGCGCCGCTCAGGTTGACGGCCACCGAGCCGCAGAGCACGAAGTCGATCTCCGGGATCTCTTCGAGGGCGACGACCTTGCCGTGGCGAAGCGCCCCCTTGATCGTCGCCGCCTCCCTCACCTGCGCCTTGGTCAGCCGCTTCGGTTCCAGGAGGCGAAACGGATGCTTGTCGCGCAGCCGGGGGACGGCCATGATGAGCCTCTTGCCGTCCTCGAGCGCCAGCCGGCGAGCGTGCGTCTGGGGCGAGTCGGGGTTCGCCTTGACCACCTGGGCGCGCCGCCACAGGCGGTGGCCGGCGAGCTTCTGCGCGGCCAGCTTAGCCCCGGCGAAATTCGGGATCCGACCCTCCGCGCCGGGGAAGCGGGACACGCCCTCGCGATCCATCGCCCGCCAAACCGCGCGTCGCAGCTGGTCCTTCGAGCGCATCGGCACGAAACATATTGGCCGCTGGGCGGGACCGCCCGGCTGTCACAATGACGCGCTCATGGCGGAGGAGCACCGCACCCCACTGGCCGCGCCGATCGAGGGTCCGGAGCCCGAGGAGGGCGGGTCGCCGGGGCTTCCGGAGCGTCGGCCCGCCGAGCGCATGCGGGAGCTCCTGCCCGCGATCGAGCCCGAGAGGCGGCTCAACGACTGGGGGCGCTCGGAGCTCGTCGAGGGAGCGATGGACCGGACCCTGGTTGAGTTCTTCTACCGCTACTGGTTTCGGACCGAGGTCGAGGGGATCGAGAACGTTCCCTCGGAGGCGGGCGCCCTCCTGGTCTCCAACCACGCCGGGGCCCTGCCGCCCGACGCGGCGATGATCGCGAAGGCGGTCCGCGAGGAGCACCCCAGCCCGCGGCCCGTCTACATCACCGTCGAGCACTTCTTCAAGGGCTATCCCGGGTTCTCGATGCTGATCCCGAAGCTGGGCTGCGTGGCCGCCCACCCGGCGAACGTGCACCGGCTCCTCTACGACGAGCGCCAGCTCGTGCTCGTCTTTCCCGAGGGCCGCAAGGGCACGGAGAAGCTCTACCGAGATCGCTACCGGCTCCGCCGCTTCGGCCGGGGCGGCTTCGTCGAGGCGGCGATGAGGGCCGAGGCGCAGCTGCTCCCGACGTGCGTCGTCGGCGCCGAGGAGGCGATGCCCGTCTTCGCCCAGGTCGATCTCCTGCGCCGCCTCACCGGGCTGCTCTACTTTCCGATCACGCCCACGTTCCCCTGGCTCGGCCCGTTCGGGATGCTCGCCTACCTGCCCGCGAAGTTCCGGATCCGGTTCCTCGAGCCGATCGATACGGTCGAGCTCGGCGGGGCGGAGGCGGCCGAGGACAAGGCGCTGGTGCAGACGCTCGCGCAGGAGATTCGCGCGCGGATCCAGGAGAACCTCTACGAGATGCTGGCGAGGAGGAAGTCGGTGTGGCTGGGGTGAGCGAGGCCGCGGCCACTTCGGGGGCGCTGGCCGCGTTCGAGGCGCCGCGCGACGAGCTCACCCGCCGCGTTCTGGTGACCGGGCTCTCGACCTACTGGGGCGGCCGCCTCGCCCAGGCGCTCGAGAGCTTCGAGCGCGTCGAGGCGATCATTGGCGTCGATAGCAACGCCCCCACCCGGGAGCTCGAGCGCACCGAGTTCGTGAAGGTATCGAACCAGCATTCGCTGCTGGCGCGGATCGTCCGGGCTGCCGAGATCGACACCGTGATCGACACGCGGCTGGTGGTCAACTCGTTGATGGCCCCGCCCCGTCTCGCCCACGAGAACAACGTCATCGGAACGATGAACATCCTCGCCGCCTGCAGCGGCGCGGACTCGCCGGTGCGGAAGTTCATCTTCAAGAGCTCGACTCACTACTACGGCGCCGAGCAGGACGATCCCGCCTTCTTCACCGAGGAGATGCGCCGCCCGCATCCCCCACGCACCGGGCTCGAGCGGGACATCGTCGACGCCGAGCACGCGGTGGCGGAGTTCGCGGAGCGCAACCCGACCGTGACGACGACCATGCTCCGCTGCGCCAACGTCCTCGGGCCGGACGTCGACACTGCGTTCACGCGGATGTTCCGGCTGCCCGTCGTCCCGATGGTGCTGGGCTTCGACCCGCGGCTGCAGTTCGTGCACGAGGACGATGTCGTGCACGCGCTCGAGCACGCCGCCTTCCACCATGCCCCCGGGACCTACAACGTCGCCGCCGACGGCGTGCTGGCGCTCTCGGAGATCGCCAGCCTCCTCGGCATGTGGCCGCTTCCGGTGCTGCCCCCATGGGGCACCGGGCTGGCGGCGGGACCGTTGCGACGCCTCGGGTTCCGGATCCCGGACGAGGTCATCAATCAGCTCCGCTTCGGGCGCGGGGTCGACAACCGGCTGTTCAAGGCGACGGGCTTCCGCTACAGCTACACGACCCGCGAGGCAGTGCTGAAGTTCGGGGAGCACCTGCGTCTGGCACCGGTGATGCGGGGAGCGGAGCGGAGCTACACCTACGAGCGCGAGGTCGAGGAGTTCCTGCGCTGGAGCCCCCACGTGAAGCGCGAGCAGCCCGGCGAGCGCGGGGGGGTCGCCACGGATCGCGAGCCGCTCGGGATCTAGGTGTCGTAGATCTGACCCCGTGGGCGCAACGAGGGTTGCGCGACGCCGAGCGCCCGGGGCCCGGCGGTCGCTCACCCTAGACTTCCGACCAGCACGTGGGACGTAGAGCGCAGATAGTCCTCGTCGCGGCGCTCGGCGTCCTGTTGGCGCTGGCCGTCGCGGCCTTCGCGATCGACAGGGCGAACTCCGACAAGATCGCCGACGGAGTGAGAGTCGGCGGCGTCGACGTGGGCGGCTTGACGAGCGACCAGGCCAAGCACAAGCTGAAGGTGCGCCTCGTGAATCCGCTGGACAAGCCGGTCACGGTGATCTTCGCCGGCACCAAGTACACGCTGAGCCCCGACAAGCTGCAGGTGCACGCCGACATCGACGGGATGGTGGAATCGGCGCTGGACGCGAGCCGCTCGGGTGGCTTCCCCGTGCGGGTGTGGCGCTATGCGACCGGCGGCTCCGTCGACCGCGAGATCACGCCGCAGATCGCCTACTCGGCCAACGCGCTCGACCAGTTCGTCGCGCAGGTGGCGCAGCAGGTGAACCGAAAGCCGCAGGACGCGACGATCGCCCCCACGCCCTCGTCGCTCAACAAGGTGCCTGGCAAGGACGGCGTCTCGGTCCTCACCGACACGCTTCGCTCCCGCGTTCGCTCGGCGATCGAAAGCCCGCGGCATCGCACCGTAGCCGCGCTGGTGCGGCGGACCAAGCCCCAGGTGACCACCGACGAGCTAGCCCAGAAGTACCCGGTGTACCTGACGATCGACCGCGGCGCCTTCCAGCTGCGGCTGTGGAAGAACCTGAAGCTCGTGAAGACGTACACGATCGCGGTCGGCCAGCAGGGCCTCGAGACGCCCGCCGGCATCTACACGATCAACGACAGGCAGGTCAATCCGTCGTGGCACGTCCCCGATTCCGCCTGGGCCGGCTCCCTTGCCGGGCAGGTGATCCCGCCGGGGCCGGAGGACCCGCTCAAGGCCCGGTGGCTGGGGTTCTTCAACGGCGCCGGGATCCACGGGACCGACGAGCTCTGGTCGCTGGGCACGGCGGCCTCGCACGGCTGTGTGCGGATGTCGATCCCCGACGTCGAGGAGCTGTATCCGCAGGTCCCCCTCGGTACCCCGATCTACATCGGCGACTAGGGCGCTGCCGGCCGGATGAGGCTGGGTGGGCGAGTCACGCCCGGCTCGCGTCGAGCACACGCGGCTCGCGTCGAGTGTCGAGTTAATCGGCCTGGAGCCGACTAATCCGACACTCGATACGCCGGGCGCCGTCTCCCTACCTGAGCAGGCTTCTCGCCGCGACTGCCGAACCCATTCACCGTGGCGGAGGCCTTCACCCAGCCCCAGATCAGTCCCGCCTGGGGGGCCGCGCTGGCGCGGTTTCGCCGCGAGCTCGAGACCAGGGGCGCCTCGCGGCACACCCTGCGGGCCTACGGCGCGGACCTCGCCGAGCTCGCCGGGTGGGCAACCCGGCGCGGGCGCGATCCGGGATCGCTCGCCTACCGCGACCTTCGCGCCTACGCCGCGGCGCTGTCCGAGCGCGGGCTGGCGCGCGCGAGCGTGGCGCGCAAGCTGGCCGCGGTGCGGAGCCTCCACGAGCACCTGGTGCGGATGGGGGATGCCGCCCAGAACCCGGCGGCGCTCTTGCCAAGCCCGAAGCGCGCCGGCCGTCTGCCGCGGGTGCTGGGGGCCGAAGAGATCGCGGCGCTCCTGGACCGCATTCCCGCCTCGAGCCCGCTCGAGGTCCGCGATCGAGCCCTGTTCGAGCTCGCCTACGCCTGCGGCCTGCGCGCGGAGGAGATCGTGAACCTCGATCTCGACGCGCTCGACTTCGACTCCGAGGCGCTGCGGGTGATCGGCAAGGGGCAGAAGACCAGGATCGTGCCGATGGGGGAACCGGCCCAGAGGTCCCTGCAGCGCTACCTTGAGGGAGCGCGCCAGGCGCTGGCGGCGAATCGCGCGGAGCCCGCGCTCTTCCTCTCGCGGCGGGGGCGGCGGCTCTCGCCGTCGGACGTGCGGCGCCGGCTGGAGCGCTGGGTGCGGGAGGCGGCGGTCGCGGGCCACGTCTCGCCGCACACCCTGCGCCACTCCTTCGCCACCCACCTGCTCGAGGGCGGGGCCGACCTGCGCGCGATCCAGGAGCTCCTCGGGCACGCGAGCGTCTCGACCACGCAGGTCTACACCAGGGTCGAGCCCGGGCGGCTTCGCAGCGAGTACGTACGCTCTCACCCGCGTGCATGAGCCGGGGCGGTTAGGTTTCCTGGTTCGGGGGACGACGATGGAGACCAACGTCAAAGCCGTCGAGTTACGGGAGCTCTGGCGACGCTACAAGGAGCAAGGTGACGAGAGGGCCCGGGAGCGGCTGGTCGTCGCCTACTCGCCGTTGGTCAAGTTCATCGCCGGGCGCATGGCCTCGGGGCTGCCCTCGCACGTCGAGGAGGCCGACCTCATCTCCTACGGGCTGCTGGGGTTGATCGGGGCGATCGAGCGCTTCGACGTCGACCGCGAGATCAAGTTCGAGACCTTCGCCGTCGCCCGGGTGAAGGGGGCGATCATCGACGAGCTCCGCTCCCTCGACTGGGTGCCGCGCTCGGTGCGGGGGCAGGCGCGCGACGTCGAGAAGGCGCACGCCAAGCTCGAGGCGGAGCTCCAGCGGGCGCCCACGGACGAGGAGATGGCGGGGGCGCTCGACATCTCCGTCGAGGAGTTCCAGGAGAGCCTGCTCGAGATCGCGAACTCCTCGGTGCTGGCGCTGGACGACCTGTGGACGTTCGCCGATCCCGAGGGGGGCGGCGGGCAGATCTCCGTCCTCGACACGATCCACGACCCGAGCGCCGTCGATCCGGCGACCGAGGCGCAGGCCTCCGAGGTCAAGGATCGCCTCGCCGACGCGATCGAGTCGCTGCCCGAGCGCGAGCGCCTCGTGATCGCGCTCTACTACTACGAGAACCTCACCCTGCGGGAGATCGGCGAGGTCCTCGGGGTCACCGAGTCCCGCGTCTCGCAGCTCCACACCAAGGCGGTGCTCGCCCTGCGCTCGCGTTTCCAGGCCCGGCCCTGAAGCCATATATTGCTTCGGGATGGCGCATAAGCCAGCGGATCGAATCCGCAACGTGGCCCTGATCGGCCACCGGGGGAGCGGGAAGACCAGCCTCTGCGAGGCGTTGCTGTTCGAGGCCGGCGTGATCAACCGCCTCGGCCGGGTCGAGGACGGCTCCACGGTGTCCGACTTCGAGCCCGACGAGCAGGAGCGGGAGATGTCGATCGACGCCACGGTCGTCTCGTTCGAGTACTCCGACCGCAAGATCAACCTGATCGACACCCCCGGCGAGTCGAGCTTCATCGCCGACACGCTCGCGGCGCTGCGCGTGGCCGACGCCGCCGTGGTGGTGGTGAACGCCGTGATGGGCGTCGAGGTTCACACCGAGCGCCTCTGGCACCGCGCCAACCAGGAGGGCCTCGCCCGCATCGTGTTCGTGAACATGCTCGACCGCGAGCGCGCCGACTTCTTCCGCGCCCTGGATTCGCTGAAGGAGGCGTTCGGCTCCCACGTCGTCGCCACCCAGATCCCGATCGGGGCCGAGCACGAGGTGCGGGGGGTGATCGACCTGATCGACATGAAGGCGTTCGAGTACTCGGGGGAGGGGAGGGGGAACGCGAGCGAGGCGGAGATCCCGGAGGACCTGCGCGCCCAGGCGGAGGAGTACCGCGAGAAGCTGATGGACGAGGTGGCCGAGAACTCCGACGAGCTGATGGAACGCTATCTCGAGGGGGAGGAGATCTCCCATGACGAGATCGTCACCGCGCTGAAGACGGGGGTCACGGAGGGGCATCTGTTCCCGGTCACCTGCGGCGTCGCGACCAAGAACCTGGGGACCAACCGCCTGCTCGAGGCGCTGGTGGAGGACGTCCCCTCGCCCGCGATGCGCGGCGCGATCAAGGCCCTCGACGGCGACGGCAACGAGATCGAGATCGAGCCCGCCGAGGACGGCGATCTGATCGCCTACGTCTTCAAGACCACCGCGGACCCCTACACCGGGCGGATCAACCTGCTGCGGGTGTACTCGGGGGTGCTGGGCTCCGACTCGCAGGCCGTCAACGCCACCCGTAACGCCAAGGAGCGAATCGGCCAGCTCGCCGCGCCGCGCGGCAAGGAGAGCTCGACGGTGGACGAGCTGGGCCCGGGCGACATCGGCTCGGTCGCGAAGCTCCGCGAGACGCGGGCCGGGGACGTGCTCGCGGGCAAGGACGTCGACGTCTCCATTCCCCCGCTCGACCTCCCCTCACCGGTGATGGCCTTCGCCTTCGAGCCGAAGTCGAAGGGCGACGAGGAGAAGGCGGCGAGCGCCGTCCGCAGGCTCGAGGAGGAGGACCCCACGCTCGACGTGCACCGGGATCCGGACACCGGCGAGCAGATCATCGCGGGGCTCACGCAGATCCACGTCGAGGTGATCACGGAGCGAATGAAGCGCCGCTACGGCGCCGAGATCGAGCTCCACCCGCCGCGGGTCCCGTACCTGGAGACGATCCGCAGGCCGGCCAAGGCCCACGGCCGCTACAAGAAGCAGACGGGCGGCCGGGGCCAGTTCGGCGACTGCCACATCGAGATCGAGCCGGCCGAACCGGGCACGGGCTTTGAGTTCTTAAACGCGATCAAGGGCGGCGTGATCCCGACCGGGTTCATCCCCGCGGTGGAGAAGGGGATCGCCGAGGCGATGCAGCACGGGGTGATCGCGGGATATCCGGTGAAGGACCTGAGGGTCCGCCTCTACGACGGCCAGCACCACTCCGTGGACTCCTCGGAGATGGCGTTCAAGATCGCCGGCTCGATGGCCTTCAAGCAGGCCGCCGCGGAGGCGGAGCCGTATCTGCTCGAGCCGATCGTGCAGATGACGATCACGGTGCCCGAGGAGTCCGTTGGGGACGTCGTGGGGGACTTGAACTCGCGGCGGGGGCGGCCGCTCGGGGTCGAGCCCAAGGGATCGATGACCGAGATCAAGGCCGAGCTCCCGATGGCCGAGGTGCTCGACTACGCGCCGGACCTGCGCGCGATCACCGGCGGGCGCGGCGACTACGCGATGGAGTTCGAGCGCTACGAGGAGGTCCCCGGCCACATCGCTCAGAAGGTGATCGCGGAGGCCCACGCCGCCGAGGAGGAGAAGGTCAAGGCCTAGGGGCCCCGGGAGCCCAGCCGGCGGAGCCCGGTTCCGGCAAGTTGCCGTTCGGCGCGCCCCGCTCCCGGTCCGCCACTTGCGGGCGTTGCTACGTTGGGGGGCGTGCCCGAGCAGCCCGACAGGTTTCCGAGCTGCGACGTGTGCGGGCGGACGATCCTCAAGGGGGAGCAGGTTCACGCCTACCTGACCCCCCAGGGGCAGGAGCTGACCGTGTGCGCGCTGTGCCGCTCCAACGCCGAGGCGTCGGGATGGATCCCGGTGGCGCTCGCCCACACGATCGCTCAGGAGCCGCCCGCTCGGGTGCGCCGGGCTCAGGCGATCCGCCGCCGACTTGGGCGCGCGGCCTCGCGCGCCAGGTCGAGCGCCCGGCCGCGCGACCGCCGCCCCGCCTCCGACGATGGGCCATCGAGCCGGCCCCCGGCCGCCGAGGAGGACCGCGCGGC
>JBKPIV010000126.1:0-15777 GCA_046730395.1 Actinomycetota bacterium | reverse complement strand
GAGGCGATGGCGACGATCGAGACCAGGGCGACGTCCTACGAGGAGGCGTGCGCCGCGCACGAGTGGAGGGTCCCGGAGCGTTACAACATCGCCGCCGACGTCTGCGACAAGCACCCGCCGGACAAGCTCGCGATGGTGTTCGAGGACTACCGTGGCACCGAGCGCCAGGTCACATGGGGCGAGCTGCAGTCCCTGGCCAATCGGGCGGCGAACGTCCTGAGATCCCGCGGGGTGGAGCGCGGCGACCGCGTCGGGGTGGTCGCGCCGTCGTCACCTGAGACCGCTGCGATCTTCCTCGGCACCTGGAAGCTCGGGGCGATCCTGCTCGCGATGTCGGTGCTCTACGGCGACGAGGGCATCCGCCACCGGGTGAAGGACTCGCAGGCGAGGCTCATCGTCTGTTCGCGGGATCAGGTCGAGCGGATGCCGGGCGAGCTGGTCGATGAGGTGCTGGTGCTCGACGACGATCTCCTCGAGGGCGCCGACGACCGCTTCGAGACCGTGGACACCTCGGCCGACGACCCCGCGCAGCTCTACTACTCCTCCGGGACTACCGGGCTCGCGAAAGGGGTCCTCCACGCCCACCGCTACATCCTCGCCCACGAGGAGTTCGTCTACTGCCACGACGTCCGCGACGGCGAGGTGTTTCACGGCATGGGGGAATGGGCGTGGGCGGCGGGGATCGCCCCCCTGCTCGGCCCGTGGCGACTCGGCGCGACCCAGTTCGTCTACGCGCGCGAGGGCGGGTTCGATCCCGCAAAGCAGCTGGCGGTGCTCTCCAAGCACGGCGTCAGCAACGTGTTCACCACGCCCACCGCGATGCGCGCGATGATGGCGATCGAGGACGCGGGCGAGCGCTTCCCGCAGAGATTCAGGATCGTCTGCTCGGCGGGCGAGCCGCTCAACCCGGAGGCGATCCGCTGGTTTCGCCAGCAGTACGGGATCACGGTCCTCGACTACTACGGCCTCACCGAGTCGTATCCGCTGTGCGCGAACTACCCGTTCATGGAGGTGCGGGAGGGCTCGATGGGCAAGCCGATGCCGGGCTGGGACGTGCAGATCCTCGACGAGGACGAGCGCCCGGTGGCCCAGGGGGAGCGCGGCGAGATCTGCCTGCGGGCGCGGTCGAACCCGCACTATCCGCTCGGCTACTGGAACAACCCGGAGGCCTCGGAGGAGGCGTTCGGTGGCGAGTGGTTCCACACCAAGGACGCCGCCCAGCAGGACGAGGACGGCTACTGCTGGTACGCGGGCCGCGCGGACGACGTGATCATCTCGGCCGGCTACCGGATCGGGCCGTTCGAGGTCGAATCCGCGTGCATCGAGCATCCGGCGGTGCTGGAGGCAGCCGTGGTCGCCTCGCCCGATCCCACCCGCGGCCACGTGGTGAAGGCCTTCATCGTCCTGGGAGAAGGGCACGCCCCGTCGGACGAGCTGGCGACCGACATCCAGGGCTTCGTCCGCCAGCACCTCTCGGCCTACGCCTATCCGCGGAAGGTCGAGTTCGCGACGGACCTGCCGAAGACCCTGACCGGCAAGATCCGGCGGATCGAATTGCGCGAAAAGGAGCACGAGAGCGCTCGCTGACCGGGAGAGGTGGCGGAGGGGGGTGACCGAGGTTTGGGGCGACTATGGCCCTAAACCTCGGTCACCCTCAGCCCCTGGACGGTTCCCTCGAGGCGACGCGGTAGACGGCCGCCATGTCCTCGTCGCCGTGGCCGGCCTGGTTGGCCTCGGCGTAGCGCTCCTTGATCGCGCGGGCAAGCGGCATTCGTGCGCCGTCGCTCTCGCCGGCCTCGAGCACGATCCCCGCGTCCTTGGCCGCCAGGTAGAGCGGGAACGCGGGCTCGAAGTCGCCCTCGATCATCATCCGGCCCTTGAGCTCTGCGTAGGGGACGCCGATCGGTCCGTCCTTGATCACCTCGAGGAAGCGATTTGGATCGATCCCGAGCCGCTCGGCGAGCGCGATCGTCTCCGCGAGCCCCGCCGTGATCGCGAGGAGCCAGCCGTTCAGCACCACCTTCATCCGGGTACCCCGGCCAGCCTCGCCGAGCCGGAGCGTGCGCGCGCCGACCGCATCGAAGACGGGCTCACAGCGATCGAGCGCGTCGTTCGGCCCGGAGGCGAGGACCGTGAGCTCGCCCGCCTCCGCCGGCTGCTTCGTTCCGAGCACCGGCGCGTCGACGAAGGTCACGTCGCGCTCGCCGGCGGCGGACGCAAGCTCCTCGGTGCCGGCGACGCCGATCTTACTCATCTGGAGCCAGATCGCGTCGGCGGCGAAGGCGGACAGCGCGCCTCCGTCACCGAGTGCGACGGCGCGGACGGCGTCGGCGTCGGCGAGCATCGTGATCACCGCGTCCGCATCCCTCACGGCCTCCGCGACCGAGTCAGCGATCTCGATGCCGTCACCCGCAAGCGGCTCGGCCTTATCGCGACTGCGGTTCCAGGCCCGTGTTCGGAGCCCCGCCTTCGCGAGGTTCCGCGCGATCGCCGAACCCATGATCCCGGTGCCGAGAATCGTGACCGTCCTCGCCTCCGCCACGCCCCGCCAGCTACCCGGCGGTGTGTCCGCGAAGCGCGACGGGCCCGACGTGGATGCGGGCGCCGGGGCGCATCAGGTCTCTACTCGTCCGACGAGTAGGTGAACTGGGACTCGTAGCCGCAGTTGCCGCTGAACTCGAAGTTGAGTGGCTCGTCGTCGCGAGCTATCAGCTCGTCCGCGTACACCTCGCGGCCCGGTTGATGGTGCCCCGGGATCACGCAGGTGACCGTCTCCTGGTCGGGCACCGGCTCGCGGATGCGCACCGTGACCCGGTCTCCGGCCCGAAACCAACCGCGCCCGCGGGTGTGGTCGATCTCGATTGGCACCGTCCGCACTCCGCGGAGATCGCTCGCCTTCCAGGCCCACGGAAATTGCTTCAACGGCGTGCCGCCGAGGTGGCCGAGATAGATCTCTCTCAGAGCCTCGCGCTGGCGCTCGTCGGCGCGATCGTCGAGGTAGAGGAAGAAGCTCCAGGGCGACCCCGGCTCGTCGTCGTGGTAGCGGATCGCCATCACCACACCCAGACCCGAAAGATCCGTTTCCCCGGCCCGCCCGCTTTGGATCGCCCAGGACAGAGCTCCTAGGCAGAGCCCGGTGGTGGACCGGCCCCCTGGACGCCCGCCAATCGTTCGGCACGGACAGATCGCCTCGCAATTGCACGACTCCAGGGAGGTCCCCGATAGCGTCCAGGGCAGGAAGCCGTTCATGGACCGAGGCTACCGGCGTCAGCGGTGAGACGGTCCCCGGTAGCATGGTCATGGACCGTGCTAGGTGGGGCGCTAGCGGTGCCCTGTCACCCGCAATCCGCTCTAGCGGGGCCGAATGCCCGTCCGAGGGTCGTGGCCTTCGGGGTCAGTACGTCGCGGGCGGCGTTGACGGCCAGGTCCCGCGCAATGCGCGCCCGTGAACCAGGTCAGGTCCGGAAGGAAGCAGCCTTAAGCGGTAGCGGGCATGTGCCGCGGATCCGCCTGGCCCGAGCAAGCCACGGCGCAAGCGCCCGAGGACCTGTCTCGACGGCGGGCTGCACGGTCCATTTCGAGAGCGGCAGCTTCGACGAGACCTGCCGTTCCGGCGCCTCAGCGCGCCTCACCCCCTAATCGTCCGGGATCGGGGGCGGGAGGCCGGCGGACAGCTTGCCGACCGAGATGCCGCCGTCGGAGCCGCCGCTGAGGCTCCCGCTTCCCGACGGAGAGGTGCCGCCGCTCAGCTGGTGCCGATGGCGAGCGGCGCGACGCCGCGCCGTTGCCTGGGTCGGCCCCGGGCAGCGACGCGTATAGACGACCCGCGCCGGATGGCCGGGTTCCGCGGGCGAGTGCATCCAGGACAGGTGGAGATGTTTGCCGCGACCGTGGCCGGGGTCGCCGTTCCAACCCACCCACCGCCACGGTGGCCGGGGCTGGTTCTGCTTTGGCTCTGCGAGGTGGGCCAGCTCGCCGATCTCGCCCCAAGTGCCCCCCTCGGCGCGATTGGGGACGATGTCGGTTGCGAGCCCGAGCGGGTGCTCGCCGTCACGCGAATGGACAGGATCGAGCGAGTAGCCGTCGGTGATGAAGATGTCGAAGCGTCGCTCCATCCAGCGGATGTCGGGGAGGAGGCGCCGGTCGATCTGCTCGCCGGGGAAGTCCGGGATCGGCACGAAACGCCCGCCGTGGACGGTCTTGCACAGGTGGCGGCTGATCTTGGTGCTGCGCATCCGCGCGGTCGCGGGCGAGGCCACGGCGGCGACGGCGAGAGCGGTCATCGCGAGCGCGATGACGGCGCGACGCGCGCGCGGGCGATCCCGGTGGCCTGCCATTGACATCTTCATAGACAGCACCGGGTTGGCCCTCAAGTCGTGCACGGCATCTTTCATCGACCGCACAGGACCGATGCTCAAGTCGCGCACGTAGACTCCCGCCGGCGGCACGAGGGAAGGAGAGGAATCGATGACGGATGCGGCCTTGGACCTGGCCGCGATCACGCAGGTCCAGCAGAGGGTCTGGTCGGACGGGGACTTCGCGAAGATCGGAACGCTCCACCAGATCGTCGGCGAGCGCCTGTGTGAGACGGCCGAGGTGCTCCCGGGCGAGCGCGTCCTCGACGTCGCCTGTGGCGCCGGGAACACCGCGATTGCGGCTGCTCGGCGCTTCGCCGATGTCGTCGGCCTCGACTACGTCCCGGAGCTTCTGGAGCGGAGCCGCCAGCGGGCGGCGGCGGAGGGCCTGGAGATCGAATTCGTGGAGGGCGATGCGCAGGAGATGCCGTTTGATGACGCCTCCTTCGACGTCGTGCTGTCGACCTTCGGTGCGATGTTCGCGCCCGATCAGCACAGGACCGCCGACGAGCTCCTTCGCGTGTGCAGGGCCGGTGGGCGGATCGGCATGTCGAACTGGACGCCGGACGGAGTGGTGGGCGGCGGCATGTTCGCGACGATCTCAAAGCACGTGCCCCCGCCCCCCGGAATCGATCCGCCGGCCCTCTGGGGAAGCGAGGGGCGGGTCAGGGAGCTCTTCGGCGAGAACATCTCCGACCTGACGGTGCACCCGCGGATCGCCGAGCTGGTCTACCGGTCCCCCGAGCACTGGCTCGAGTACTTCCGCACCTGGTTCGGGCCCATCCGGATGGCGTTCGCTCGGGTCGGTGACGAGGGCACCGGAGCGCTGGCGAACGACCTCCTCGAGGTGATGCGTTCGCACAATCGCGCCGGCGACGCGGCGCTCGTCCTCCCGGCCGAGTACATCGAGGTCGTCGCAACGCGGGCGTAGAACGCTCGCTCGATGGCCCGCGCCTCGCCCTTCGACGTCCTCGTGATCGGCGGAGGCTCCGCCGGCTGCGTCCTCGCCGGGCGCCTGAGCGAGGGCGGCAGGAGCGTCTGTCTCGTCGAGGCGGGCCCGGACTACGGGCACTATCGGGACGGTCGCTGGCCGGCGGACATCCTCGATGCCCGCCAGCTCGCCTTCTCCCACTCGTGGGAGACCGATCGCGAGGACCGCTCGCAGCTGCGGGCGCGGATCATCGGCGGCTGTTCGTCGCACAACGCCTGCGTCTTGCTCGAGGGGGCGCCGTCCGACTACGACGAGTGGGGACATGGTTGGAGCCACGCCGCGATCGAGCCCTACCTTCGGCGTGCCGAGCGTGAGCTGCGGATGCGCCGGTTCACGCCGGAGGAGCTGTCGCCCTGGCAGAGCGCGTTCGCGGCCTTGGGCGGCGACGACGCGATCGTGCACCCCGTCAACGCCGTCGGCACGATTCGATGGAACGCGGGCTTCGCGTACCTGGACCCCGCTCGCGGGCGCGAGAACCTCACGATCATCGCCGACACGCTCGTCGACCGCGTCCTGCTCGAAGGCGACCGGGCGGTTGGGGTCGCGACCGCCGCGGGCGAGCTTCGCGCGCGAACGGTGGTGGTGGCTGCCGGCGTCTACGGCTCGCCCGGGATCCTGCTGAGAAGCGGGGTCGGCCCCGAGCGCGAGCTGCCGGTCGGGGAGGGTCTTTGCGACCACGTCGGCGTCGGCCTCGGATTCGAGGGCACGGAGCGCCTGCGCCGCGAGACCGCGGAGTTCGAGCGATTCCGCCCCCTCTTCATGGGGCAGGTGACCGTCGCCCTCTCCAGCGGCTCCTGCCCCCCGGGGGTGTGCGATCTCTTCCTGTTTCCCAGCATCGAGCCGGTGAACGGGGCCCGGTACGACGCCACCGCTGCGGCCTTCGTGATGAAGCCGGGCTCACGAGGGTCGGTCCGCCTCGCGTCGCGCGACCCGCGAGCGCCGCTCGCGATCGAGCACGGCTTCCTCTCCGATGCCCGGGACGCGGAGCTCCTCGCCGAGGGCCTCGAGGCCCTCCGCCGCCTCGCGAGCAGCGACGCCGTCGCCGCCTACGCCGGGAGCGAGGTGCGTCCCGGCCCCGAGGTCGATGGGCTGACGCACGCCCGGCAGGCCGCACGCGGCTTCTTCCACCCGGTCGCAACGTGCGCTATGGGTCGAGTGGTCGACGGCGACGGGGAGGTCTACGGAGTCGACAGGCTCCACGTCGCGGACGCTTCGATCATCCCGACGATCCCCCGCGCGAACACGAATCTTTCGACGCTCGCGGTGGCGGAGCGCCTGGCCGAGAGAATCGGCGGCGCGTGAAGGCGGGGCCGAGCGAGGACGACCGAGGCCGGCGAGGCGGCCCGGTTGACTCGCTGGGGGCCTGGGTAGACTCGCTCGGGTGAGCCAGGCGCCCTCTCTCTACCGCCGCCACCGCCCGCAGAGCTTCGACGAGGTGGTTGGTCAGGAGCACGTCGTGCGCACGCTAAGCAACGCGGTCGAGCGCGACCGCGTCCACCACGCCTACCTCTTCGTCGGCTCCCGCGGCACCGGCAAGACCTCGCTCGCGAAGATCCTGGCAAGGTCGCTGAACTGCGTCGAGGGACCGACCGTCAAGCCCTGCGGGGTTTGCGAGTCGTGCAGGGCGATCGCCGCCGGAACCTCACTCGACGTGCTCGAGATGGACGCCGCCTCCAACCGCTCGGTCGAGGACATCCGCGATCTGCGCGAGCGGGTCGGCTACGCGCCCGCGGCCGGCCGCTGGAAGGTCTACATCCTCGACGAGGCCCACATGCTCACGCGCGAGGCATGGAATGCGTTCCTGAAGACGCTCGAGGAGCCGCCCCCCAACACCGCCTTCGTCCTCTGCACCACCGAGCCGCACAAGGTGATGCCAACGATCGTCGACCGCTGTCAGCGCTTCGACTTCCAGCGGCCCTCCCTGGAGCAGATCACCGAGGTCGTGCACCGTGTCGCGGACGCCGAGTCGATCGAGGTCGACGACGGCGCCGTCGCGGCGATCGCGCGCGCGGCCGGCGGCAGCTTTCGCGACGCGCTCGGCACCCTGGACCAGCTGGTCGCCTACGGGGGCAAGCGGGTGGCCACGGAGGATGTGTTCGCGGTCCTCGGCGTGGCCGAGGCGGAGCTGATCCTGGCGGCCGCTGACGCGATCGCCGCCGAGGACGGGAGAGCGGCGCTCGAGGCCAGCGAGCGCCTCGCCCGCTCCGGCCGTGACGTCTCGCAGTTCGGCCGCGACCTTTTGGCTCACCTTCGTCAGCTCCTGGTGATGCGTACGGCCGGGGACGTGGTGGAGAGGTTCAGCGTCACCGCCGCCGAGCCCGAGCTTCTGCGGGCGCAGGCGGAGGCGTTCTCCGATCTGGCGCTCACGCGGGCGATCGACGTGATCGCGGAGGCGCTGGGGGCGATCAAGGAGGGGGACGAGCCGCGAATGACGCTCGAGCTGGCGATCCTCCGCGCCGCCCGTCCCCAGCTCGACCCGAGCCGCCAGGCGCTGCTCCAGCGGGTCGAGGGCCTGGAGCGGCGGCTCGAGGGGGGCTCTGGGTCTCCTCCCCGCGCGCATGCCGCGATTGAGCCGACGGCCGAGGATCAGCCGGCTCGGGCGTCGACCGCGGTGGCGGATGCGAACGAACTCGACCTCGAGCGGATCGGCGGGCTGTGGCCGGCGGTGATCGACGAGGTGCGGGATTCCGGGTCCGAGCTTCTGTCGACGGTGTTCGCCGCGGCGCGCCCGGTGGCGGTCGATCTCGAGCACGCCGTGATCACGGTCGGCTTTCCACCGAGCGCCGCCTTCAACAAGCGCAAGGCGGAGGCACAGGACGCTCGCGACCGCCTCGCTGAGGCGGTGCGGACGATCGCCGGCCGGCGCCTTCGCCCCGTGTACGTGATGCTCGAGGCGGAGGAGGGCTCGGCATCGGCGACCGCGGAGCGGCTCAGCGAGGACCAGCTGATCGAGCGCCTGAAGTCCGAGTTCGACGCGGAGGAGTTCGAGGAGGCCGAGAGTTTCGACGCCGAGGAGGCACGATGACGCGCAGGCCACCCGGGCCCGGCGGGCTCGATTTGAACGCGATGATGAAGCAGGTCCAGCAGATGCAGGGCGAGATGATGGAGGCCCAGGAGAAGCTCAAGGACGAGGTCGTCGAGGCGAGCGCGGGCGGCGGGATGGTGAAGGTGAAGATGAGCGGGGACCTGCGGCTCCTGGAGCTTAGGATCGATCCTGAGGCGATCGATCCAGACGACGCGGAGCTGCTTCAGGACATGGTGCTCGCGGCGGTCAACGAGGCGATTCGCTCGGCGCAGGAGCTCGCCACCGAAAAGCTCGGCGGGATCACCGGCGGCCTCGGCGGGGGCCTCGGAGGCCTCGGGCTTCCGGGGCTCTGATCGGCGGGCCGATTCGCCCGGCGCGGGCGCTGACCGCCGCCGCCTCGCTCATCGCACTCGGGGCGCTCGGCTTCGGCTGCGGAGGGGGCGGCCAGACCGAGACCGCGCTCGAGCGGGCGATGTCTGCGGTCGGCACGCCCGCCGCACCCACCATCCCCGGGATCGGCTGGGTCGACGTCAGGACGCTTCGGCGCTCGTTCCCCTCAGCCGCCGTCGGGGGCCGGGTGATGGCGGGCGCGGTGGGGCCCGGGGGCGATGCCCTGATCGAGCGCCGCCGCGCGCTCGGGCGTGCGGCCCGCCTCAACCTCCTCGTCGCGCATCGCCTCACCTCGCTCGCCTACTCGTACACGATGGGTCTGCGGATAGACGGGGTCCGGGCAGCCGGGGTTCGGCGCCTCCTCGCGCGGTCGCGGCCTCGTCAGCTCGGGATCGGCGCCTGGAAGCTGCTGGACGCCGGAGAGGAGGGACAGGTTCCCCCAGGGGCGCGGACGCTCGGGGCACTCGGGGCGCGGACCGCCTTCCACGATCGCTCCGTGCTGCTGGCGCGCTCGGACGACTCCCGCGCCAGCCTGCTCGGACACGGTGAGCCGCTGGTCGACGATCCTCCCTACGACTTCGCCGCCCGCTGCCTGGGGAACGTGTTCGCCGCACGCATCCTGCCGGCCTTCTTCCTCCGGTCGGCGCACCCTGGCATCGACCTCGTGGCCGTCGGGGTATCCCCGGCCCGGCAGGAGGTGCTGTGCGCGGTGGGGCGCTCACCGGATGCGGCGCGGGCGCAGGCGACCGCGCTTGGGTCGGCGTTCGCTCCAGGGACCACCGACCCGGTTACCGGGCGGCGCATGCGTGCCCTCGTATCGCGTTTTCGGGTCGAGCAGATTGCGGAGGGCGACCTACACGCGTCGCGGGCCCAGCTCGTGCTCGCCCGGCCCGAGGACCCGGGACTCCTCTTCCGGGCCTTGACCAGCGGGGGAGTGCTCGACTACCTGGGGTCGCGGCAACGACCGCCCCATGGTTGACTCTTTAGCCGTGCATCCAGGTCCGATCCAGCGACTGATCACCGAGCTCGCCCGCCTACCCGGAATCGGGCAGCGGACAGCACAGCGGCTCGCCTTCCACATCCTGCGGGCGGACGACGAGGCCGCGCTCGGCCTGGCCGACGCGATCCGCGAGGTGAAGGAGAAGGTGGGCCTGTGCGAGGTGTGCTTCAATCTCGCCGAGGGCCCCCGCTGCCGGATATGCGATGACGCGAGCCGCGATTCCTCGCTGATCTGCGTGGTCGAGGAACCCTCGGACGTGATCCCGATCGAGCGCACCGGCGAGTACCGCGGCCTCTACCACGTGCTCGGGGGCGCGCTCTCGCCGATCGACGGAATCGACCCAGAGGACCTCAAGATCGCGGAGCTCGTGCGCCGTGTCGACGGCGCGGACGTGCGCGAGGTCGTGATCGCGACGAACCCCACCACCACCGGCGAGGCGACGGCCCACCACCTCGCCGACCTATTGCGCGATCAGGTCAAGATCACCCGGCTGGCCAGCGGCCTGCCGGTTGGCGCCGATCTCGAGCACGCGGACGAGGTGACGCTCGGCCGCGCGCTCTCCGGGCGTCGCGCGCTCGCGGGCTAAGGGCTCCTGATAGGTCCGCGTCGGGTCGTCAGGCCCGTAAGGAGGACGGTCGTGCGATCGTATTGCGCCGGGGAGCACTTATGCCTCGCTGAGCCCGATCCGGGCGTGCAGGCGGCGCAGCGGGCGGGGCGCCCACCAGTTCCACCTGCCCAGGAGCTCCATCAACGACGGGACCAGAAGCGCGCGGACGATGCTCGCGTCGATCAGCACCGCGAGCGCCGTGCCCAACCCGAGCTCCTTGATGAAGATGATCTCGGAGGTGACGAACGCCCCGATCGCGACGCTGAACAGCAGCGCCGCCGCGGTGACGATCCTCCCGGTGCGCTCGAGTCCGATCGCGACCGCATGCGAGTCGTCCGCACCGCCGTCGCGTGCCTCCTTGATCCTCGACAGCAGGAATACCCCGTAGTCGGTCGAGAGGCCGAAGGCGACCGCGAACAGCAGGAGTGGCTGCGTGGTCTCCAGCGCCCCCTGACTCGTGTAGCCGAGCAGGCCCTCGAGGTGCCCGTCCTGGAAGATCAGCACCAGGATCCCGAATGTCGCGCTCAGCGTGAGCACGTTCATCACCAGCGCCTTGATCGGCAGGACGACCGAGCCGGTGAAGAGGAAGAGCACGACGAACGTCGTCCCCGCCACGATCGCGAGCGCGAGGGGCAGGTGGTCCGCAAGGCTCGACTGCGTGTCGATGTGATGGGCGGTGAAGCCGGTGATCAGAACGCTCGCTGATCCCGTCGGCATGTCACGGAGGTCCCTCACCGTGTCCTGGCTCTGATCGGTCAGGGGGTCGCTCGTCGAGATCACGTCGATCTCCGAGACGCCTCCGGCGAGGGGCTGCGGCGGGCCGACCGTCGCCACCCCTGGGATCTTGCGCACTCGGGCGATGAGCCCCTGCAGGTCGGCACCGTTGGCCCCCGCTACGGCGAGCTGGATCGGGGAGTCACGGTGGGGCGGGAACCCGGTCTTCAGGGCCGTGTCAACCTGCCGGGCGCTCGCCGAGGTGGGGAGCACCGTCGCGTCGACCGAGGTGAACTTGATCCCAAGGAAGGGGATCCCAAGGGCGATCAGGAGGGCGGCGCTGGCGACCGCGATCGGCGCCGGCCTGCGCATCACGAGCCGCGAGAGGCGGTACCAGAACCCGGATTCCGCCGGCCCCGCCTCTCGCTCGGCGCGTCGCTGCAGGAAGGCGGGGGCCAGCGAGTTCACCCTGGGGCCGAGCAGCGCGAGGATCGCCGGCAGGACGACCAGCGCCAGGCTCGCGGCGATCAACGCCACCAGCGAGCCTCCGATCCCCATCGAATACAGGAACCGCTGCGGGAAGATGAGAAGGGAGGCGAGGGCGGCGGCGACGGTGAGCGAGGAGAACAGAATCGTGCGGCCCGAGGTCGCCATCGTGCGCCTCATCGCCTCGGCGCCGGGGCCGCTTCTGGCGATCTCCTCGCGGTAGCGGGAGACCATGAACAGGCTGTAGTCGATCGCGAGCCCGAGGCCGAGCCCGGTGACCAGGTTGAGGGCGAAGATCGAGACCGAGGTGAACTCGCTCGCCACCCTGAGCATGAAGAAGGTGCCGACGATGGCCAGCCCCCCGACGAGCGGCGGAAGCAGCGCCGCCACCAAGCTGCGGAAGAAGAGCAGCGAGAGGAGGAACAGCAAGGGGAAGGCGAGGAGCTCGGCGTGACGCAGGTCCGACTCGACCTGTTTGTTGACCTGCTCCTGCGCGAGCGCCGGACCGCCTAGCGTCACGCCGGGGGTGCCGTCGAGTCGGGCTGCGATCCGCTTCGCGGCGTCCTGGCGAGCCTTGTCGTCCGTCGGCTTCAGCGCCACGGACAGATAGGTCGACTTTCCATCCCGGGAGACGAACGCCCGGGAGCCGGTGTCGTAGTAGTCCGTGATCCGCCCGACCGCCGGATCCTGGGAGATCTCCGAGGCCAGGGATTCCACCCGGTGCTTGGTCGCGGGGGAGGAGACGTCCACGCCGCTGACGAGGGCGATGATGCCGAGGTCCTGGAAGCCGGCGTCATCGAGTCGGTTGTCGGCCTGGACGCTCTCGGTCGAGGGATCGTCCGCTCCGTAGGGGTCGAGGCGGCTGGCGACGCCGGCGCCGAGGGCGCCCGCGACCAAGGCGCCGATCACGGCCGCGATCACGACGGTGCGGCCTCTGCGGGTGGCGAGGTTGGCTAGGGCTGAGAGCATTAGGCGGTCCTCCTTCTCTCCATGGCCTGAGCCTCGAGCTCCATCCGGGTGCGCTCGCACCAGCTCGCCATCCATTCGTTGCACTCGATCCCGTAGCGGAGGACGAGGTAGGCGTAGCCCTCGGGCCTTCGGGTCGCCTCGATCTCCCGAAGGCGGGCGGTGGTCTCCTCGTGGATCCGGCGCTTGGCGTCGAGGGTCCCGACCGCCGACTCGCCGTCGGTGGCGTCGGCGAAGAACAGCTTCAGGAGGCCCTCGTCGCGCAGCTCGTAGACGTCCGGGTCCGTGTGCAGCCAGGCTCGAAGCTCCCTGCGACCGGCCCGGGTCAGCCTGTAGACGTTGCGCTTGCGCCCGCCCTGCGGGCTCGCCTTTCCCTCGATCAAGCCGGCGGCCTCAAGGCGCCTCAGCTCCGGGTAGATCTGGCCGTAGCTAGCGGCCCAGAAGAACCTTGTGCTGCGGTCGACCAGCGACTTGATCTCATAGCCGCTCATCGGTCGCCAGCCGAGCATCCCGAGGATCACGTAGGCGGTGCTTGAGAGCTCCATATATCGTCAAGATATATCACACCGCTAGGTAGTCGATGTGTGGCGTGCATCACACGGCCCCTGCCCGGACGCGGGCCACTTATCCTCAGTCGCCACCGTGGGCGCCAAGGACGAGATAGTCGTGATGAAGTTCGGGGGGACCTCGGTCGCCGGGCCCGAGGACATTCAGCGGGCCGCGCGCCGGATCGTTGCCGCGCGCGCCGAGGGAAAGCGCGTGGTCGCCGTGCTCTCGGCGCGCGGAAAGACGACGGATGACCTCGTCGCGATGGCCCACGAGGTGTCCGTGCGGCCCGCCGAGCGCGAGATGGACATGCTGCTCTCGACCGGCGAGCGGATCTCGTGCGCGCTGTGCGCAATGGCGATCCACGACCTGGGCCACCACGCGATCTCGCTCACCGGCTCGCAGGCGGGCATCGTCACCGACTCCTCGCACACCAGGGCGCGGATCCTCGACGTGCGCGCGGACCGGATACGCGCGGCGCTGACCGAGGACCGGATCGTGCTCGTGGCGGGGTTTCAGGGCGTCTCCGGCGAGAGCCACGACGTGACGACGCTGGGCCGCGGCGGGTCCGACACGACCGCGGTCGCGCTCGCCGCCGCGCTGGGAGCGGAGATCTGCGAGATCTACACCGACGTGCGGGGGGTGTTCAGCGCCGATCCCCGCCTCGTCTCCGACGCGCGGCTGCTGCCGGTGGTCTCGTTCGAGGAGATGCTGGAGATGGCGGCTTCGGGCGCGAAGGTGCTCCAGCTGCGCTCGGTCGAGTACGCGCGGAACCACGACATCCGCATCCACTGCCGAAGTTCGTTCGAGGACGGCCCCGGTACAGTCGTGCTCTCGGAGGCCGAGACGATGGAACGACCACTCGTAACCGCGGTGACGCACTCGGAGCAGGAGGCCCGCGTGACACTGATCGGGGTCCGCGACGAGCCCGGCATCGCCGGGCGGGCCGCCGGCGCCCTCGCGGAGGCGAGCGTGAACATCGACATGATCGTTCAGAACGAGCCGGTCTCGCAGGAGGCCACGGCGGACCTCTCGTTCACGGTCGAGCGTGGCGACCTCGAGGCCGCCGTAGCCGCGCTCAGGGGGCTCGACCTGTCGAGCGGCATCCAGACGGACGACCGTATCGGCAAGGTCTCGATCGTGGGCGCCGGGATGCGCAGCCACCCGGGCGTCGCGGCCAAGGTCTTCCAGACGCTCGGCGAGAACGGAATCAACATCGAGATGATCTCTACGTCGCCGATCAAGATCTCCTGCGTGATCGCGGCCGAGGCAGTGCCGGTCGCGGTGCGGGCGCTGCACGAGGCGTTTGAGCTCGGGGAGGACGCCGTTCGTCGCGAGGAACCGGCCGGCACGGAGCATCGGCCCCGGGTCGCGCCGTGATGGCGGCGAACGGCTACCGGGTCGGCGTCGTCGGCGCTACGGGAGCGGTCGGCTCGACAATGCTCGAGGTGCTCGCTGCCCGCGGGTTCCCCGCCGCGGAGGTGGTGCCGTTCACGTCGGCGCGCTCGGCGGGATCGAAGGTCTCCTTCGGGCGCCAGGAGCTCGAGTGCCGCACGCTTTCGGACGAGGCGATCCGTGGCCTCGACCTAGTGCTGTCCTCCGCCGGCGGGACCGTGAGCTCCGAATGGGCGCCCAGGCTGGTGGACGCCGGCGCGGTGGTAGTCGACAACACGAGCTACTGGCGGATGCACGAGAACGTGCCGCTGGTCGTCGCCGAGGTGAATCCGGACGCACTCGAATCGCACCGGGGGATCGTCGCCAATCCGAACTGCTCCGCGATGCAGATGGTCGTGGCGCTTGCGCCGATCCACCGCGCGGTTGGCATCGAGCGGCTCGTTGTCTCCACCTATCAGCCGGTATCCGGGACTGGAAGGCGGGCGATGCGCGAGCTCGAGTCTCAGACCCACGCCCTCCTGCACGGTTCCGAAGCGCCCGCCGCCGAGGTCTACCCCCACCGGATCGCCTTCAACGTCCTGCCCCAGGTCGAGACCTTCAGGTCGGGCGACGACTACACGACCGAGGAGCGCAAGATGATGGCCGAGACCCGCAAGATCCTCGGGGTCAGCGAGGACGAGCTCCGGCTCTCAGCCACCTGCGTCCGCGTGCCGGTGCTGATGGGCGAGTCCGAGTCCGTAAACATCCAGACACGCGAGCCCCTGTCCCCCGAAGCGTGCCGGGAGCTGCTCGCGGGCGCCCCGGGCGTGGTAGTCGTCGACTCGCCCGCGGACGGCGTCTACCCGCTCGCCATCGACGCCGCCGGGCGAGACGACGTGCTCGTCGGCCGTATCCGCCGCGATCCCTCTCACGAGCGCTGCCTGAACATGTGGATCGTGGGCGACAACCTGCGCAAGGGCGCGGCTACCAACGCCGTCCAGCTCGCCGAGTTGCTCCACGAGCGCGGCCTGATCCGGCGCGCGGAGGCTCCCGTCACGGCCTAGAGCCCTCGTTCGGCTGCTCTACGATCCGCGGTCCTGTGGTGCCGCGTCCGCCAACGTTCGCGCGTTCTGGTGAGCGAAAGCCGAGCGTGGCGAGGACGCAGGGAGCCGGAATAGCAGCGCTCGTGAGTATCCGGTTACGTCAGGTGCCGTGCCTAGATTGCCGGCATGGGCCGGCCCGGCTTCCCCCGCTCGATCGTGGAGTTCCAGGAGCGCTTCGCTGACGAGGCCGCCTGCCTCGACTACCTGGCCGCCTCGCGCT
>JBKPIV010000125.1:0-16326 GCA_046730395.1 Actinomycetota bacterium | reverse complement strand
CAGGTGCTGCTGGGCGCGCGCCGCCCCGGCGCCGAGCGGCTCCGCGGGCCGCTCCCGCTCGCCGTCGACCCGGGCGCCGTCGCCAGACCCCGCCTCCACCGGCTCGGGCGGGGCCTCGGGTTCCGCTTCGGGCGCCGCCCCGGCCCTGGATGGCGCCGGGGCCTGTGGCCTCGGCTCGCCGTCGGCCAGGCGTGCGACCACGTTCTCCTCCGGGAACGTCGGCACCGCCCCCATCTCCTCGACCAGGTAGGTGCGGCGAGTGCGGTAGGCGGGCTCGCGCTCCTTCCAGTGGGTCAGCACCGGCGTCGCGATGAAGATCGACGAGTAGCCGCCGGACAGGACGCCCACGCCCATCGCGAACGCGAAGTCCTTCAGCGTCGCCCCGCCGAAGATGTAGAGCACCGTGATCAGGAAGACGGTCGAGAGGCCGGTGATCAGCGACCTGGTCAGCACCTCGCTCATCGACTTGTTGGCGATCTGCGAGAACGCTGCCCGCGGCATCCGTGGCACGTTCTCTCGGATGCGGTCGAAGACGATCACCGTGTCGTACATCGAGTAGCCGAGAATGGTCAGCAGCGCGGCGACCGTTCCGCTCGTCACCTCCCTCCCGGTCAGCGAGTAGACGCCCGCCGTGATCAAGAGGTCGTGGCAGAGGGCGATGATCACCGGGATCGCGTATTTGGCCTCGAACCGGATCGCCACGTAGGCCGAGATCACCAGCAGCGAGAAGATGATCGCGATCACCGCGCTGCGCGCCACCTGGGCGCCGAAGGTCGGGCCGACGGTGGTCGACTGGAACCCCCTGCTCCCGCCCTGAAGGCCGAAGGTCCGCTGCAGCGCGTTCTTCACCGTTCCGTTGACCTGGCCGATCGGGATCTTGCCCTGGATCTCGATCACGTTTGGCCCGAGCTGGGGGTTGCTGACGGTCTGGATCTCGGCGCTCGCGGCGTTGTCGACGTTCGCCTTCTCGAGCGCGCTGCGCACGTCGTCAACGCTCGCCGCCTGCTGGAGGCCCGCGGTCACCTTCGCGCCCGACGTGAAGTCGATGCCCAGGTTGAGCTGCTTGGTCGCGAGCGAGATCGCCCCGATCGCGAGGATGGTGCCGGACATCGAGAAGAACCACCGGCTCTTGCCGCTGAAGTCGAAGTGCCAGCGGAACCGCTGCGGACCCGCGCCGAGCGCCCGCGGCGACTGGAACGGTTTGGTGCGTCCCACCGACCCGAGGACCGCGTGCGTGAAGAGGACGGCGGTGAACAGCGAGACCAGCGTCCCGACGCCGAGGGTGAACGCGAACCCCTTCACCCCGGCCGTCGCGAGAACGAAGAGGATGAAGGCCGTGAACAGTGTGATCACGTTCGCGTCGACGATCGTCGCGATCCCCTTGCGGTATCCCTGAGCGATCGCCGACAGCGGCGAGCGTCCCGCTCGTGCCTCCTCCTTTATTCGCTCGAAGATGACGATGTTGGCGTCGGCCGCGACCCCGATCGTGAGGATGAGGCCCGCGATGCCCGGCAGCGTGAGCGTGATCGGGATCAGCTTCACGAGGGCGAAGAACAGGACCCCGTACACGGCGAGCCCGAGCACGGCGACCGCGCCCAGCAGCCGGTAATACGCGAGCAGGAAGAGGATGATCACCGCCAGGCCCACGATCCCCGCCGTGAGCCCCTCGTGGAGCGCCTGCTTGCCGAGGGTCGCCGAGACGGTGCTCTGGCTCTCCAACACCAGCTTCACCGGGAGCGCGCCGGCCTGGAGGATCTTCGCCAGGTCCTGCGCGGAGCTGATCGTGAAGTTGCCCGAGATCTGGGCGCCGTTACGGCCGTCGATCCCGTCCGGGTTGTCGACGAAGTTGATGATCGGGTCCGAGAAGACCTGGTTGTCGAGGACGATCGCGAAGTGCTGGGAGTAGTTGTCGGCGGCGCCCGAGCTGGCGGTCCCGGGCGGCGCCGTCGCCGCCCCGCGCTGGGCGATCGTGCGGGTCACGTCCTGGAACGCGGACTGGCCGTCGCCGCTGAAGTCGAAGGTGACGTTGGGCTGGTTCGTCACCTGGTCGAAGTTCTGCTCCGGGTTCGTGATCTCGGTCCCGTTCAGGGCTGGGCGGTCCCGGAGCACGAACTGAGGCGAGGACGAGAGCTGGGAGGGCGAGAGCGTCAGCGACGGGTTCGTCGGCGCGGCGGCGACCATCGTCCCCTGGGGGACGGTGCGGATGACCGTGCCGGGCGGCTGCCTGTTTGGGTTCTTGAACTGGAGGAAGAGGTCGGTCTTCCTCTCCGCCGGCCCGGCCATCACCGCGTGCGTCTTCTTGTTGAACAGGTAGTAGCTCGGGCCGCTCGTCGTGCACTGGTTGTTCGGGCACGACGGCTTCTGCTTGGCGGCGAAGTTGACCGCGGCCCAGGCGTTCGGGAGCGCGTAGATCGCCGGATTGGGATCGGGCGAGGAGGTGGGGTCCTTGGGCACGCCCTTCTTCGGCGGCGGGATGATGTTGCCCTCGAGGTCGTAGAAGTAGAGTTGGGCGGTCTTGCCGATCTGCTGGATCGCGGAATGGGCGTTCTGGACGTCCGGGAGTCCGACCTGGATCCCGTCGCTGCCGACGCGCGAGATCTCCGGCTCGGCGACGCCGAACTTGTCGGTTCGGGTGCGGATGATGTTGATCGCGCGGTCGATCGCGTCCGGCGTCACGGTTGGGGTCTGCGGCGTCGCACGGGCCTGGTAGACGAGCTGGGTGCCCCCGCGCAGGTCGAGGCCCAGCACGGTGCGCTTGGTCGCGATCACGAGCCCCGAGGCGATCACCAGCCCCAGGACCAGCAGAACGATGAAGAGGTTGCGTCGCCGAGAACCCATCAGCCTCGCGCGCCTAGGTGGCGCTCACGCCCACCCTACTGCGGGGTGAGTACGAGCAGCATCCCGCCGTCGTCGTCGTAGGCCGGGAACAGATCCGCCACCGCCTCCGCCGGCAGGTCTCCCTCCGCGTTCACGTGAACTCGCTTGCCGAGCGAACGAACCCCCCACTCGAGCGTGGTCTCGATCGGATCCGTCACCCCGTCGCGGTTCGCGTCCGCCGTCTCGCCGCCATCGCCCTCGTCCACCCACTTGAGCCCCAGCACCTCCTGCACGGGGCGGCCGATCACCTGCTCGTCCTTCAGGCCGGTCAGCTCGAATCCCCCCTTGCCGACGTCGAGCACGCGTCCCTCCTGGTCGCAGACGAAGAAGGCGGCCTCGGGGGCGGGGTAGTAGTCGTCGAGGAGCTCGAAGATGAACCCGAACCCGCACTTCGAGCACCCCTTCGGTCGAGTCGAGAGGCCTGCGGTCCGCTCGCCGGAGAGCTCGCGGTTGCCGCAGTTGGGACAGATGAAGAAGGGCACGCCGAGAGGGTAGTGGATGCGCCCTCCGTGCTCGCGGGCGTGGGCTCAGGCACGGACCGCCGCGCGGCCGGGCGATCGGACCGAGCACGCAGCGGCCACCGATGAGCGTTCAGAAGAGGCTCGCGGCGCCGTCCGGCACCGGCAGCCCGAGGTGCTCCAGGCCCCGCTCCGTGATCACGCGGCCACGGGGGGTGCGCTTGATGAGGCCCTGCTGGAGGAGGTAGGGCTCGTACACGTCCTCGATCGTGTCCCGTTCCTCGTCGACGGCGGCCGCGAGCGTGGAGAGCCCCACGGGCCCGCCGGAGAACTTGGTTGCGATTGCGTCGAGGATGGCGCGATCGTGGCGGTCCAGACCGGCGCCGTCGACCTCGAGCAGGCCGAGCGCGTCCAGGGCCACCTCGCCGGTGACGACGCCGGCGCCGCGCACCTCCGCGAAGTCTCGGACCCGCTTCAGGAGCCGGTTCGCCACGCGCGGCGTGCCGCGCGAGCGCGCGGCGATCTCCCGCTCGCCGTCCGGCTCCACCCGCACGCCCAGGATCTCCGCCGAGCGGCGAACGATGCTTGCCAGGTCGCCCGTCCCATAGTGCTCCAGCCGGTGGCAGACCCCGAAGCGGTCCCGTAGCGGCGTGGTCAAGAGGCCGGTGCGGGTGGTGGCGCCGACCAGCGTGAACGGCGGCAGGTCGAGGGTCACGGTCCGCGCGCCGGCCCCCTGCCCGAGCACGACGGGCAGGCGACGCTCCTCCATCGCCGGATAGAGCGTCTCCTCGATCGCACGGCTGAGCCGGTGGATCTCATCGATGAAGAAGACCGAGCCGGGCTCGAGCGCGGTCAGGAACGCCGCCACGTCGGCCTTGCGCTCCAGGGCCGGGCCGGCCGTCTGCACGAGCGGCACGCCGAGCTCGGCGGCGACGATGTTGGCGAGCGAGGTCTTGCCCAGGCCGGGCGGCCCGGCGAGGAGCACGTGATCGAGCGGCTCGCCGCGCCGACGCGCCGCCTCGATGAACACCTCGAGCTGCGCCGTCACCTGCTCCTGGTTGACGAAGTCAGCCAGCAGCTTCGGTCGAAGCGAGCGGTCGAGGTCGTCCTCCCCCCCGGCGAGCCGGGCGTCGGCGAGCCTCTCCTCCGCTGCGCCGCCGTCCGCGGCGCCGTCCTCGAGGCCGGGATCGCGCGCGATGCTCACGTGCGCGCTCCGCTCCCTTCGCCCGCGCGACGCAACGCGGCGCCGATCAGGTCCTCCGCGCTGGCGCCGTCGACGCCGTCGAGCAGCCGGTCGGCCTCGGTAAGGGTGTAGCCGAGATGCATCAACCCGTCGCGGGCGAGCGCCCGTGAGTCGCCCTCGTCGACACCCGCCCCCGGAGGGACTCCCTCGGTCAGCTCCCCGGCGACCTTCTCGCGCAGCTCGACGATCAGGCGCTCGGCGGTCCGCTTGCCGACGCCGGGAGCGGCCTGGAAGCGCCTCGCGTCGCCGGCCGCGATCGCCCGAAGCAGCTCCCGTGGGGGGCCGCCGGACAGGATCGCGATCGCCACCTTCGGTCCGATTCCGGAGACCGAGGTCAGGTGCAGGAACAGATCGCGCTCCTCCTCGCTGCCGAAGCCGTATAGCGACAGGGAGTCGTCCCGGGCGACTAGATGGGCGTGCAGCGTGGCGCGTTTGCCCCGGGCCGGCACCGCCTTCAGCGTCTCGGCCGAGACGGCCAGGCGATAGCCCACCCCGCCGGCCTCGATCACCACGTGGTCCGGGCGCCGAACCAGAACCTCACCGCGAACCGAAGCGATCATCCCACCCGCGCCTCCCTGCTCGCGCTCACCGGCCGATCAGGGCGCGTGTTCGCGGCGTGGCAGATCGCCACGCCGAGCGCGTCGGCCGCATGGTCCGACTGGGGCACCTCGGCGAGCCCGAGGAGCGTGGCGACCATTCGCTGCACCTGCCCCTTGTCGGCCGCGCCGCTTCCGCAGACGGCCATCTTCACGGCCTGCGGCGTGTAGTCGAAGCAGGGGACGTCCCGCTCCGCCGCCGTCAGAAGCGCGACGCCACGCGCTTGGCCCACGGCCATCGCGGACCGTACGTTCTTGCCGAAGTAGACGTCCTCGAGCGCCAGCGCGGCGGGCTCGTGCCAGCCCATCAGCTCCGACAGGTCCCCGTGCATCCTCCGCAGCCGGCGCTCGACCGGCTCCCCCGGCGGGGCCTCGATCACGCCGCCGTCGATCGCCCTCATCTGGCCACCGGCGACACGCACGACGCCGAATCCCGTGCTCGCCACCCCGGGGTCGATCCCCATGACCACGATCATGCGTACTGATTCTGCGCCCGCGCCCGGACGCCTCCAAACGCGCCCGGTCGGTGGCCCTTAGCGGAGCGGCCGGCCCGTAGGCCGGCTGCCGCGCGCGGCGCTCCCTATCTGGATTCGGGGCTCCGCCGCCGACCGGAACGGTGAGGCACTCGCGCCAGAGATTCGCCCGCCGTGAGGAGGTCGTGATCTACGGCCCGCTCGCCCACGGCCTGTTGACCGGCAAGTTCAGCGATGACGCGGAGTTCCCGGACGACGATTGGCGCCGTCAGAGCCCCGTCTTCACGGGAGGACGAGTTCCGCAGGTGCCGAAGCAGATCCGCGAAACCTTGAGGTCCGTGTGCCCGAGCCGCGTGTGCTGCATGCCTCCCGACGGTTGGGGTTTTTTCGACCAATCGATTACCCCATTCGCACGGACGATCGCGTCGGATCAGTTCGGGCGCTCAGGCCGCGGTCCGCTCGAGCACGTCGGCGGGGATGTCGAAGTTCGCGTGCACGGCCTCCACGTCGTCTTGGTCGTCCAACGCATCCATCAGCCGCATCAGAGCCGGCGCGTCGTGTGCATCAACCTGCACCACGGTCTTCGGCTCCATGGTCAGCTCTGCGGACTCGACCTCGACGCCCGCGGACTCGACCGCGTCGCGCACGGCGCCGAGGTCCTCGGCGGCGCAGACCACTTTTAGCGAGTCGCCCTCACGGCTCACGTCCTCGGCGCCGGCGTCGATCGCGGCGAGCAGGTCCTCCTCCGAGTAACGCTCCGCGTCGACGAGCACGACCCCCCGCTTCTCGAACACCCAGGCGACGGACCCGGGCTCCCCGAGGCTGCCACCGTGCTTGTCGAAGGCGTGGCGGATGTCGGCGCTCGTGCGGTTGCGGTTGTCGCTGAGCGCCTCCACGAGGATCGCGACGCCGCCCGGGCCGTAGCCCTCGTACACCACCCTCTTGATCGCCTCCGCGGCGCCCCCGGACCCGGAGCCGCGATCGATGGCCCGCTGGATGTTCTCCTTCGGCATCGAGAAGTCGCGGGCCTTCTGGACCGCCGCCGCCAGGGTGAAGTTCGCCTCTGGATCTCCCCCGCCCTCGCGAGCGGCGACCGTGATCGCGCGCGCGAGCTTCGTGAAGAGCTGGCCGCGACGCGCGTCCGTCGCCGCCTTCTTGTGCTTGATCTGCGCCCACTTCGAGTGCCCGGACATGGACCAAATCTAGCCTCACCAGGGGCAGCGGATCGGTGGCACCGGGCTCCGCGATCGCGGCGCGGGAGGGGACGAAACGCGTGTCCCGGGTTGCGCGCCCCGGATCGCATTACCGCTGGCGGCCGGGCCCCGGCCCGGCCGCCATGGCATCGGCATCCCTTTCGTTCGTCCGACACCAAGCCCCTGGCATGAAGCTTTGCGGTGTCGCGACCCTAGGAACATCCCTGGGCCACCAAAGTTGCGGCCTGGCGCGCCCGTGGTTCGTCAGATCGCGAACCGGCGATCGCTACGGGGTCAGACCAGGAAGCGTCCGTTCTCCTGGAACGGCTCGCCGTCGACCTCGATCCGCCCACCCTGGCGCAGGTCACATACCAGGTCCGTGTGCACGGCACTCTCGTTGCGTCCGCCGCACTCCGGGTAGCTGGCCCCGACGGCCATGTGCACGGTGCCCCCGATCTTCTCGTCGAGCAGGACGTCCGCAGTTCCACGGTCGATCCCGTAGTTCGTACCGATCCCGAGCTCCCCGAGCCGGCGCGCGCCCTGGTCCGTGTCGAGGAGGCTGATCAGGTACTCCTCACCGCGCTCGGCGCTCGCGTCCGCCACCCGCCCCGCCTCGAAGCGCATCCGCACGCCGGCGACCCGGCGGCCACCGATCATGGCCGGCAGGCTGAACGTCACCTCGCCCTCGACCGAGTCCTCGACCGGAGCGGTGAAGAACTCCCCATCCGGCATGTTGTGCTCGCCGTCGGCGGCGATGAAGGTCCGCCCGGCGATGCCCAGCGTGATGTCCGTGCCCGGCGCCGTCACCCGGACCTCCTCGTGGCCCTGGATCCATCCGGCAAGGCGCTTGCACTCGGCCGACGCCCGCTCCCACGCGCCCAGGGGATCGGGTTCGTCGGCGAGGCAGGCGTGGAAGTAGAAGTCCTCGAACTCGGCCAGGCTCATTTCGGCGTCCGCGGCGTAGCCGCTGGTTGGAAACAGCGTGTAGACCCAGCGATGGCTGCCCTCGGCCGTGCGGCGCATCGTGGTCTCGAGCAGGTGGCGCGTCGCGGCCCGCCGTCTGGTCTGCCGCTCGGGAGGCACGGATGAGAGCTCGCGGGTGTTCGTCTCCGCGCCCACCGCGATCCGGCAATCCGCCTCCTCGGCCGCCCAGGTCGCCGTCGGCGAGACCCACTCGAGCTGGGCATCCGAGGCGTGCTTGAAGAAGGCGGGAAGCTGCCCGGGCAGCGAAAGCGCCATCACCGGGTGGCCGCCCGCCCCGAGGACCGCCTCATAGACGGCGGCCATCAGGGGCTCGCCGGCGGTCGAGCCCTCGATCACGCACGTGTCGCCCTCCTTCACCTTGGTCGAGTAATGAACGAGGATGCCGGCGAGGTTCTCGACTCGCGGGTCACGCATCTGCTCGCCGATCTCCCATGGCCGCCCGCTCGTCGCGACGCTCGCGCTCGGCGGTGGCGAGCGCCATCAACAGCGCGTGAACGCGCGAGTCGTCCGTGAGCTCGGGATGGAAGGCACACAGGAGGATCCCACCTTGCCGCACCGCCACGGGGTGGCCGTCGACACTCGCCAGGACCTCGACCCCGGGTCCGTGATCCTCGATCCACGGAGCGCGGATGAAGACCGCCCTGAACGGATCGGGGCCGAGGCCCTCGACCTGGAGGTCAGCCTCGAAGCTGGCGATCTGGCGCCCGAACGCGTTGCGCTCCGCGGTCGCATCGACGAGCCCGAGGTGCGCGCGATCGCAGACGATCATTCCCGCGCACGTGCCGAGGATCGGTCTTCCCGCCTCGACGTGGGCTCTAATGGCCGGCTCGAGGCCGTCGCGCTCGATCGCCTTGCTGATCGTGGTGCTCTCGCCGCCCGGGATCACGAGCCCGTCGAGATCCGTCAGCTCCTGTGGGCCTCGGACCTCGATGGGGTCGGCGCCGAGCGAGCGCAGCATCTCAGCGTGAGCCGCGAAGTCGCCCTGGCTGGCCAGCACGCCAATCCGCAGTCGCGGGTCCCGCGCGGCGGGCACCGCCGGGTCGCTATCGCCCATCGCTACGCTCCGCGCTGTTGGAGCAGCTCACCCTCCGCGGCAAGCTGCGCGATGTCGTCACCACGCATCGGCTCGCCGAGCTCCAACGAAGCCGCGGCCACCCGCTCCGGGTCCTTGAAGTGCGTCGTCGCCTCAACGATCGCCCGCGCTCGGCGCTCCGGATCCTCCGACTTGAAGATTCCCGAGCCCACGAAGTTGCCCTCCGCGCCAAGCTGCATCACGAGCGCGGCGTCGGCCGGCGTCGCGATTCCGCCGGCACAAAAGAGCGGCACCGGCAGCCAACCCGTGTTCGCCACCTCCGCGATCACCTCGAGGGGCGCGCCGAGCTCCTTCGCCTCGGCGGCGAGCTGCTCTCGACCCAGCGTCCCGAGGCGCCGGATGCCGCCGACGATCCCGCGCAGGTGCCGGACGGCCTCGACGATGTTGCCAGTGCCGGCCTCGCCCTTGGAGCGGATCATCGCCGCCCCCTCGCCGATCCTCCGCACGGCCTCGCCGAGGTTCGTGGCGCCGCAGACGAACGGCACCTCGAACGCCTGCTTGTCGATGTGGTGTGCCTCATCCGCCGGGGTGAGCACCTCCGACTCGTCGATGTAGTCGACCTCGAGCGACTCGAGCACCTGCGCCTCCGCGAAGTGGCCGATCCGCGCCTTGGCCATCACCGGAATCGTGACCGCGTCCTGGATCTCCTTGATCACCCGCGGGCTTGCCATCCGGGCCACCCCTCCCGCCGCGCGGATGTCGGCCGGGACGCGCTCGAGCGCCATCACCGCCACCGCCCCGGCGTCCTCAGCGATGCGGGCCTGGTCGGCCGTCGTCACGTCCATGATCACCCCGCCCTTGAGCATCTCGGCGAGGCCCCGCTTCACCCTGAATGTGGCTCTCTCGGCCATCGCAACCCAATATAAGGGAGCCCGGGCGGCATCCTGCCCGGCGGCTGGATGAATTTGGCTAGGTGGAGTGCGCCTTCCCGGCCAATCGCTCGTCCATTGATCGGGTTTGTCAGCCTCAGACGGACAAACTCGACACCCGACGCCAGGCGCCGGCATCCCTCTACCTCTACCCAGCCTCTTGTACCCGCGGCACGCAGCTACTTGAGCTTGAACGCCCGGATACGGTCCTTGAACGCGGCCTTGTCGCGCGCGTAGACGCCGTAGGCGAGTGCCTGGACGATCCCGAGGAGGGCCGAATTGGAGCGCACGAAAGAGGGGCTGTTCGACGAGTAGTAGAGGGTCAGCTCCGCGTGCTCGCCGACCTCCGATAGGGTCGCATCCGAGATCGAAAGGGTGCGGGCCCTGCGATGGCGCGCGAGCTTCATCGCCCGAACGACGAGCGGATGGGCACGCCCCGCGGAGAACGCGATCACGAGTGAGTCCTCGTCGACTCGACTGAGCCTGGTGATCGAATCCTGGCGCGGGCTGGCGATGACCTCGGCGCGGATGTCCAGGAGCGCGAGCAGATGGCGCAGGTAGCTGGCGAAGAAGGCCATCTGGTCCACCCCCACGAGCATCACCCGCTGTGCCGAGGCGAGCGCCGACACGCACGCCTCCACCTGCTCACGGGTGAGGCTGCGCGCGGTGTCCTCGACGTTCGAGTGGTCGGCCGCGAGCGAAGACTCGAACTCGGAATGATCGAAATCGAAGAGCTGCCCCACGGCTCCGTTCTCCTCCGCTGCCCGGTTGCGGTACTCCTCGATCGCCGCCTGCTGGAGCTCCGGGTACCCCTCGAACCCGAGCGCCTGCGAGAACCGGACGACGGTGGACGACGACGTGTTCGCGCGGCGGGCCAGCTCCTCGGCGGTCTGGAAGGCAGCCTCGTCGAGGTGGTCGACGATGTAGCGGGCAACGTCCTTCTGCGAGCGCGAGAACTCGTCGAAGCGCTCGGTGATGTAGGCCGAGAGGGTCTTGCCGTTGGAGCGGACCTGACGACCGTTTCGCCGCGTGCGCGCCGAGGCGCCGCGTGAGGAGGTCGGACGAGACTTCGTGGCCGTCTTGCTCACGGCCGCATGATTCGCCCCGCTTCCGATTTTCCCTGCTAACGGTCCCGTCCGATGTGGTTGGATCGCGTGCCGTGAACGCCGAGCGCGCTCTGCGCCGAGCCAACCGCAACATGATCCTCTTCGACCTGGCGCTTGGCTCGGGGGCGCTCCTCGCTCCGCGGGCGACCATCAAGCTGCTCGGACACGACTCCCCATCCGCTGACGCGGAGCACCTCTTTCGGCGCTGTGGCCCGGTTTGGCTCACGTTTGCCGCCGCCCACGCAGTGGCGGACCGGCGCGGCACTCCGGAGGACTGGTGGGCGCTCGCCTGGCTTCGCGGCACCGAGATCGCCACCGACGCGCTCTGGTCTCGCTCGCCGGCGTTCGCGCGCCCCGGCGCCCGAGGCGGCCTCTGGCTCGCCGGGGTGGCGAACCTCGCGATGGCCGTCGGCTTCGCCCGGCGGGCTAGGAGCACGGCCAGGCAACGCGCCAACGGCACGGGGGCCGCTGACGGCTAGCCGCTCGTGGCCGTGGCGGCGCCTGCGGGGCGGCTGCACTGCGTGAATCCCACCCCCTGAGCCAGCTTCAGGCGCTTCACCTGGCTCTTCGCGATCTCCGCCTGGGCAGCCGCATAGGCGCGGGCGTTTCCGTTCTGGGCCGCCGTGAGGCCCTTCTTCAGGATTGCGATCCCCTGCTCGCGGGCGGCGAGGTATCTGTTGAGGGCACCCTGGAGGTCAGCGGGGGCGTTGAGTGCCCGCAGCTGGCTCAGTTCGCTCTCCGAGATGTCGATCAGCTTCTGCGTGAGCGCCGCGGCCTCGGCCGCGGTCGTCGGAGGGTTCTTCTGCAGCTCCGCGAACTGATCGTGAGCTCCCTTGCAGATGGCGTCTCCTTTGGAAACCAGCTCCGCCTGAGTGAGGGTGCCCCCGCCTCCCCCGCCCCCGCACCCCGCCAGGGCCGCGAGCACGAGCGCCCCGGCGAGAAGGGAGAGGGGTCGTGTCGGCCACGACACTCGCGGCAGGGTAGCGGGCTCGATCGTCGTCGCCGGGCCTTTGGCCCGGGGTTGCCTTCGCCCGGCGCCGCCACGAGGCAAACATAATCACGGTGTCGATGACTGCCTCGGTGCCGATCACCCTGGAGCCGTCGGGAGGGATAGGATCGCCGCCAGGGTTGGGAGCCGCCCGGGGGCCGCCTCGTTTGGTTGGGTTCATGTTCAGCAAGCGCACGCGCATCCTGCTCGCCCTTGTCGCGGCAGGTGCGCTGGTGGCCTCAGTGGCGGCTAGGGGAGCGATGTCCTCTCGCGCGGGCGCCGGCGGGGGCGCGGACCAGGCGCTCCAGCGCGCGCTTCAAAGAATCGTTGAGATGCGGGGCGGCCCGCCCGGGGTCCTGGCGATGGTCCAGCGCGGACACCACCGCAGCCTCCTGCGCGCTGGGACTGGGAACCTGAGAAGCGGTCTCCCGATCAGGGCGAGGGACCACATGCGGGTGGCGAGCATTTCCAAGGCCTTCAACGGCGCCGTCGCCCTGGCCCTGGTCGAGCGCGGCAAGCTGTCCCTCGCCGACAAGATCGGAAGGTCTTTGCCCGGCCTACCCCAGGCGTGGCGGCGGATCACCCTCTCCGAGCTGCTTCACCACACGAGCGGCCTGCCTGACTACAGCGCGGACAGGCGGTTCCAGATGATGCTCGTCGCCCACCCGCACAAGCGCTGGCGCCCGCGCCAGCTGCTGAGGTTCGTCGTCGACAAGCCGCTCACCTTCGCGCCCCCCGGGTCGAGCTACCACTACTCGAACACCGACAACCTCGTCGTTGGGCTGATGGTCCACGCGGCAACGAACAGCAGCTACAAGCACCAGCTACGGGCGCGCGTTCTCCGGCGGCTCGGCTTGGGTGAGACCAGCCTGCCGGACGGGTTCGACCTCCCTCGCCCGCTCGTTCACGGATACGACATCGACCCACCGCACCCGCCGGAGGACATCACCCGCCTGTTCAGTGTGTCCAGCGCCTGGGCGTCGGGAGGCATCCAGTCGACCCCGGTCGATCTCAACCGGTTCATCCGCGCATACGCCGGCGGGCGGCTGTTCGGGCGAGGAGTTCGCCGTCGCCAGCTGCGCTTCGTCACCGGTGGCTCCGACCCGCCGGGTCCAGGCAAGAACGCCGCGGGGCTTGCGATCTTCCGGTACCGCACCCGGTGCGGAACCGTCTATGGGCACACAGGCAGCTTCCCGGGCTACACCCAGTTCGCGGCCGCGACCGCCACCGGACGCCGGTCGGTGACGGTGTCCGTGAATGCCCAGCTCGGTCCCAATCTTGGCCAGCCGGGAACCTTCGCGGCGCTCCGCCGCGCCTACGAGCTCGCCGCGTGTGCCGCGCTCCGCGGCTGAGCGTCGCGTCAGAGTGTGCGCCGCCGCGCCGGCTACCCGGGAACCGGCGCCCGCGCCCCCGGGAAGTAGTGGACGCGGATGTGGGCTGCCCTCTCGGTCTCCCCGATGAAGGTGAAGTCCGCCGGCAACCACACCGCGCGGTTGAAGTACGTCCTCAGCCCCTCGTGCTCGAGCTCGATCACGATGCCCGCCGCACGGGTGTCCTCCCCGCTGAGGAAACGCTGCTCGAGCAGGTCGCGGGTGTGAAACGTGAGCTGGGCGGCCAGGTGGGTCTGTCTGTGTGCCCGGGCGACGAATGTGCGGAAGTGCCAGAGCTCCATCCCCAGCTGGGCGTTCCACTGCAGGTACGCAGTCGAGAGCGGAACCAGGCCCTCGTCTTGCTCGATCCCCACGTTGGAGACCTCGTGAACTCGTCGCTGGGCCTCCGCCTCGGGTATCGCGTCCTCGCGCCTCCAGAGCGCGAGCACGTCGTCGGGCGTGGCCGAGCTCGTCTCCGCAAAGGCTCGATCCGGTAGATCCTGGAGCGGATAGTCCAGCTTTCGGGTCTCGCTCAGGGTCGGTGAGTTGGGAAGATCTGGGCCCACGACGGCGTCGTCGAAGTAGGCGGTCGTCTCGGGTATACCCCGCGAACATGAGCTCCGTCTCGGGCCAGATCACCTCGGGATGGCGTTCCATCTCCGCGGGATCCCGGACCAGCAGGCAGATGCCGAGCGGGCCCCTTCGGTTCCGCTTGTACTCATCCTCGAGCGCGGCGAAAGGCCTCATTGATCATCCCCGGCATCGCGCTCGTGGCATCTGGATCCAGGAAGCTCCGATAGATCCAGAACCGGCGGCCGATCAGGGCACGTCCTGGGGATAGACGGAGTTGGCGCCGACGATCTCGCCTTCGCCGTCAAGGGCGACGCAGACGACCTCGGGCAGCCGCTCCCGCGCCGCGGCTCCCTCGAGGACACCCTGCCTGGACCAGAAATCCAGGAGCTGGTCGGCCCGCTCGTCGCCGATCCGACCGCGCACGACCTCGATTCTTCCCTCCGGGAATTGGGTGAGTACCTCTGCCACTTGACCTCCTTAGGGTCATGTGGTGTTAGGAGGTCCACCTACATACACTCATACGGCACCTACTAGCGTGCATCGAGCGCGTATCTCTCGGCACCCTGCGACCGCCCTTACGAGGGGATCCTCCTTCAGTCCGATTGGAGCGTTTGTCGTAAATCGAGAGCAGTCTCGCTAAAAGCTCCTCGGGATCGCTGACGCTACCCCAGACGCATTTGACCCAAGTAAACCGGGCCGCGGTTTGAAATTCCAGCCAAAGGGGCGCTGGATTACTCCCGCAGCCCGGCGGCCCGAGCCGCCTGGTCAGGGTCATACCAGGCACGAAAGTGAGTGACGCGACCGTCCTCGACCTGCATCGTGTACGTCCAAACGAACTCGACCGCCCCCGCACCGGAGCCCAGCATCTCGATGCGGAGCTCGGCAAGAACCGCGTCTCCGGTGTCGGTGATCTCTCCGCGACTCATGCCCGCGATGTGCATGAGATCGGGGTATTCAAGGAACCGCCGAAGCACGGCTTCCCGACCTCGGAAGAGGCCAGCATCCGGCCACACGGGGTCCTCTTCGTAGACCACGTCGGCAGCGGTGTATCGGTCATTGATTCGAGCGAGTTCCTTCGCCTCTCTGCGCGAGTTGAACCACTCCACCCACTCGTCCATCCAGCGTCGCACAACCTCGATGTTCTCCTGGGACATCGCCTACTCCCGCAGCCCCGCGGCTTCGAGGGCCTGCTCCGAGGACCAGTAGAAGCTCGCATGAGCCACCATTCCCTTGCTCCAGGTAACGAGCAGACCGACCGGGTGCACCACTTCGACGCCGCTCGCCCTTTTCCGAGCGCGGTTGTGGAAGAGGGCGAGGTAGCGGTCGCCAAAGTCGACCACTCCCTGGGGTTCGAGCCGGTTGCCCTCCCACGCCGCCTCAATCGTCGCCCAATACCGCCGGGCGCCCTCGCGGCCGTGATAGTGATCCTCAAAGCCCACGCCTCCCAACTGACCAAAGAGGTTGAACTCGAGCTCGGGATCGGCCCCGGCGAGTAGGACGTCGCGGTCGCCCCTGTTCCAGGCCTCGGCGCTGTCGCGGATGATGCGGGCCAAGAGCTCGCGCCGCAGCCGGGAGCGGGGCGGGAGGCGCCAGAGCGCCGCCCTGTAAAGGCGGGCAAAGCGTGGAAGCCGGAGGGCGAGGACCTCAACGAGGGTTCGACGAGAGCGCCGCCGAAGTGGAGGGACCGGGTATCTGACGACGTTCTCCTGCGACATCGCCTACTCCGAGAGCCCGGCGACTTTCAGGGCCTTCTTTCGCTCGGTGAAGGTCTGCACCCGGACGATCTTTCCCTTCCGGAACCCCAGCAGCCAGGCCGCCTGCGGGATATCGAGCATCACCTCACCTCGCCGTCCCCGCGCACGCCACGAGCCTAAGACCAAGACCCGGTCGTCGCCCACGTCCAGGAAATCCTCTGGCTTCGCCTCAAAGCTGGTCCAATCCCGTCTCATTTCCTCGAACCATTGCCGCACCCCGTCGTGGCCGTGATAGCCGGTTCCCTCAAGCAGCGCCAACATGGGGACCCACTCGACCTCCGGGTCGAGCGTCGCAAAGAGATCAGGGGTCCCTTCCGCGTACGTCCGGTTGAATGCCTCAAAGCCCCTGCGGGCGAGCTCGACCGTCTCCTGCGACATCGCCCGGTCAGTATCTCGGGTGAAGGACGGCACGGGGACCCGCCGACGGTGATGGGTCCTCTATTAGTCGGCCAGCACCGCCCGATGGCTCTCGCCGTATGGCTCGCCGTGGGGGCTTCGGCATGACCACGCCCAAAGCCACAGCGCCGCCTTCTTGTCATCTGATGCGCTCAGACCACCGATGCGCTCCTCGATCAGCTCGAGGGACGCCCCCTCGCGAGTCCAGCGCGTGATCTCATCTCGGATGCCTGCCATCAGAGACACCTCCTGGGTCGGAACTAGGTCCGCGCCCCGGTCGTGCCCCTCCTCGTGCCGGACTACGGCGAAGCACAGACGTTAGCGCGACTGAGGGGGAGGGGTCGGCGTGCGCC
>JBKPIV010000124.1:0-8697 GCA_046730395.1 Actinomycetota bacterium | reverse complement strand
CTGCGAATGCGATACGGAACAGCGCCGGTTCCGCTTCCAGAACGTCCTTCATGATTTCGTCATAGGGCATGTCAGCGGCTCGCGAAGCGATCGCCCTCAGTTCGGCGGCGGCTTGACGCGTAATATCGACGTCGTCGGGCGCTCCCTCGGCGAGCGCCCTCTCCTGCACCCTCTCCCATTCATCGGCTTGGCCCTTTATGGACTCCAAGACGATGCTGAGGCGATCGAAGGCTAGCGCCACACGCCGCCAATCAGCATCCGATAGCGCGCGAGCTAGTAGACCCTGCTTTTCGGCCCACACGGTCAAGTTCGCGGGGATGGCTGTCACCACACCAGTCTCCATCTTGGGGCGCGCGATCCGAAGTCCAACGATGGCTAGTTGCAATTCCCTCAGCAGGAGCCGAGCAGCGGCGCGCAGATCGGCACGGTCGCGGCGCCACTCCTGAACGCCTTGAACGAAACCCGTAATCAGACCACCAACGACGACGCCGACCAAACCAAAGATCGCTTGCGTCACGCCCGGAAGGTATCGGGTTCTCCCGGTCGCCTGAACCGACCGAGTTGCCTCGGCCGACTCGAGCGAAGACCCTCCGGCATCGAGGCCGGTTGAGCAAGCGCAGCCGCCAACGGCGATAGCAACCCCGATCTCGACTGTTTCAACTGACCGCACGCGGTGGGAACGGGCGATGTTGCAAATTGACCCGCCCTATCTCCTATCCCCCCAAACATCTGGGAGGAGGGGGGAAACGCCTGGGGGTGGCCGCCGCTCCTAGCTTGCCGCTCGGTCACCGCTGGGCAGTAAGCCGCGCTCTCTTCCCGAATCCCCGGTAGTCGTGCGTAATCCCCGGCAATCTGCGAAGCAAAACCGATCGGCGCACCCGGGGCAAAGGCGGCCGTCAGCCCTGGTTCGAAACCCGTCGCTCCCGTCAAAACCCCTTGGTTCCGCGGCTTTCGCCGTGGGACCAACTTGCCACAACATCAACGGCGCCGCGACCTGAGCGCGTAGGATCGTCGGATGCCCCCAGCTGCCAGTCAGGTCGCGCCACCTGCGAGCCCGACTCTGTCCGCCTCGCAGCTCGCGACGCTTGCCGAGATCGGCGAGGAGCGCACGGCGGACGTAGGCGAGGTCCTGTATCGGATCGGCGATGCGAGCTATCCGTTCATCGCCATCCTCGAGGGCGAGGTCGCGATCGTCGACGCCGCGGGAAACGAGATCGTCCGCCACGGGGCCTCGAGCTTTCTCGGCGAGCTCAACCTCCTGTCTGGACAAACGGTCTTCGTCACGGCGGTCGTCACCCAGCCCCTCCGCTTCATCGCCGTCGAGCGCGACGCGATGCGCGCGCTCCTCTTCGAGGACGGACCGCTCAGCGACCAGGTGCTCAGCACCTTCATCGCGCGGCGCGAGGCGCTTCAGCGAGTGCAGGGCGTCGGGCTCGAGATCGTCGGTCCGCATTCATCGCAAGCGACCATGCGGATGCTCGACTTCGCCCGAAGCAATCGGATCCCGTTTACCTGGCGCGATCCCGAGCGCCGGGAAGATCCGTCTGCGACCGCACTCGTGGCCGGCCTCGACGCCGACAGCATCCCGCTTGTGCGACTGCCGGGCGGAACGGAGCTGCGCGGCCCGTCGACGGGGCAGGTCTCACGGGCCCTCGGCATCGGCCGCGAGCTCACGCCGGTCGAGGAGGCTGATTTGCTCGTGGTCGGCGCCGGCCCGGCCGGCCTGGGCGCCGCCGTCTACGGGTCGTCGGAAGGCCTCGACACGCTCGTCATCGACAGCAGCGCGCTCGGCGGGCAGGCGGGTGCCTCCCGGCGGATCGAGAACTACCTCGGCTTTCCGGCCGGGATAAGCGGAACGGAACTGACGAGTCGCGCGGTCACGCAGGCGCGTAAGTTCGACGCCCGCTTGGCGACGCCTTACCGCGCGATCTCCCTCGAACCCGGCCATGGGCGCCACGTGGTGCGACTCGAAGACGACCACGAGGTCATCGCGCGCGCCGTCTTGCTCGCCACGGGAGCTCAATACCGGCGGCTGCCGGTTGAGAACCTGGCCGACTACGAGGGCATAAGCGTCTTCTACGCCGCCGGGCCCCCGGAGGCACAGCTCTGCGGCGCCGAGCGCGTCGCCGTCGTCGGCGGTGGAAACTCGGCGGGGCAGGCGGCGGTGTGGCTCGCTCGTGGCGGCGCGCTCGTGACCTTGCTCCACCGCCGAGCGGATCTGCGCGAGACGATGTCCGCCTACCTCATCCGCGAGATCGCCGATTGCGGGGTTGCGGTGCGCGACCAGAGCGAGATCGCCGCTCTGCACGGGGCTGATGGGGAGCTCGAGGCGGTCACCCTTGCGAGCGGGGAACGTCTTCCCTTCTCATTCCTGTTTCTCTTCCTCGGCGCGCTTCCGTGTACCGAATGGCTCGACGACACGATCGGCCACGACGACGATGGCTTCATCCTCACCGGCCCCGCCGCCAGCGCCGACAGGCTTCTCGAGACCACCGTTCCGGGCGTATTCGCCGCCGGCGACGTCCGCTCGGGCTCGACAAAGCGATGTGCCACGGCGGTGGGCGAAGGCGCGTTGGCGGTGCAACTCGTCCACGCTCACTTCGCGGCGGATTAGGCGGTGAAGGCGCCCACGCAACCCAGGGCCTTGGCCTGGTGTGCGACGGCTAGGCTGCCGCTTCGGGGACACGGAGCCAGCAGCTCGTCGAGAAAAGCGGTGGGCATGGCGTGCATGCGACCCGACTAAAGGACAAGACATGGAGATCAACGAAGACGCGCCGGTCATCACCCGGGATGAGATCGTGTATCCGAGCACCGATCGAGACGATCTGGCAGATCCGGACGAACGTTGACGAATGGCCCTCTTGGCAGCCTGACGTGGACGGTGCGAAGGCCGAATGCCCTCTCGAGGTTGGCTCCGCGTTCCGGTGGCAAACGGCGGGCTTGGACATCATCTCGACGGTCGAGGAGATCGATGCTCCCCGGCGAATCGTCTGGGGAGGTCCGGCCCAGGGGATAGTCGCGGTGCACGTTTGGACGTTCGAACCCCAGGACGACGGCGTGCTCGTGCGCACCGCAGAGTCATGGGAGGGCGAGCCGGTCACGGCGCAAGTCGAGGCCCTGCAGGCGGCCCTTGATGGGTCGCTCCGTGGCTGGTGGAGAACCTCAAGCGCACCGCTGAAGGCGGTCGGGCGGTACGAACGACGGATAGTCGAAGCCGCGTGACTGGGAGGTCGCGATCGGTAAGAAGCCTGGGCAGGCGTCGCTATGGATGCGACGCTCTAGCCTCGGTCCAGTCCATGTAGAGCTTGCGCTCGGCGAACAGCCAGGTGCCGTCGAGTCTGAGAAACGAGTCGTGGTATCGAAGTGAGGCGACCATCAGTCTGCGCTCACCGTCCTTGGTGAAGATGGTGGGCCAGGCAGTAGCTCTCCCCTGTCGCTCGGTCGCCATCGAGCTCGATTGTGCTCTGCCCATTGAAGTGCGTCGCCGCCTCGTACCTGTTGAGGTCGTCGAACACTGGCGTCAGCGCCTCACGGCCGTTGAGCTCTTGCGTGGGAGTTGGGCTCTAGTCAAGCGGTTGCTTGATTTCTTTCTTAAGGAGCGGGCGGTCTCCCTCGCCTCAACGGGGAGCGGAAGCGTCCAGGTACCAGTGCCGCGCGGCGGCGGCCTGCCAGCCGGTTTCGTCAGGCATCAGGCCGAATCGGCTGATGGTCCTCTGCCCCCCGACCTGGTCGGTCTAGAGCAAGTCCAGCACCGATAGACGCGGCTGCCGGCTCGCCTTCAACAGCGTCGCATGAAGCGGATCGGCGGAATCCCGCACAGCACCCTGCCAGATGCCGATATCGCCGCTCGAGATGTACTGGTCTCGCGTCAGGGAACGGAAGTCCTCAGTCGCGGGTGGTGTTTCTGTGAGCACGCTCTTGCGCCATCCCAACTCGGACTCGCCGTCCGCATCGGCGACCTCGTACGCCCGCCATCCCTGAAGCACCGCCAGGCCGGCCCCGACGTTTCGCAAGCTCATCGCCAGGTACACGATCTCGGGCGCCGCTTCGATCGTGGCGCCACCGCCCGGATCGCCACCCAGCGACCGTCCGCAAAGCCGACGGTCTGCTCTCGGTCGTCTTGGCGGGAGTTGACGAGCACGGGCCGCCGCTGCTCCTGCAGTGCGAGTTCGGCCAGGCGAGCCGAGTGGTTGGCCGAACGCACGGAGGCGTACGTCGCTCCCGCCAGCGCCAGCGTTCCTCCCGCCGTAGCCAACGCGGAGATCGTCACCCAATCGGCCACGGTTCGAGGCTAGACGAAAGGACACGCACGAGAGGGGCCTCGGACCCGGTAGCGCGATGTCGGACGTATTCTCAGCTCATGACGGAGTCGGGCCTGAAGGCCCCGACCGCTGTTCCCGCAGCCCCACGCCCGGCCTCCGGCGTCACCGCGAACGCAGTGCTGGCGCTCATCGCGGTCGCGCAGTTCATGGTCGTCCTGGATGCGACCATCGTCAACGTCGCGCTGCCGACGATCAAGGTCGACGTCGGCTTCTCGGAGCAGAGCCTCTCCTGGGTCCTGAACGCCTACACGCTGATCTTCGGCGGGTTCCTCCTGCTCGGCGGGCGCCTCGCCGACCGGCTCGGACGGCGGCGGCTGTTCGTCGCCGGGATCGCGGTCTTCTCCGGCGCCTCGCTGATCTGCGGCGTCTCGCAGTCCGAGGGCATGCTGCTGGTCGCCCGGGGTTTGCAAGGGCTCGGCGGCGCGATGGTCTCGCCGGCGGCGCTATCGATCATCCTCAACACCTTCGCCGAAGGGCCGGAGCGCAACCGCGCGCTCGCCGTCTGGGGCGCCATCGCCGGCGCGGGTGGCGCCGTGGGGCTGCTGCTCGGCGGCGTGATCGTTGAGCTGCTGAGCTGGCGCTGGGTCTTCTTCGTCAACGTGCCGATCGGCGCCGTCGTGCTGGCGCTGGCTCCAAGGATCGTCCCGGAGAGCCGCTCCGAGTCGGTCTCAAAGGGCGGGTACGACGTCGAGGGCGCTGTTGCGGTCACGCTCGGCACGATCGCGCTCGTCTTCACGCTGATCAAGGCCGATAGCTGGGGTTGGACCTCGGGGCGGACGCTGGCGGGCTTCGCGATCGCCGCCGTGCTGATCGCCGCCTTCATCCAGATCGAGCGGCGCCACCGCGATCCCCTTGTCCCTCTACGGATCTTCTCCAATCGCAGCCTCGCCGCCTCCGACGCGACGATGCTCCTGGTGGCGGCGGCGCTGTTCGGGGTGTTCTTCTTCTGCACCCTATATCTGCAGCAGGTCCTGGGCTACAGTGCGCTCAAGACCGGAGTCGCCTACCTGCCGCTCACCTTGACCCTCATCGGCGCCTCGGCGCTGGCCTCCCGCCTCGTCGACCGGTTCACGCCCAAGCCAGTGCTCAGCGCCGGCCTGCTCGTCTCGACGGTCGGCTTCGTGCTCCTCACGCGAGTTGACGGTCACGGCGACTATGCCAGCCATGTCCTTCCGGCCATGATCGTCCTCGGGGCGGGCCTGGGGATGTCGTTCGTTCCGATCACGATCGCAGCCACCAACGGCGTCGCGAGCGGCGACTCCGGGCTGGCCTCAGGCCTCCTCAACACCACCCAGCAAGTCGGCGGCTCGCTAGGCCTGGCGATCCTCTCGTCTGTCTCGACCAGCCGGGCGACCACCGCGCTAGAGAATGGCTCGGCGCTCCCGGCGGCGCTGACCCACGGCTTCAAGGGCGCATTCGCGGTCGCGGCGATGCTCTGCACCATTGGCCTGGTGCTGGCCGTGACGCTGTTACCCAGCCGCCGACGCCGGACCGAAGACGAACACGTCGAGGCGGCTGCGATCTCCTTCGCCCGCTGCCCCGGCGCCCCGTATTGCGGGCATCTCGCTCGCGTGGTCGCCTTTGGGCGGCGCATGCGAGGTGCTCTCGCACGGCCCTAGGACGGACGCGAACCCTCCGGAGGGCCAGGCGCAAGGAGCTTACGTCAGTGGTCGAATACCCAGCGCTCCACGCCGGTGCTAGGCAGACCGCCACTGCCAGGAACAGGTCAAAACTGGAAAAGACGGCGGTGAACTCGATCGCTCACACCGTCACAAGGAGCCTAACCGACATGGTGGGCTGCCATTCCTTGTGATGCCAGGCGGCTGTCTAGCCCCTAATTCGCGCGAAGGTCCGGACTTCGCGCCTCCCGCACCCAGTGCTGGTCAGTCGCCTTTAGCCCGCTGCTGATCTCACGTCGCGGAGGCAGCCTTCTCAATGAGTGCGGCCACTGCTTCTGGCTGTGAGACATAGACCGAATGGCTGGCGGCAGCCTCCTCACCGGTTGCGCCCGCTCGTCCGGACATCTCGCGCTGGGCCGGGGGCGGGATCATCCGGTCCTCGGTTGTCAGCAGGTACCAGCTTGGCTTGCTCGCCCACGCGGGCCCGCTGTTTGTGCCTTCGAGGGCGCCCACTCCCCACGGGAGCTGCGAGTCAGCCATGAACGCCGCCAGTTCGGCATCGACGTCGCCCGCGAATGAATCGGGGAACTTTTCGCGGTCGAGGAGAAGGAAGCCATCCTGCGGTGGCAGGATCGGCGGCTGAGGTCCGTCCTTTGGAAAACCGCCAATCAGGGTGTTCACGGACTCGCCCTTGTCCGGGACGAAGGCTGCGATGTAGACGAGCGCCGCCACGTTGGGGTCGTTGCCGGCCTCGGTGATCACCGCTCCGCCGTAGGAATGTCCGACGAGGATGACCGGTTCGCTCTGCGCCGTCGATGACGCGCTTGGCGGACAGGCATCCCTGCTCGATCTGGGCAGAAAGCCGTTCTCTCTGCCCAAATCCCCGGTAATCGTGCGTAATCCCTGGTAATCCGCAGGCCGGAACCACGGGGACAGATATCGACGCATACCGCTTGCTGATGCGGCTTGTGACCCCCTCACGGTCGCCGCTTCACACGCGAGAGGGTCGGTGGTTCGAAACCACCCGCGCCCATGGCTTAGTCAGGCGGTTTGAGCCGCTTGCACTCCTCACTCCGGTCGCAAGGTCGCCGAGGAGGTCATCGCGGCGCTGGGCGACTAGAGCTACCGGGCGCTTGACCCCGAGCCCGGGGACTTGACAGAATGCTTGGGTAAGGCTACGCTTACGGTTAGTGCAGCCTTACCAAGCCAACGGTCTATCTGCTCTGGGCGATGCCACTCGGCGCTCGATCTTCGAACGTCTGGCCGAGGGTCCGAGCTCGGTCGGTGAGCTCGCAGCCGAGCTCCCCGTCAGCCGGCCCGCGGTCTCGCAGCACCTCAAGGTGCTGAAGGACGCCGACCTGGTCATCGACCGTGCAGACGGCAACCGTCGTATCTACCAACTCAATCCAGACGGCCTGGGAGCGCTTCGCGCCTACCTCGATCGCTTCTGGAACCGGGCGCTCCATGGCTTCAAGGAAGTCGTCGAGCAGAAAGCAAAGGAGAAGAAGTGAGCATGCAGATCGCAGATACGCTCGTTCAGACCTCGATCGTGGTCGAGGCGCCGCAGCAGCTTGCCTTCGATGTCTTCACCGAGGACATGGCGAGCTGGTGGCCGCCCGATCACCACATTCTCGAAGGGGAGCTCGAGGAGATGGTCTTCGAGATGGAGGAGGGGGGACGGGTCTACGACGTGGGAGTAGACGGCAGCGAGTGCCAGTGGGCCCGGGTCCTGGCCTTCGAGCCCCCGGAGCGGGTGGTGATCAGCTGGGACATCACGCCGCAGTGGAAGCTCCAGACCGACCTTGAGAAGACCAGCGAGGTCGAGTTCAGCTTCATTCCCGAGAACGCCGAGCGCACGCGAGTCAAGCTCGAGCATCGGCACCTCGACCGCCACGGTGAGGGCTGGGAGGGGATGCGCGACGCGGTGGGCTCGACCGAAGGCTGGAACCGCGAGCTTCGCGCCTTCAAGCGCCGCGCCGAGGAGGTGGCGGGGTCGTGAAGTACGTCCTCCTCTACGAGTCGGCTGAGAATGTGGCGGCCAACGCGCCGCCACACTTCCCCGCCCACAAGCAACGCCTCGAGGAGTTCCACGAGCGGGGCGAGCTGTTGATGGTCGGCACGTTCGGTGATCCGCAAACGCAGGGCTCCATGTCAGTGTTCCGTTCGCGCGAGGCAGCCGAGGAATTCGCCAAGGGCGACCCGTTCGTTCTCAACGGGGTGGTGCGTCACTGGGAGATCCGCGATTGGGATGAGGTGCTGAGCGAGGCGTGAGCTCCCACCACGATCGCATGGAGGGGCCATGATGATTCCGTACCTGGGTCAAATTGCAATCAGCGGAGCCGGAAAACGATTCGCGCTCGGGCACCTTGGGCAGAAAGCCAACTTCTCTGCCTGAATCCCCGGTAATCGTGCGTAATTCACGGCAATCCGTCGCGCTGGGCGGCCGCTCCCTCAGCGGCGCATACCGCTTGTTGATGCGGTTTCTGGCATCCCTGGGCCCGCCGCTTCACACGCGAGAGGTCGCTGGTTCGAAACCAGCCGCGCCCATCGTCGGAAGCCCCGCTAATCACGGGGTTTTCGCGTTTCGCGGAAGGCCCCGCCGCCACCTCGAAATCGCTTGAATGGGCACCGGTGCCCATTGGTGCCCACTCAACGCCATTCACGAGCGCCCGGAGACGCTCACGCTCGCCCTCGCCCCGCCACATCACCTGCGCGTAGATCGCCAGAGTCACCTTGGGATCAGAGTGGCCCACCTG
>JBKPIV010000123.1:0-14396 GCA_046730395.1 Actinomycetota bacterium | reverse complement strand
GGCCTCATCCACATCGAGCTGTTCGCAACCCTCGACCTCGTCGGGCAGTCGCCCGGCGGCCCCGACGAGGACCCGGTGGGGTTCCCGTTCGGCGGCTGGCAGGCGCCCCTGCTGGACGAGGTCGCCGGGGCGCAGGTCGGTACCGCGTACGAGGGCACGGACGCCCTGCTGCTCGGCCGGCGGACGTATGACATCTTCGCCGCCTACTGGCCGTACCAGGAGGGCGGCGAGGACAACGAGATCGCCACGCTGTTCAACAGCGTCCCGAAGTACGTGGCCTCCCGCGGCAGGCCCGACCTCTCGTGGGCCGGGTCCACGCAGCTCGGCCCGGATCTGGCCGGCGCGGTGCGCGAGATCCGTGACCGGCACGAGCACGTGAAGGTCGTCGGGAGCCTGAACCTGGTGCAGACCCTCCTGCGCGAGAAGCTCTTCGACCGTCTCGACCTCTGGGTGCACCCGATCGTGCTCGGCGTCGGGAAGAAGGTGTTCGACGGTGGCGCGGTGCCCACGAACGTCACGCTCCTCGAACCGCCGGCAGCCAGTCCGAAGGGCACCGTGTACCTGCACTACGGGCTCGCCGATGGCACGCCCGGAACGGGGGACATGAGCGCACCCGATCGCGGCGCCGGGCGCGACGACTGAAGCCGCCTGGCGCCAGGTCGGTCCGTGTCGGACAGCGGTGAATCCGCTACGTCGCCGCCGTCACGCAATGGTCGGCAGGCGCCGTCGCCCTAGCTAGGGCGGCTCTCAATTTCGTCGGCTCCGCCTTTGGAATCGGCGGCTGACGTTCAGTACTTACTTCAGAGCTGTGGCGTCCAGTACGGGTCACGGCCGATGAGCCCGAGAACACGGTCTTGCAGGGCCACATCCTCAGGAACGGGGACAGGGGCTGCATACCACCCGTTGTCGCGCTGCCAGTCCCACACCTTCGGAGCCTGCGATAGGGAGCTCCACAGCAGTTCGACCTCCTCGGGATCCATCGCTGGATCCTGCCGAGTCGCCTTGGCGAGATCCCACGCGTGTTGAGGTAGGTCGAAGCTGACCGCGAGGTCGATGTAGTTCGCGGTGTCCGGAGGCGTCTCGGGGTCGTCTAAGACCTGCTCGACTACCTCACGGATGGCGCTGAACGCGGCCGCTGGATCGTAGAAGTCCGCAAAGACGGCGACCTCCGACATGCCCGCCCTTTCGCGGAGCACCTGCCCCGAGTAGTCGACGACATGCGCCACCACGTCCTGCGCCAGCCAGCCCTCACACGGTGAAGGACTTGTCCAGCGCTCCGGCGCGGTGCGAGCGATCAATCTCTCGAACGCGTCGGCACGCCGCCGGTATCGGTCTCCGGTCTCCGTCACGCGCACAGATTGCCCGTTCCGGTTCAGACCCGCTAGCGCACGGCGGGGCGTCAGCGTTGCCTGACGCGTCGCACTGATTGGCAGTTCTGTTGAGCGAGGGGCAAGGCAGGATCGTCAGCGCGGTCGGCACGGCAAGGTGAGTGCCGCTTCCATCCGCACCTTCGCATTCGAATCAGATTCGGCCATTGCGGTGAGCTGTCGAACGACGCGATCGGGCAAGGCACTCCAACTCGGCTTGCAGGCGACGCAGCCGAGGGCGTGCGCGGCGTTCCGACGGACGCGGGCTACTGGATCGTCCAGGGCGGTCGCGATCGCCTCGCAGGCGCGAGCGTCAGGGATGTGATCAAGGATCTGCACACACCACCATCGGACACGAGGACTCTCATCGCGGAGGCCTTCGACTAGAGCGTCGTATTCCTCCGCCGAGACTTGCACGGATCGCAACTCGGTGGCGGTCAAGGCCCCCGCCAACTCCCTGACAGCCGCGAGACATTGATCGCGTGATCGAAGGATCTGCACGAGCTCTTGCTCGCGTGTCACGAACGTAAAGGCTACGCGTCTTGCAGGGCAGCGCCCGTTGCAGTTCCGAGCGACCCGCCCAGATTGCCCGTTCCGTTGCCGACCCGCTAGCCGCAGGGCAAGGGCCGTCAGTGTTGCCCGACGCGTCTCACCAATCGGCAGTTATGGGGTCGCTCGCTCACGCGTTCCCGGGCGCGATCAGAGCCATTGAACTTATGAGCCTCGTTAGAAGATCCAAGTTCGTGGTTGTGTGACCATCCGCGCTCGCGATGTAGTCGATTTCCTGCTGGGTCCACTCCAGAAGGAGATGACCAGTGTGCACCCTCACCATGCATGGCATCGCGCTGCACGCGATCGCTGTCCTTCGGACAGCGGTACTCGGTGGCACTCCACGCCACGCCCCGGCCGGAGGCCCCGCCAACGCAACGAACGACGCACCCCGGGCGCCGCTCACATTCGAGGGGCGAGGGCGAAGAAACGGCCCCTAGGTGAGGCGGCTGGCTGAGGCGTCGCTCTGTGCTGCTCTGGGGCGAGCGCGCCACGCCCGGAACGAGCAATCTGGCGCGCTCACAAGGTGGCGAGATCCCGAGCACCGGACCGGAACGTCGACAGCGCCAGCCGCTTGCACTCGGTCCCCGCTCCGTGTCGCTGAAGCTGTGGAGACACCCAGAGGGGCGGAGGGCCCCGACCGGCCCCCAAACCCGCCACCCGCGCACACGAACGCGCCACGCCGCCGCCCGCACCACAGACAGGGCACGACGAGCGGGGACGGCGCTTAGGTTCGAGGGGCGGAGAGGCGCAACGGGCAGCGAGGGGCGGAAGCGAATGGGGCTGGCGGAGGCGAAGGCGCTACGGGGGCGAGGCCAGCGCCCTTCTGGGACTCGTCCGTATGCGGGATTAAGGAGATGCGGGCAACTAGTTGGAAATCGAGCAATCGCTGATCTGCTGCTTGAAGCAGTCGAGAACCCGCTCGAGCTCGGGCGAGCGGACACCGCGTAGCCGTGCAACTTGGCGAAGTGCGGCGACAGTCTTGCGGTCGCACCCAGCTGGATGAGCAATGTCTACCGGCAGGATGGCTAGTGGGCTAATGCCCGGGAAACCAAGAAGAACTCGCCCTACTCCGGTGGTTTCGTTGCCGTGTTGGACGGCGATGTCAAGCTGATAGAAGAGCGTCAGGCCGACATCCTCGTCGCTGAACTCGGGCCCGATGCGGAACGCGAACCGGCTGGAGTCGTCGGGATCGACCACTTGGTTGATTGGAAACTCGATGGTCTGTCCTTGCGCCTGCCGTCGCCGCAAGGGAGGCACGTCGTAAGTCGCCGAGACGATCAGTCCTCCGCTGCCTTGGCCACACGGGGGCATCACGATCTCCTTGCGGACGGTGATGACCCCCGATGTCAAGTACGCCTGGCGGTTTCCGTTGTTTTGCAACCGGATCTCCACTCGGGCCTTCGATGCCTGGGACTGGCGTGACGCCGGCTCGTGGGTCTCTGGGTCGGTCACGTCAGGGGCATCCTCGAATGCCGCGTCGGGGTTGTGAACCACGGGAGAAGCGGCTTCGATCTCCGGACCAGGCTTCTTTTCGCTGGACGTAAGGGCGCTTATCAGAGCCGGTATGCCCACGATCGCCAAGCCGACGATGATTGGCGCGATGACAGCAACCCAAACATTGGGCAGAACCTTGCGCCAACCAGAGCGCTTCTGCGGCTCCGTCGCCACGCTTTTCAACTCTACGTTGCAATCCGACGAGAATCGATGGCCGTGGAGTCGTGCGCGCACTATGTGAAGTAGGTCCGTTGACGCCTGGAGCGAGGCGTTGTGCCAGCACTACTTGGGCAATCGCGCCGGAACCGCTCGACTCGATGAGCAAGCGTCTTCACGACAGCGGAGACTCGCTGTCGCTTTCACCCCTCCGCCCCGTGGACGGTCGCTGCGGTATAGGTCCCGGCTGGTAGCCGAGGCGCTCGAGAACCGGCACTATGCACTCATCGCCGATTCAAGGGGATGAGCTCATGCCGGAAGGCACGAGCTTCATTAAGCAGCTCACCGACAGCCAAGCCGGAATGTGGGATTCTGGTCCAATCTCGTCGGCGTCGGCCAATGGCTGCATCTTCTTCCAAGAGACTGCCGCCGTAAGCAACTGCGTCAGTGGCTCACGCAGCTGACTGACGATCGGCATCGAAGGCGATACCGCGGCAGAGAACCCAGAGCCGAGAATGAAAACGTCGCTATCCAACTAGCTACTCCGAATTGCGTCGGGACGATCTAGGAGCCAGCGCAGATGCTGGCGAGTGAGCCTCCTCTCGGATCGAGTAAGGAGCCTGTCAGCCTTTCGCCCCTTGAATGAGAGCGCCGTCCGCGCTCGTCGTGCCCTGTCTGTGGTGCGGGCGGCGGCGTTGCGCGTTCGTGTGCGCGGGTGGCGGGTTTGGGGGCCGGTCGGGGCCCTCCGCCCCTCTGGGTGTCTGAAGCTGTAGAGACACCCGGAAACGAGAGGGCCCCCAACCCGGCACCCGACCCGCGACGCCCACACCACGGCCGGCGAAACACACAAACGAGGGCACGCAGAACCCGGTGCCAGAAACGCAGCGGTCAGCGGTTTGGCACTCTTGTGCGCTGTGTCCCGAGTCTCCCCCGCCTGATACGCGCCTGATTTCTGATGGCTGCGAGACAGGAGATAACGAACAACGCGCTGGGAGATATCCAGCAGACGCTGCCACCGCTCGACGACGAACCTCTTCCCAACGTCGTTCACCACTACACGGACACTGCCGGATTGCAGGGCATGGTCGAGACCGGCGTCATGTGGGCCACCGACTACCGCTACCTGAAACGACAGCTCGGAGGTGCGGTACACCTTTGAATTGGCCGCACAAGTCATCTCGGAGCGCCTGCGACGGAACGATCTCGGTTCGCTCGGTCACGCCTTCATGGAGCACGCGGCCAGTGGAACTACTACATACGCCGACACTCGTTACTACCTCTGTTGCTTTTCGGAAGTTGACAACTCGCTGAGCCAATGGCGGGCATACGGAGGCGCCAGGGCTTCAGTCTGGCGTTTCCCGGCGACATCACGCATCACTCGGGGCTCGAGGAAGTCGCTCGCCTCCAGGGTCAAACCCCGGGACTCACTCTGTTGAAGGTGACGTACGACGTTGACTTTCAGCGGCAATACGTGGCGACTCTCTTAGACGGTCTCTTGGACTTGTGCGCAACTGACCACCTCCGGTCCTATCCGTCCGCGGACGAGGCCATCTCCCATGTCACCCCATTCTTCTGGGCGCAGACTGAGCCGTCTGCTCGTCTATGGCATCGGTCTCTCCGTAGCCGACAGTGACCGCTCGGACATCAATGGTGGCGGCGTCCTCGACTCGCTCTTTGAAGTCCTTGGTTTTGGCGACCCTTCTGTGGGACTCGGTCAGCACCTTTACGAGGGCCATGGTGAACTTCTTCAGAGCGTCGACGTCGAGTTTGTCCCAGGCAAGTAGTCGGCCCAGTCGCAGGAGACGGCGGACGTTGGTCTGCTTGCTCACCTTCGCCACGCGGATCGTCTGGAGCGATTCTGCGGTCTTCAATGCCTCCTTGGCCGTGGGGTTGCGCTTATAAGTGGTGAGGTTCTCGCCGCGCTGGACACGGGTGGGAAAGCCGATCTCCGGATCGGGTTCAGTCAGGTACTCGATGACCTCGTCGAGAGCTTCTGCGTCGAAGTGCGGCAGGTATAGCGCAGCCGTCCTGAGGTGATGATGACGGACACCCGCTATCAGGTGCGCTGCCCGGCGTGCGGATACCGCTGGCAGTCGACGAGCTTCTCGGGCCGGACCACCTGCGCAGAATGCCGCACGCGGGTGTACGTGCCCGTGGGAGACCGTCCCCCGCGCGTCGCCGAGGTCGGCCGCCAGCTCCGCCGCCAGTGGCACGACCGAGCGCCCACCGGGGACGAAGGCCCCGCAGACACACGGCGGGCCAGAAGGCCGCCACGCTCGCGCACCGTCTGGCCCGACGACGAGCGCCAGCGCCGGCCGTGGGGCTTACGGTGTTCGTGCCAGGAGTCGCCTCAAAGCCTACGAGACTCGTTGCGTGTGGTCGGAGGAAGCCATGAACGACCAGATGAAGGCCATAAGCCAGGACGAACTCGGTGGTCCCGAAGTCCTCGAGCTCGTCACCCTGCCCACCCCCGAGCCCGGCGTCGGCGAGGTCCTCGTCCGTGTGCACGCGGCGAGCGTGAACCCGGTCGACGTGATGAACCGCGAAAGCGGCCTGTTCATCGGCCAGCCGCCCTTCGTGCTCGGCTGGGACGTCTCGGGCACGGTGGAAGCTGTCGGCCTGGGCGTGACCCTCTACGCGCCCGGCGACGAGGTGTTCGGCATGCTGCCCTTCCCGCACGGCCACGGCGCGCACGCCCAGTACGCCGTCGGCCCGACCCGCGTGTTCGTTCCCAAGCCGGACCGGCTCGACCACGTCCAGGCCGCGGCCATACCAATGGTCGGTCTCACCGCCTGGCAGGCCCTAGTGGAGACCGCCCGTGTCGGCGAGGGCAGCCGCGTGCTGATCAACGGCGCGGCCGGCGGCGTCGGGCATGTTGCGGTGCAGATCGCCAAGACGCGCGGCGCCCATGTCATCGCACTGGCATCGGCCGCGAACGTCGACTTCGTGCGCTCGCTCGGCGCCGACGAGGCGATCGACTACACCGCCACCGACTTCACCGAGGTCGTCGGCGACGTCGATGTCGTTCTGGAAGTCATCGGCGGCGACTACCCCGCCAAGGCCCTGGAGGTCCTCAAGTCTGGCGGCACCCTGGTCTCCACGCTGCTCGACACGCTCGTCCCGCTCGCGAAGGACGCCGCCAACCGCGGCATCCGCCTGGCCGGCCTCCTCGTCGAAGCCGACCGGCTCGGCATGTGGGCGCTGGCCGACCTCGTCGCCGCCGGCAAACTCGTTCCCACCATCGCCGCGACTTTCGCTTTCGGCGAAGCCGCCGCGGCCCAATCCGCAAAGGCCGGCCCCGGCAAGGTCGTCCTCACCTTCCCGGCAAGCTGAATACGCAGCTTCCCGGTCACGACTCGAGGAAGTCCAGAACCTCTGGGACGAACTCCGCGTGATACTGGAAGATGCCGCCGTGCCCGGCGTCGGGGTACAGCTTGAGTCGGGCGTTGGGCAGACGCCGAGCCAGGTCGACGGAGTTGCCGGAGGGCACCATCACATCCTGATCGCCGTTTGCGACCAAGACGGGCTGTTGAATGCTCGACAAGTCCGACGGTTGCTGACTCGCCCAGGCGTGAATGGCCTTGAGCTGAGCACGGAAGGAGATCGGGGAGATGCGCTTGTCGCGATCATCCGTGCGTTCCTTCAATCGCTTCAGGAATTCCCGAGCCGCCGTCCGGCCGTTCGGCGTTCGGGTGAAGAAGAGGTAGTACTTCGGGTCCTTGAACGTCAGCCCACCTTTGACCATCGCCCGGATGGTGATCGGAGTGACCTTGTCCATGCCCTCGCCTCCGGCGGGACCCGTGCCGGCGAGGACGAGCTTCTGAACGAGCTGCGCTTCTTCTTGCGCGATCACCTGCGAGACCATGCCGCCGAGGGAGAATCCGAGAAGATCAACCTGATCGAAGCCCAACGCACGGATGAAGGCGACAGCGTCCCGCGCCATCGCGGCGACCGAGTCCGGCGTGGAGCCTCCTGATGCGCCGATGCCTCGGTTGTCAAAGGCGATCACCCGGTGGCGGGCAGCGACGCCGTCGATGACCATCGGATCCCAGTTGTCCAGGACCGCGCCCAGGTGATTGAGGAAGATCACAGGCACGCCCGCCTCCGCACCGAGCTGGCGGTAAGCGAATCGCGTTCCGCCGACGTCGATCCTCTCGGTCGGCGCGTCCTTGTATGTCGCGCTCGACATCACAGCTTCTCCACGCTAGCTCCGTTCGAATGGTGGGCCTGCTCCATACTGCGGGCGCTCACCTCGAATCGTCGTTTCCCGCACCGGGTTCTGCGTGCCCTCGTTTGTGTGTTTCGCCGGCCGTGGTGTGGGCGTCGCGGGTCGGTGCCGGGTTGGGGGCCCTCTCGTTTCCGGGTGTCTGAAGCTGTGGAGCGGACGACGGGACTCGAACCCGCGACCCTCACCTTGGCAAGGTGATGCTCTACCAACTGAGCCACGTCCGCGTGAACCGTCGAGAATAGCGCCCTGCCCTGCCGCGTCCGAGGCCTGGATAGCCTGCGCCGCATGCGCATCGGGATCTTCGGCGGAGAGGTTGCGGGGCACGGCGGTCTCGACGAGGTGGTGACGTCGGCCCGGCGAGCCGCCGACGTGGGGTTCGCGTCGTACTGGTTGCCGCCGATCTTCGGCCTCGACGCGCTGACCTCTCTCGCGGTGGTAAGACGCGAAGTCCCGCGTATCGAGCTCGGCACTGCGGTAGTCCCGACCTACCCGCGCCACCCCATGGTGCTGGCGGGCCAGGCGCTCACCACGCAGGCCATCAGCGGTGGACGGCTGACGCTCGGCATCGGGCTCTCGCACCAGCTGGTGATCGAGGGGATGTTCGGGCACTCGTTCGAGAAGCCGGTCCGCCACATGCGGGAGTACCTCTCCATCCTGATGCCGCTCGTCCACGAGGGGACGGTCTCGTTCCAGGGCGAGACGATGAGCGCAAACGGCACGCTCAACATCGCCGGCGCCACTCCCTTCCCCGTGCTCATCGCCGCGCTCGGCCCGAAGATGCTCGAGCTCGCCGGGACGGCAGCCGACGGCACCATCACCTGGATGACCGGCCCCGCAACCCTCGAGAGCCACACTATCCCTGCCATCACGAAGGCGGCCGAGAAAGCGCTACGACCGCCGCCGCGCGTGTGCGCCGGCCTCCCCGTATGCGTGACGGACGACCCCGACGGCGCGCGCGAGCGCGCGGCGCGAGTGTTCGCGGTCTACGACTCGCTCCCGTCCTACAAGGCGATGCTCGACCGCGAGGGTGCCAGCGGCCCGGCCGACGTCGCCATCGTCGGTGACGAGGCCACGGTTGCCGCGGCGGTTCAGCGGCTCGCCGACGTCGGCACCACCGACTTCGCCGCGGTGGAGTACGGCTCGGTCTCCAAGGGCGATCGGGAGCGGACGCGCGAGTTGCTGCGTTCGCTTCTCTGAACCCGGTGAGCGAGGGTCCGCGCTCGCCGCTCGAGGCGTTGGACGCGCTCGCGTCGCAGGAGGCGGAGGTCACCAAGAGCCTTCGGCACGTCGAGGTGTACACGCTCCGCGGCCTGCTCACGATCCTCTGGCACGGCGACCCGGGGTTCGAGCACGTCGTGCTCGCATGCGGCGGCGCGATGGGCGGCCTGCTCGGACCGGCCGAGGGGCTTTACCAAGACCTCGGCGTTCGCTTCGCGGAGCAGGGCATCGGCCTCGTGCGGGTCGGCTACCGCGAGCCCAACGACTTTGGCGCGTGCGTGCACGACCTCGCTGCCGTCTCCGAGCTCGCGGCGCGCCGCGGCGGCCGACGCTTCGTGACCATGGGTCATTCCTTCGGGGGCGCAGTCGCCATCCGGGCCGGGATCACGCTCGGCGACGACACGGCAGGCGTCGTGACGCTCGCGACCCAATCGGCGGGCTGCGAGGAGGCCGAACGTCTGGCAGGGACGCCCGTCCTCCTCTTCCACGGAGCGCGGGACGAGATCCTCCCGCCGCAAGCGAGCGAGCTCGTGCAGATGCTCACGGGCGGCGAGCTCGTCGTGTTCCCCGGCACCGGCCATCTCTTCACCGAGGTCGGTGACGATCTACGCGACCGGCTCGGCAGCTGGATCCCGGCCCGGTTCTCCTAGGGCAGCGGCGCGCCGACCATCTGCGCGACGAGACCGACGGCGCCGGCGAGGAGCAGGGTCACCACGACTCCGCGGCGGAACGCGAACAGTGAGACGCCGGCGGCACCGAGAACTGCGTACTGCCACGACTCATCGAGCGCGAACGCGAGCGGGATCGCGGCGCCGATGATGGCCCCGATAGCCGCAGGCCCGGCGCCGGCGAGAATCGCGCGTACCACGGTGTTCTGCCGCAGGGCGTCGAAACGCTTCGCGCCGAAGAGCACGAACGTGAACGACGGTGCGAATGCGACGAGCGCGGCAAGGAGACCGCCCGCGATGCCGTACGCCGCGTATCCGACGACGGCGACCGTCTGCGTCACGGGCCCAGGGGTGACCTGACCGAGCGCGACCGCGTTGAGGAACTCGGTGTTCGTCATCCAGTGATAGGCGTTCACAGCGTCGGACTGCATGAGGGGGATGATCACGAAGCCGCCGCCGTACGCCAGCGCGCCTACCTTGAACGCAACCCAGACCAAGGCCAACACACCGCCCGTTCCGGTGCCCGCGGCCGCCACGACCGGCCAGACGTGAACAGCGGCGAGGTCGCCGTGAGTGGCGATCTGCCACGTGACCTCGACCACGCCGCAGCCGACCAGCACGAGGACGAGCCAGGGACCGAGCGTCGCCGCGGCCGTGCCGCCGAGCACCAGGTACGCGACCCAGCGCCAGCGCGCCGGGGAGCGCCGCCAGCTGTCTGGCGTGAGCCCGAGACCGGCGTGCACCGCGACCGCCGCTACTGCAGCTCCTGCACCCGCACCCGCGCCCCGTATCCAATCCGGTGGTGAGCTCAGGAACACGACCGCAAGCGCGAGGATCGCCGCCAGTCCCGGAAGAATGAAAGCCGCGCCGCCGACGACTGCGCCGATCGGTCCTGCGACGCGCCAGGCGCAGAAGATCGCCAGCTGTGTCGACGCCGGACCCGGCAAGAGGTTGCACGTTGCGATGGCGTCCTCGAACTCGTGGGCGGTCAGCCACTGCTTCCGGTCGACGCAGAGCTCGCGCAACAAAGCGATGTGTGCCGGTGGTCCCCCGAAGCCTGTGTAACCGATTCGTCCCCACTGCGCCGCCACCTCGCGCAGAACAGCTGGAGTCGCCACTCAGTTCTTGAGTCGCTGCGGGTGGACCTGCATGGCTAGGTCCCGGCGAGCCGAGCTACGACCGGCGCGAAAGCCTCGTACTGATCGTCGCCCAGGACGACGTACGAGACACCCCACTCCTCGCGGCGCTGGACGAGGAGGTCGCAGCACTCGTCGACTGTCCCGACGAGCGCAACACCCGACTCCAAAGCGACGTCGGGTTCGAGCCCGAATCCCGGCGCAACGGCTTCGGCCAGCGCACGCCGGTCGTCGGTGAGGGATGTCATGAAGTAGCGGATCTGGAGCTCGATGTCGTCGAATAGGTCGCCCGCGCCTTCTCGGACCCACTCGATCTTCTGCTTCGTCATCGCCGCGACCGTGTCCTGCACCGCGTCGGGGCTGATCTCGCCGGCGCGCAGGTTCGGGTTGATCCCGACGATGTCGGCCTCGCGGCCGGCGAGTCGCAGCAACCTCGGACCACCGCCGCCGACGAGGATCGGCGGGTGCGGCTGTTGCACCGGCTTTGGGATCCCGTCGTAGTCGCGAATCTGGTAGTGGCGCCCCTCGAGTGAGAAGGGCCCCTCGCCCCACGCGCCTTTCAAGATCGCCAGCGCCTCGCTCAGACGCTCGATGCGCGTCCCATGTGAGTCGTATGGGAGACCGAGCGCGTCGTAGTCGGACTTGAGCCACCCGGCGCCGATGCCGGCTTCCACGCGGCCGTCCGACAGCACGTCGATCGTGGCGAACTCCTTCGCGAGCACCGCCGGGTGCTTGTAGTCGTTGCCGAGCACGAGCGTGCCGACCCGAAGCGATTCCGTGGCTTCGGCAGCCATCGCGATGCCAACCATTGGCGCGTACGGAGTCTCGATGAAGTGATCCGGCATATAAAGCGTCGAATACCCGAGTGCCTCGATCTTGCGCGCCTTGTCCTTCCACTCCCCCGCCGATGTCGCTCCTCCCGTCTGCACGCCGAACCGGAACTTGCGATCGTGTGCCATCACGTACCTGCCAATCGGGCAACGGCCGGTGCGAACTGCTCCATCACGTCCACCCCCACGACGACGTAACTCCTCCCCCACCGCTCCTGCCGCGCCTGCACGTCCTCGATCATCTGCTCGAGCGTGCCGGCCAGCACGACCGGCGTCTCCAGGGCCTCCTCGGGCGGGAGTCCGAACGCGCCCGCCATCATCTCGGCCAGTGCGCTGCGATCGTCGGTGAAGTTGTTGAACCCGACGAACGATTGGATCTCGAGGTCGTCGAAGCGCTCACCGGCGGCCGACGCCGTGTGCGAGCACATGATCCCGAAGCGGAACGTCCGGTCCTGCGGCATGGTGCAGGAGGCTATCCGACGACCGCGTCAGCTCCCGGTCGAACCGAACCCGAACGTGTTGCGTTCGGTCGAGCCGAGGTCGTCAACTTCGACCCACTCGATCATCTCGACGTCGAGCAGGACGAGCTGCGCGATCCGATCGCCGCGCTGGACGTCGTAGGGGCGGGTGGAGTCGGTGTTCACGAGCAGCACCTTGACCTCGCCTCGGTAGAGCGGGTCGATGAGCCCCGGTGTGTTCAGACAGGTGATGCCGTGGTTCAGGGCCAGACCGGAACGCGGCAGCACGAAACCGGCGCATCCGGACGGGACCGCGATTGCGATGCCAGTCGGCACGAGCGCGCGTCCACCTGCCGCGTCGATGTGGGTGTCGACCGCGGCGTGGAGGTCGTAGCCGGCGTCATCAGGATGTTGGGCGGCGGGGAGCGGTAGGCCGGCTTCGAGCCGCCGAATGCGGACGTGCACGAGCCGTCAGGGTACGCGCAAGTCCTCGACGAGCTCCGACCGCTGTTCCTCGGTGAGCTGCACGACGGCGTTGTAGTTCGGATGGTCGACGACGATCCGCGCCGGACCGGCGGCAAACGCGTCGACCTGCTCCGGCGCGAAGCGGAACTTGAGATAGTGCACCGTGGTCGTGGTCTCCTCCCGGGTGAGGCGCTCTTCGTCCTCGGGCGTACTCGGCACCGATGAGCCGTCGTGCAACCAGATCGACACCGCTCGCTGGACACCCACCAGCTTGGGGAGCCACTCGTAGAGACGTTCCTTGTCGTCGATCTCGATGAAGAGCGTGCCCGACAGCTCGTTCGACTCCGGGATGAGCTGGTTGTACATGTCGAGCTCGGTTCGGATCTGCTCGTCGGTAAGCATGCGCTCGATGCGCGCCATCTCCTGGACCTGAAACCGCATCGTGTCGGTGTTCTCGAACGTGATGGTCACGAGATCACCGAGCTGCACCCGGCGCCGCTTCTTCATCTCGACGATGTGCCGCCGGAACTCGTCGCGCTCGCGTTCGTACTCGCGGAGGTCCTTGATGTCGTCGAACGTGAGTTTACGCATCGTGACTCCTCGGGCGGGCACGCAAGCGGCCCCGGACGAGCTCCGGGGCCGCGGCGCACTGACGGGTCAGCGCGGCGTCAGCTGCTGCTGACCCCCTCGAGGCCTTGCGTGAACCGGCCGGCGTGGCTCTTCTCCGCGCGAGCCAGCGTCTCCAGCCACTCGCCGACCTCCTCGAACCCCTCGTCGCGGGCGGTGCGGGCGAACCCCGGATACATCTCGGTGTACTCGTAGGTCTCGCCCTCGATCGCCGACTTGAGGTTGGCATCGGTCGGGCCTACCTCCACGCCCGTCACCGGGTCGCCTACCTCCGCGAGGAAGTCGAAGTGACCGAACGCGTGGCCGGTCTCACCCTCGGCGACGGAGCGGAAGAGCGCGGCGACGTCGGGGTAGCCCTCGACGTCGGCCTTCTGCGCGAAGTAGAGGTAGCGCCGGTTGGCCTGGCTCTCTCCCGCGAAGGCCTCTTTCAGGTTGTCGTGGGTCTTGGATCCTTGCAGCTTGGGCATTGTGCTCCTTGTGTGGTCGTCGATCGTTCAGGGGCTACGAGGGTTGCGCGGCACACTCGTCGCACAGCCCGCGGAAGTTGACCTCGACGGCCGAGACCGAGAATCCGCGCCGGTAGCGCGGTGGGAGCCGGACGTCGGGCAGGTCGAGGGGGACGTCGCGGACCTTGCCGCAGCGGGTGCAGATGAGGTGGTGGTGCTCGTCCTCGACGTTCGGATCGACGCGATAGCTGCCGGTCCCGAGGTCGAGCAGGATCACCTGGCCCATGGCGGCGAGGTCGTTGACGGTCTGGTAGACGGTCTTGAGCGAGATCGTCGGCATCTGCCCCCGGGCAGCGTCGTAGATCGACTCGACTGTTGGATGCCGGTCGTCGCCGTGCAGCAAGCCGAAGATCGCCTGGCGCTGGGGCGTCACCCGGAGGCCCTGCTGCCGGAACAGTTCGGTGAGCTGATCGACCGTCTTCATGACGCCACCACCTTATCGACAATTGTTGTCAGCTGCCAATCGGTGCGGCTACCGCCTCGTTGCGCCTTCCCCAAGCTCCTGGCGTAAGGCGGTCTCGAACTCGGCCACGGCGGGGCCGGCCTCCTGCTCCCGCAGGGCCGTCAGCCTCGGGTAGCCGGCGTCGCGCTCGGCATCCCACTCGTCGGCGAACCGGCCCGACGTGATGTCCTCGACAAGTCGCCGCATCGTGGTGGCGAGGTCGAGGTGGTCGTACTCGCCCCGCCGGGT
>JBKPIV010000122.1:0-7136 GCA_046730395.1 Actinomycetota bacterium | reverse complement strand
GGTGCGACGGCCGCCCTCGCTTCCCGGTGCCAGAGCGAGTCGTAGCTGAAGAGGCCTACCGAGTGTCCTTGCGAGCTCGGCTGGGAGCGACCCGTGGCGGCTCGTCCGGCTGTTTCGGGTAGACGGGCGGCCATGGAGCGTCCCGAAGGCCGGCGGCCCGATCCAGCTCGTGCCGTTCGAGCAGCGGCTCCAGCGACTGCGGCTGGTCGTTCATGCCTTCCCACGGGTCACCCGCCGCCGCCAGCCGCTCGGGCACGCTCGCGATCGTCAGCTCGTCCGGGTGAAGCGTGTCGATCTCGTCCCAGGTCAGCGGCGCCGATACCTGAGCGCCCGGGCGGGCGCGCACCGACCAGGCGCCGAAGACGGTCTTGTGCGGCGCGTTCTGGTTGTAGTCGACGAAGACGCGGCGGCCGCGCTCCTCCTTCCACCAGGCCGAGGTGATCAGCTCGGGGCGGCGGCGCTCGAGCTCGCGCGCGGCGGCCACCGCTGCGGCCCGCACCTGGTACGAGTCCCAGCGGGGCTCCAGCCGGACGTAGACATGAAGGCCGCGGTTCCCGGTCGTCTTCGGGTAGCCGACCATCCCGAGCTCCTCGAGCAGGCCGCGGACCGCAGCCGCCGCGGCCCGCACCTCCTCGAAGCCGACGCCGGGCTGCGGGTCGAGGTCGAGGCGCAGCTCGTCCGCGACATCGCGGCGGTCGTGGAGGTAGGGCCAGAGGTGAAAGCCGAGGCAGGCCAGGTTCACCGCCCACACCACGTGCGCCATGTCGGCGAGAACGAGCGCGCGCGAGGTCGTCCCGTTCGGCGTGCTGACGATCGTCGTCTGCAGCCACTCGGGCGCCGTCTCCGGGACGCGCTTCTGGAAGAACGAGCTGCCCTCCGCACCGTGCGGGAACCGCTGCATGAGAGTCGGCCGACCGCCCGCCGCGCGCATCAGCGGCTCGGCGACGGCGAGGTAGTACCGCACCAGGTCGAGCTTCGTCTCCCCGCGCTCCGGGAAAAAGACCTTGCCCGGGCTCGTAATCGCGATGCCGCGCCCCGAGACCTCGACGATCCGCTCCTTCATCTGAGCTCACCGTATCCGGAGCGATCCACCTCACGTCTGAGACGATGGCCGTCCGTCATCCTCCTACGGTCGGAAGTGAAGTTCGGCGTTCGAGCCGATGCGCGCGAGAGCAACCTGCGCGATCCTCGCTGCATGCACACGACCTCGATTGCTCAGGTGGCCCCGCCGATCGTGGTCGAGGGCCTGACGAAGCGCTACGGAACGCTGAGCGCGGTCGACCACCTTTCGTTCACTGTTCGCGCGCGCGCGGTGACCGCTTTCTCGGGCCGAACGGCGCCCCGGCAAGGCGCGAGGGGACGCTCGCGCGCAGCAGCGGCGGTCACATCAGCAACCGCAGACGCCCCGCCGACGTAAGGTGTCCCGCGTGAGGTACGTCGCGCTCCTGAGAGGGATCAACGTCGGCGGCAAGACGCTGATCAACATGAAGGATCTGAAGGGATGCATCGAGGAGCTTGGGTTCGGCGACGTGTCGACCTATATCGCGAGCGGGAACGTCCTGTTCGAAAGCGGCGAGCGCGACGCACCGAAGCTCGAGAGGAGGATCGAGCGCGCAATCGAGAAGCGCTTCCAGCTGCCGGTAAAGGTTGTCGTGCTCGACCGGGCGGCGTACGCGCGGATCGTGAGGGCGATCCCGAAGGGATGGGTAGGCGACGTGAGCCTCCGCGCGAACGTGGCGTTCGTCCGCCGCGGCACTGAGGCGAAGCAGGTCGTACGCGAGCTCCAACCGGATCCCGCCGTCGAAGAGGTGAGGACGGTGGACGGCGCGATCCTCTGGGCGACGAAGCGCGACGCGCTCAACCGGAGCGTGATGCGCAAGCTGATCGGCGGCGCCGCGTACAAGGAGCTGACCGTGCGCAACCTGAGGACGACGCTCAAGCTGCAGGAACTCCTCGCGGAGTAGCCGACAGGGAGAGCGCGCGGCAGCGCGTAGGGACGGGAGCGGAGATGTCGGTGCCGAAGAGGATGTCGACGCGGGCGCAGGCGGCCGCGTCCGCAGTTACAGGAGGCTCGCGGCGTATGCGTCGAGGCGTTCGGCCAGCTCGCGCGGACGGCTGAGGACGACGTAGTGGCCGCCGTCCATCTCCTCGGCGTCGATCCCGAGACGCTCACGAGCGTGGCGACGCGCCCATGCGGCCGTGAAGAGGCGGTCGTCGCGGCACAAGAGGTACCTGGTCGGTGTTTCCGGCCATGTGTCTAGAGGCCACGGCTCCCGAAGCGCTTTCGCGGCCTCGTCTCGCTCTCGCCGCTTCGCCTCGGCTGCAAGCTCTGTCGGGACGTCGTGGTAGAAGACGTCGTCGAGCCCACTCTCCTTGTAGCCGGCGTTCGTCCACCAGTCCTCGAGGAGCTCGCCGGGCGACGGGATCATCCCGGCAACGAGCACGAGCAGCTCGGCTGGAATCCGAGCGCAGACGAGCGGCGCCGTGAAGCCGCCGAGCGAATGGCCGACGACGACGAGGTGGCGACGCACGCCGACCGCGTCGGCCACGGCATCCGCAAACTGCCACCAGCCGGCCGACTCGTCCTCGCTGGGAAGATCGACCGCTACCGCCTCGTGCCCGCGACCCGCAGCTCGGGCACGACCAAATGCCAGTCCCACGAGCTTCCGCCGCCGCCGTGGATCAGTGCCAGGGTCGCCACTTTGGGGAAGTCGCCGCGCCTAGCGCGCTCGTTCCTCGGCAGGCCCGATCGCGTCAGCGTCGTGCACCGAGCCCAGCATCCGATACCAGTGCGGATGCAATGTCACCGGAGGTCGCCACCATCTACCCGCCCACCAACAACTTCGAACTCTTCGCCGGCGAGTGCTCAAAAACCGATCCTTGTGACCGGGCGACGATCGAGGTCTGTTCCCCATCACGACGTGGTTGAGCGGCGGTAATTTGCCGCCGCTCCTGGCGCTCACCCGGCTCTTGCGTGCTGCGGGTCATCGCGTGCACATCCTCGCGTCGAGCGGCACGGCCGAGCCGGCGCGACGAGAGGGTTTCGCGCCGATCGCCTATCGGAACGCGCCTCAGCCGGACACCTCCGTTCCCTTCGAGGCTCAGGCTTGGGAGATCCTCAGAACGCTCAGCGGCGTCGAGCTCGCCTGCGACGTGCGCGAGGTGATCGCGGAGACGAAACCGGACCTGCTCGTCGCCGACTGCATGCCCTCGGCGGCGATCGTGGCCGCTCAATCGGCCATGACGAGCTCTTCCCACGCTGCAATGCCGTCGTCACCCACGGCGGACTCGGCACCGTCCTGCGCGCCCTCGCGCACGCCGTCCCCCTACTGATGCTTCCGCTCGGCCGCGACCAACACATCAACGCCGACCGCGTTGCGCGGCTCGGCACCGGAATCCGGCTCGCGCCAGATTCGGCGAGCGGACGGATCCGCAATGCGCTCGAGCAGCTGATCGTGTCGGCCGGCTTCCGGGAGGCCGCTGCCGCCGCCGCGAGGCGCATCGAGGCGGACAAGCCCGATCAGTCGGCGCTACAGGCGGTCGAGAAGGCTGCCACCAAGCTCTCTAGTCGACAACCCGGCTTGAGCTGGGAGGGGCTGAGCGGAATCCTGCGCCTTCCTGGGCTACAACGGGGAAGGACAGACGCTAGAGGTGCGGCGCGCGCGGAGCCTGCGCTCGAGAACGTGGCGGCTCGAGCTGGAGGCGCCCGCGCGCGAACGCGTCGACGCGCCCCCAGCGTCCTGGAATGTCGAGCAGGGCGAGGAGCCCGATGCTCTCCGGAAGCACCGGATCGACGATGAGGTGATCGCCGACGGGCTCGAGACCGAGCATGGTGCGCAGCAGGAGCAGAGGGGCTCCGGTCGACCAGGCCTGCGGGCTGCATGCCGTCGGGTACTGCACGGGGTACTTGGTCAGGCCTCGCTCGTAGCCGCCGAACGCCTCCGGGAGACGCCCTTCGAAGACCTCTGCAGCGTCAAGGATGCCGGCGGCGAGCCGCGCAGCTTCCTGCTTGTAGCCGTACCGCCGCAAGCCCCAGGCGATGAAGGACGTGTCGAACGGCCAGACCGTGCCGACGTGATACCCAATGGGGTTGTACCGCCCCTCCCCTTCGGCGAGCGTTCGTACGCCCCAGCCGGAGAAGAGTCTCGGCCCGAGCAGGTGGCCGGCGACGGCCTTCGCCTTCGATTTGTCGACGATGCCGCTCCAGAGCAGGTGGCCGTTGTTCGAAGCCAGCGAGTCGACCTGGTTTCCCTCGCTGTCGAGGGCAAGGGCGAAGTACTCGCCCTCCTCGACCCAGAAGTCGCGGTTGAAACGTCGCTTCAGGTCGGCCGCCTGCTGCTCGAGCCTGTCGGCGAGCGCGGGATCCCTCCAGATGTCGCGCGCCAGGCGGGCGCCGCGCAGCTTCGCGTCGTAGGCGTAGCCCTGCAGCTCGCAGGTCGCACGCGGGAAGCCGGGCAGCCGTCCGTCCCGGTAGGAGATGGAGTCCCACGAATCTTTCCAGCACTGGTTCTCGAGGCCCGTCTCCTCGTTGCGGCGCTGGTACCACACGTAACCGTTGCCCCTCAGGTCGGCGTACTCGTCGATCCAGTTCAGCGCCGCCCGCGCCTCGCGTTCGAGCTCGCGAACGAGACGCCTGTCGCCCGTCCAGCGCTCGTACTCGTCGAGGAGAACGACGTAGAGGGACGTGGCGTCGGCGCAGCCGTAGTACGGAGAGTGCGGCCGCTCCGCGAAGGCGGTCATCTCGCCGTAGCGCATCTCGTGGAGAATGCGACCGGGATCTTCGTCGCGGAAGTCGTCGACGCGGCTGCCCTGCCACACCCCGAGCGCACGAAGTGTCGTTGCGGCGAGCTCGGGCGTGAAGGGTAGAGCCTGCAAGCTCGTGAAGATGCTGTCTCGTCCGAACATCGTCATGAACCATGGGAGACCGGCGGCCGGAAGACTCTCCCCTCTGCCCGCGACCGGCGGCGAGAAGCGCAGCGCCGCGAGGTCGACAAGACTGCGCCGGTAGGTCTTCTTCAGTGCATCCCAGTCGGAGTCGAGACGCGGCGCGTCCCCGAGCCAACGGTCGAGGCTTCGCTCCATGTTCGGTCGAGCCCGCTTCTCGCCCCGCTCGTATTTCGGCCGGACGTACGTTGCGCCCGCACGTATTGCCGTGACGACATCGAGGTCCGTCGTCCACTCCTCGCCCGGCTCGAGGTGAACTGCGAAAGTGAGGCCGTGCTCGTCGAGTTGGGTCGACGCGCTGGCCGAAATCGCGGTCGCACGCCCGAACGTCTCGCGTTCGTACCCGAGCAGCAGACGCCCGTCTTCGACCCGCGCGTAGTAGCGCCCCTTCTTCTCGAGCGCGTCCTTGACCTCGAACAGAACGGCGAAGTCGCTGCCCGCCTCGAGCCGAACCGTGAGGTCGACCGGGTTCTCGTCGTGGTTGAGGATCGTGAGCTCCTCGTGGAAACCGTTGCCAACCGCGCGCTCGCGGATCACCGACAGGTTGGCGTCGACGTAGACCGTTCCCGTTCCGGGCACCAGGAAGAAACGCGTCTGGAAGTACTGCAGATCGTCAACCGAGAGGGGATTCAGGCGTTTGTCGTCCACCGTCAGCACCCAGGTCGAGAGGAAGCGGGTGTCGAACGAGAACAGGCCGGTCGGATCGGTGCGCGACGCCTCGATGTCGCCCCGCGCGTCGCTGACCACGAAGGTGTTGCCGTCGAGGATCGTGACGAGATCGCCGTTCATGAGCCTGTCCGAGACGGACTCGGGAAGAGCCGCTGGAACGGGATCAACAGCCAACGATCTCCTTCGAGCTCCAACGCGCCACGCAGGAACGCCACCATCGGATTCACCTCACCACTCGCAACGCCGTCGAAGAGCCTGCGGTCGCTGCGTACGACGCAATCGGCCTTCGCGTTCCTCCGCGAGACGTCGACGTCACCCTTGCGGATCGTGACCAGCCACCGGGCCACCCGTTCTCCGCCCGTCAGGTCGAACCGCAATGTACCCGTCACCTTCTCCAGCGCCGGTTCGTGCCCTCGCGCCGCGAGCTCCTGGAAGAACTGGGTGGTTGCGTCTGTCGTCAACACCAACGCTCCTCGTGCTCGAGTACGGGAGGGAACATAGCTGACTCCGTGGGCTCACTCCTGCGAGCAAGAAGCGCGGGACACACCATCGTCCGTACGTAAACGGAGCGGCGCGTTTTTGGCCCGGACTGCGAGACTGCGACTGTGACGGTGACGAGCGCTGCCCTCACGGAGGGAGAGCCGGGGCAGCGCGGGTTCCTGCACCGGCATCCGTTCATCTACGAGGTCAACTCCTGGGTCTGGGTCGATGAGCTGAGCCGCAGGCTGGGCAGGAGCATCGGACTCGCGGATGTGCCTGCGCAGGAGTGGGACGCGGTCGCCGAGCTGGGCTTCGACGCGGTCTGGCTGATGGGCGTGTGGGGGCGTAGCCCCGCCGGGATCGAGATCGCGCTCCAGAACAACGGCCTCGTCGAGAGCTTTCGCGGTGCCTTGCCTGACCTCGTGAGCGCGGATGTCGTCGGCTCGCCGTACTGCGTACGCGACTACACGGTCGCGGAACACCTCGGCGGACCGGCAGGGCTCGCCTCGGCGCGGGAGGCGCTTGCGCAGCGCGGGCTCGGCCTCCTCCTCGACTTCGTGCCGAACCATGTGGCGCCCGACCACCCATGGACGTCGGCACATCCGGAGTACTTCGTCGGCGGGACCGACGGGGACCTCGCGGGCGATCCGACCTCGTTCGTCAGGGCCGGCGACCGGGTGCTCGCGAACGGCCGCGACCCGTACTTCCCGGCTTGGCCGGACGTCGTGCAGCTGAACGCGTTCTCGCCGGCCCTGCGCGGCGCGGTGATCGACACGCTCGGCCAGATCGCCGAGCAGTGCGACGGCGTGCGCTGCGACATGGCGATGCTGATGACGAACGAGGTCTTCGCCCGCACCTGGGGCGAACGGGCCGGGCCCGCGCCCGGCGGCGAGTATTGGCCGCCGCTGATCGCGCGCGTCAAGGACGCCGTGCCCGGCTTCGTGTTCATCGCGGAGGTCTACTGGGACATGGAATGGGCGATGCAGCAGCAAGGCTTCGACTACTGCTACGACAAGCGCCTGTACGACCGCCTGGCGCACGAG